>NZ_CP109162.1:6738445-7061519 GCF_035920445.1 Nocardia sp. NBC_01730 | reverse complement strand
GGACCACACAGGTTCAGCAGGTACAGCCAGGACCCGGACCCGTCGGTGTCTCCCGCCGACGTCGAGTTCCACTGCGCCAGTGACGGATCTACCAAACCAGCGTGCCGTCCGCGCGGATACCACCAGTCGAGTTCCGCGATTTTCGCGAGCACCTCGCGCTTGGTTTCCACACCGATATCGGCCCCAGCCAGCACGCGCCTGAACGTGCGTTCAGACACGCCGACTGCCTGCGTCACCTCCGCTTGTGTGGGCTGTGGGGCGAACGTCCCCCGGACAAACCGGCCCGCCACAAAATGCCCCGGAGTGAACCTCCGCGCCGCGAACACCGGATCCACGACGCCAAGCAGCTCGTCGGAAACCGGATATCCCAACCACAACGCCGCCACCAAAACCCGCTGCCCACGCTCCGTCGACACCGGACCATCCCCAGCCAACACATGTCGAGCGGTCATCTCGGACACCCCGGTCAACTCGACCACATCGGCGAGTGTGGGTTGCCGGACCAACTCCCAGTCGCCGAATTCGAGGAAACGCCCAGCCAATTCGATCAAGCGAATGTTCTTCCGCGAACCAGGGCGGTCACGGATCTGCCCCAACGCGGTTGTGACGCTTTCCCAAGTCACCTGCTGCGGTGGCACTCGCAGTAGTTCGGCCAGTTCGATCTTCATGGCCCGGATCTGTTCGACATCGACCGGTCTCGGATGCCAGTAGCCGAGTTCTTCGGCCGCCTCGAACACCAGACGCTTCGTCTCCGCGGCGACATCACGGAGCCCATCGAACACGCGGGTGACCACACTGTTGTCCACGCCGACTGCTCGGGCGACCTCGGCCTGCGTGGGCTGCGGGTCGAACATCCCCCGGACGAACCGGCCATCGTCGAACCGCCCCGGAGTGAACCTCCGCGCCGCGAACTCCGGATCCACCTCCGCCCGCAACTCATCGGAAACCGGATACCCCAACCACAACGCCGCCACCAGAACCCGCTGCCCCGGCTCCGTCAACACCGGACCACTCCCGGCGAGAACCCGCTGGGCCGTCAAACGACCCACCCCGGCCAACTCGGCCACATGGAAGAGCGTGGGTTTCCTCGCCAATTCCCAGTCACCGAATTCGAGGAAACGCTCGGCCAGTTCGACCAGGCGAGTGGCGTCCGGCAGACCCGGTCGGTTGACCCGCGTCGACGCGGCCGTAACTTTCTCCCTGTTCACCTGCTGTGGCTCGACCCCCAGCAATTCGGCCAGTTCGACCTTCAGCGTTCGAATCTGTTCGATGTCAACCGGAGGCTTCGGATGCCAGTACCTGAGTTCTTCCGCCGCCGCCGACACCAGACGTTTCGTCTCCGCGGCAACGTCACCAGCCTGGTTGAGCACCGCACTGACTACAGTTCGGTGCACATGGGCTGCGCGCGCAATCGCATCAAAGCTCGGTTGAGGAACGAACTCGCCGGGAACGAACCGGCCATCGTCGAACCGCCCCGGAGTGAACCTCCGCGCAGCGAACTCCGGATCCACCTCCGCCCGCAACTCATCGGAAACCGGATACCCCAACCACAACGCCGCCACCAGAACCCGCTGCCCCGGCTCCGTCAACACCGGACCACTCCCGGCAAGAATCTTCCAGGCCGTCGAACGATGAACCCCGGCCAACTCGGCCACGTCCGCCGTCGTGGGGTGACGGTCCAATTCCTGACTGTCCAGCGCGAAGAACGACTCGATGAGTTCGACAAGCCGAGTCGGCGCGGGCACCTGGCTCCGCCCCGCTATCTCATTCAAGTGCCGCAGTTGGGCCAAAGGTCCGGGTGGCTGCGGAACGACTGTCGGCAGTTCCAGCCTCCGCGTGGCAAGCAACCGCTTCAGCTCCCGCGCCGAATCGACGTGCTGTCGCTGTGCGTCCCCCGTCAACCGAGTCGCGTCCGTACCTGACGAGACCCCGGAGAGGCCGCCCTCCTCCAGGAGCGCCCGGCGCCCGAGCCACTGCCCTAGCTCTGGCAGGTTCCCGGAGTGGACTACCCGCTCGAAGCGGACCGCGTGATGTCGCAGCTGCTTCTCCAGAATGGCAACGGCCCAGCGCAACGGCTCTCGGCTCAGACGGCCGGGTTCCAGCCCGAGCAGACCGGCCAACTCCACCCGCAGCGCCCGCAACTCCTCGAAGTTCTCATAGCCGAGGAACGTTCCCCGCACCGAGGAAGCATCGGAAGTATCTTCTGGCACCGTCGGAGACATACCGCGAGCGGCCACGATCATCGCCTCGTCAGCATCGAGCACCGTGACCCCGAACAGGTTCCGGGCCACCGGCCCCGCCGCCGCAAGCTGCTCGTCCTCGACTCGACGTGTCGTAATACCCAACGCGGCCGCCGTCTCGCCGACAGTGAGCCTTTCGACAAACCGCCGACGGACGATCTCGCGTCTGGAGGGACCCAGGGTGTAGCTCGCGCCGCGCCGCGCCGCGGTCGGATCGACCCACCCCAACACATCCACCAAATTCACCGCCTGCTCTGCGGTAACCCACGTCACCGGGGGCCTCGCGCCAAGAAATTGCGCCGACTGCCGGACCACTCGCGCACGCACTTTCCTGGCCGTCGGGATGTCGAGACCCAGCTCGGTCGCGATCTGGCTCAACTCCCGGCCTTCGAGGAACAACTCGAGACACGGCCGCGCATCGTCGGTCAGCTCTCGCAACGAATCCCAGAAGCCGTCGCTGTTCTCCTGGTGCGCCGCGACGACAGCCGCCGCCGCCCCGAACAAAGCCGGGCTCTCACGATGATCCGCCCACAACACCGCCAACGCGAGGTACTTCTCCGCCACAATCGCTTCGCCAAGACGAGCCACGGCAAGACCTTCCAACACCGCACACAGGTCCACCTCCAGACCCAACTCCTCCGCGACCTGCTCGACCGAAAGCTCGTCCCGGAACCGCAGTGTGATCAGCTGCCGCTGAACACCATCGAGCCGACGTAGACCTCGGTCGAACCCCGCCAGCGCCGCCCCAGCCAGCGCCGCGCCTTCAGGACTCGACTCCGAACGCCCCTCGACAGCGCAGAACGCGTCCAAGAGATGACGACGAAGCCGCTCGAGCGCCGCACGGTCCCCACACAGCGGCTCCGCCAGCTCCTCATCACCGTGCCGCTCGTGCGCGGTCGCACGGGCCATGCGCTCGATGGCGGGTCGCTGTTGCCGCGGCACCCGGTCGGCAGGATCGGCTTCCAGCAATGTGACCAACTGTCTGACGGCCCGCTGCCTCTCTCTGACCCGCCCGCCCAGTTCATTCCCGAGCTCTGTGACCGGCCACCCCTGCAAGCGCAGCGTTATCCAGGACCGCTCATCGGCGGTGAGGTGGTCGAGGCAAGCCTGAAAATCCGTGCTGTTCGTCCGCGACGCCACCACGATCTTCGCCTCGTCGCCCCAGACCACCCCGACCCCGGTCAGTTTCCGGGCCACCCGTCCCGCCGAAGCGAGCTGGATTTCCTCGATTTCACCGACCGATACACCCAGTTCGTCCGCCATCGCTTCGTTCGAGCGATTCCACAGGAATCGCCGTAGGAAGATCTTGTTTTCGTTGACATCGAGGGTGTCCAGCGCATGCCGTACCGCGGTCGGATCGACTGTGCGCAACGCCTCCACGATGCTCAATGCTTGTTCGCCGGTAACCCATGCACCTATGGGCATCTTGCCGAGCACCGCCGCCGACCGCCGGATGGCGCGGGCACGCAACCTCCTGGCCGCCGCAATATCGAGCTTCATCTCGGTCGCGATCTCATCCACCGCCCGTCCGCGCAGGAACAAGTCGAGACACGTCCGCGCATCACCGGTCAACTCTCGCAAAGAGTCCCAGAGACCATCACCGTTATCCAGTTGCGCTGCAACAACAACCGCCGCAGCATGGAACAATTCCGGAGCCGCACGCGGGTCCCTCCACACGACCGCCAACGCGGGATGCTTCTCCGCCGCGATCCCCTCGGCCAAGCGAACAACGGCAAGACCTTCCAGTACCCCGAAAAGGTCCACCTCCAGACCCAGCGCCACGGCGACTTCCGCTACCGAAGCCCCATCCCGAAAGCGCCGCACAAGCACTTCCTGCTGGAAACGGTGGAGCCGAAGGAAACCGCGATTCAACTCCCTCCCCGTCGCCTCGGCCAGCGCCATGCCTTCTAAACTCGACTCCGAACGCCACTCAACTGCGGCGTATGCGTCCGAAATCCGCTGCTGGACAATGTCGTCCTCGTGAGTTTCGTCCACCAGCTCCGGGCTGTCGACAGGCGGAACCGAGAGCAATTGGATCAGGCGACGGTGAGCTGTATGCCGGACATGCGAGATCGTTTCGGTTTCGCGGCCCAGCTCCTCAGCGATCTGTTCGTGCGACCATCCCAATAGCAGTCGCTCAACGCAGACCCGCTGCTGGGGAACGAGCCTGCCGAGACAAGTATGGAAAGCACTGGGCTTCTCGAGCCACCCCGCGACAATCCTCGCCTCGAGCCCTCTGACCGTCCTGACACCGGCGAACTTCCTGGCCAACAAGGCCGCGGCGGTGACTTGAAGGCTCTCAACCCGACTTTCCGGAATCCCCAGCTCGGCCGCCGTCTCGGAGACGGTGCGTCCCCACAGGAACCGACGTCGGAAGACCTCGGCTTCCCCAGAGCCCAACTGCTTGCGTCGTAGGGCATCCCGCAATACGGTCGGCTCCACCCGCTGGAGTACCTCGAAGAAATCCAACGCCTCATCGGCGGTGATCCAGGCAACCACGGGCTCCTTATCGAGCATCCGCACCGTCCGGCGGACGGCGTGCGAACGCAGCGCCGAAATCACCATCTCAGCGGTCGTATCGGCGCCCCACTCCCCAGGCGCCTTCCACTCACGGCCGTCAGAGAGCAGCATGAGCGACCGCCGGATGACGTGGGCCCGCAACGTCTTGACCTCTGCCCGGGTGGTCTCCATCTCGGCGGCGATCTCGTCCGGATTCCGCCCGGCCAGAAACAGCTCGAGGCAGGTTCGCTGCGCGTCGCCCAGCGATCCCAGCGAAGCCCAGAACACATCGGCGTTCTCCTGATGCGCCGCAATGACCTCCACCGCCACGTGGAACAGCTCTGGATCCACGCGCCGGTCCTGCCACAGCACCGCCAACGCGGGATGCTTCGCTGCGGCAACCGCCTCCGACAACCGAACCAGCGCACGCTCCACCAGAGTGCCGACGAGATTCACCGTCAGACCTCGCGCCGTGGCAACCTTGTCCAGCGAACCACCGGGACCGAACCGCAGCGCGAGCACCTGCTGCTCAGCATGGTCGAGCCGGCGAAAACCGCGATTCAGCTCGTCGGGGCTCGCCGTGGCCAGCGCCACACTCTCCAGACTGGACTCCGAATATGTAGCGAGAGCACCGAATGCATCCAGGATCCGCCGCCGGAACACCTCCGGTGACGCCGGACGACCCGCCGGGCCCGGTTTCCGCCCGAAGAACTTGTCCAGCGGCAACCCCGGCAACTCCGGCAACCCCGGCTTACCCAGGCCAGTCACAAGTTCGCCGTTCTCGTCGACCACCGCCGCCCACACACCGGTCGGATCCGGGCGATCACGACACCAATCCTCGAAGTCCGTCTCCAGGCCACCCTCACGAACAACGACCCGACCGTCACCCTTGTGAACCAAGAACACCGCATGCCCCATCCCGGTGCCGTCATCCTCCTCCCCGAGACCGTCATACACCTCGAACAACACCGCAGCGGCATTCACCCCCCGCCCAGCCAGCTCCCGAGCAACCGCGTCACGATCAGCGAAACCTTCCGGCCGATGCTGCAACGCACCGACAATCCGCGTACCCGACGCACCTTCCGGCCCCACCTCACCCAACGCGGACCAATCCACCAACCCGGTGTCGTGCACCCCCTCCAACTCCCGGAACGCCACCGGCACACAATCATTGCGGTGACCAGGTTCGCCGTGCCGCACCCGAGACACCTGACGGTCGGCCACCACCTGATCGACCCGGGCGACCGTGCTGCGCTGATCCGCATCCGCACGCGCCCCACGCGTGGGAACTTCAGCAGGCGCACTCCCATCGGCGACGTCGGCATCGGCATCGGCAGGTAGGTCCTGGTGCGCTACTTCGACAGCGGCCACATCCGACCCGGGATCGTGCAGCTCGAACCAAGAGACCTTGCGCCAAGCACCGTCCGCCCGGTCCACACCGGACCGCCACAACTGTCCCCGATCGGCGCCATCGAAGGACGGCACCGCAATCATCGTGCGGCTGGTGTCGTACACCAGCACCAACAGCCGCCCCTCGGTCAGCTGAAGCACGGCATGGATGTCATCGTCGTTGCGGCGCCCGTCGACTGCCAACGCGGCCAGCTCCGCAGTGACCTCACCGGGCTGCCAGGCCGACCAGCCTGCCATCCGTTCAGCCAGCCACCGATCGAGTGTGGCAAGAACTTCCAGGTTTGCGTGATCGGCTCCGACCCTGAACACCACCCTGTTCTCTTGCATCGACTCTGTCGGCGACGACTCCGCCTCAGGTGGCCTGACTTCCCGGGGGTGCGGCTCGCCCGGGCGCGCCGTCGGCGGCACATCGCCACCCTCTGCCCAGTCGGCGCCCGATTGGACCAGCCACGACGTGATCCGCTTGTGCACTGTGGTCGCCACCGGCCCGACCCGCTCCGGTTCCGGCCCCAGGTCGATGTCCAAACAGCGCATTCTGATGTCGCCGCCGACACGGATCAGTTCCAACAACATCCGACCGGACTTCCCCCGAACCGGGTTGAGCGACACCGCGATCACCAAGCCGTCCGCCGACGACTCCAGATATTCGATGTCCACCCAGAAGTCGTCGCCGGCTACGTCGCCGAATCCCGCGAACGCCCTTTCCGCCTCCGCACCATTCCGATCCAGCACATCACCGGCCAACTGACCCGAGGTGTCATCGCGCCACAACGCACCCAGGTGCTCCCCGCTTTCGAACGTCACCGTCGCCGGATCGATGCCATTGCGGCGCAGCTCGAAGCAGAGCTGGGCAAAGAATCTCGGGTCGGCATTGTCGCGCGGGAACGACAGCCCCATTCCCCAGACCATGCGCAGCACACCCTCGACGATTACCCAACGTCCGAACGCCGCCGCTCCATCCCCATCCTCGGAATACGTCAGGGCCAGGTCGGTGTGGGTGCCCGTGGCTTTGGTGCGAAACCCACCACCCGGGATCGCGTCCATCGTGAAAATGTCACCGAACTCCGCATCATTCGTGTTGTACGACTTTCCGTCCGGCCCGACGAACAACGGTTTGCCGTCGACCTCGACAATCCGCACCCGACGCGTAGTGTCCTGGCCCCCGGTGGGGTGCGCCCAAGTGACGGGCGCGACGTCGTATCGGGCCCGGCTCGGCTCCGGGCTCAGCGCACCGCCGGGCGACATATCGCCGTCGCGGCTCGTCTCTCCGTCCGCTTCTGGACGCTCGGCTGCGGGTACCTGCCGCCGTTCGGGATGTGCCATCGATGGTTTGTCGGCCGAGCCGACCGTGGTGGGGGATCGCCGATCGCTCCGGTCGTCTGCCACGTTGGCTTGATCGTCTTCGGTCTCCGCCAGGACTGTGCCGTCTTGCCGCGGTATCCAGGCCACAGCGGCCACGATGCGCTCGTGAGCAGCGACTCGGCCCGAGATCGTCGCCGGGCGGCCGGTCTCGTTCCAGCCGTCGGTCGGGAGGTCAGCCGTGAATGCGCCGGTAGCGAGGTTGATGTGGACGTTGATCTGGTGCAGGGGAATCTCGTCGAAGGAGAACGTGCTCGAGACCCGGCCGACGCTGCGTTTGGCTGCCGACAACAAAGACGGCAAGTCCACCCCGTCGTAAGCCAGGGCGTGGTCTCCGACATCGCGCACCCAGGCCCATTCGTGGGGGTGGACCCACTGGGCGTAATGGAAGCCGAAGAATTGCGGATCGTCCCCACGCGGTGCCGGGCTGCGGAAGTGAAGCGCGCACCCGACACCGATCGCCGTGTACTGCTCGGCGGGACCGACCACTGCCACTTGGTAAATCTGTACGTCCGCATAGGTCTGCCTGTCGTAGTCGTCAGCTCGGGCAGTGGCGACTACGGCACCGTCAGGAATCGGCAGCGGCCCGTCGAAGTCGTCTTCGGTCCTCGGCCGGTGTGTGGGTTGGGGGAAACCGGCACGGCCAAGCGCGTCGCGCGCGCAGGCTGATTCCGGATCGGAGCCCCCAAGTGCGCGCACCTGTTCTTCCCCGAGGAATTCGGCACCGACCATGGCGGGGGCAAGCAGGGCATGGATGAGCGGCGCGGGGAGATTGTGGGCCGCACCTTGCTGTCCGTTGCCCAAAGGCTCAGTGGAGCTACGGATTTCGTCGTCTGCCGCTTGCGGACCAACTGACCCGTGTTCGGGAAGTACTTCATCGGCGACATCGCGGCGAGCGGGCGAGGAGGTGGGTGCGGCTTGGGGCGAAGCCGCCAGCGCGGCAGGCTCATCGACCGATCCGGGTTCAGAAATACTTGTTTCGTCGCTCGGCGGTTGAAGGACCGTACTGAGCGGCGCGACACCGGTCGGCGTCACGACTACGACGCCGCGTCGCCCCCCGAGCAGCCGGACCGCCGCGTGTACCGATGCCACCGTCTTCGCGCTCGAACCGCCACGTCTATTGAGGACCCGGTCGGCAGCCGCCTTGCTCACTCCGGCCGCAGCGGCCACGTCCGCCAACGTGACCCGACGAATCGGCCCCAAGTCCAGATACCGCCGCACCAGCTCCGGCGGGAGCTCAGCGATCAGGAGGTGGGCGATTCCATACAGCGCGTTCTTGACAGTGTCCGGCTTTCGCTTGGTCTTCTTCGCAGTCTCGCGTATTGACAAACCCTGCGTCAGATAGAAATCGGCGTACACACACTCGATCGGGGAAAGCTGCGAATAGCACAGCGACAGCGCGACCGAGTCATGGGCCGCGACCGCCTCGACCAAATGTAGTGCCGAACCATCGGACAACAGCACACCGACCGACAGCGAGGTGGCCAATCGCGGGGCGGCGCTCTGTCGCCAAGTATGGACCCTGGTCAGTGGCAGGCCGAGTTGCTGCGCTGCCTGCTCGTCAGTCGCCCCGTCCAGGAACAGCGCCCGGGCGACGCCCTGATACTTCTCGGGAAGCTGCTCGATACCATTCTCCAGGGCCATCGGGTCTGCCTCCCGAGCGGCCTGGATAACTCGCGCAGCCCTGCCCCGGCGTGGATTGCCACCGTCCTCGTCGTCACCCACCGCGGGCACCGGCGACTGCCCCAGCGAGCTGTCGACCACCACACCCGGACGCCCCGCCGACCACCTGACTCGGTCCACAGCATCCCGCACTCGCAAGGCGGCCTCAGAATCCGTCTGGGCTCCGGCGAGCACTTTCCGGACGTAGCTCTCGCTCAGTCCGGCCGCATCGGCTACATCCAGGAGCGTGACCCGGCGAAGTGGGCCCGAACTCAGATACCGCCGCACCAGTCCCGGCGCAAGCTCGACGACGAGCGACCGAGCCAACGCGTGGAAGGGCCAGGTGCCCGTTGTCGCGCTCAGACCCATCGCAGCAAGGGTCTCGGCAACGGTCTTGCCCGCTTCCAGATACAGATCGAAACATTCCCGCTGGCGCCCGGTGAGCACGGCGCGGCAACCCTTCAACACCGTCGAGTCGTGCGCCCAGACCGCCTCGACCAGAAGCAATTCCCAGCCGTCCATCTGTAGTAACGCCGCCACCGTGCGGACTGCGCTGCGCAGTCGCTTGGCTACCACATTCTTCGTGACGGACAGCTCTACCGCTATCGCTTCGACCGTCAGCTCACGAACGAACCACCGATCGAACACTTGCTTCTCCGCGGCGGACAGTTGGTCGGCGAGGCGCAGAACATCGTGGCGACGCTGCATCAGAGCCAGCGCAATCACCAGCATGTCTTTACCGAAGGCGCCGACCGACTCGTCGCCGCTGAGCCACCCGGCCAGGTGAACTACCGCCTTCTGCACCAGGAACCGGGCTTTACGGCTTTCGGCGAGTCCCATTGTCGCCGCAATCGCGACGAACGACTGTCCGTGCCCGAACCACCGGATGAACGCCTCCCGTTGTTTGGCAGGCAGGTGGTCGAGGTAGCTCCACAACATAGGACGCTGCGCCGGATCGAGTTGCGCTGCTTGGACAGCCGCCAACTCCGCTTCGAACCCGGACGGCAGCCGGTTGGTCGACAGCGCACCGGCGCGGGCCGCCTCGGGAACCGGGTAGCGACGGCTCGGCCCGCCGGGGTTGGGGAACTCGTCGGCCGTGACGGCCTCGATACGGCGGCGGAGCAAGCCCTGCCGATCGTCGGAAAGCTCGGCGGCCACCGAACGAACCGCATTGCGCAACCGCTGCGAGACCGCGGCCTCGGTCAGGCCCAGATCCTCGCACATCCTGCTGCTGGTCTGTCGCTGGAAAAACCAGCGATCGAACGCATCCCTTTGGTTGTCGGTCAGCGCATCGGCAAGAGTGCGCACGTCGTTGCGCCGCTCAGGGTCGAGTAGGGCGAGCTGGACCGCCAGCATGTCCTCGTGGACAGCGGCGAGCGGTACCTCATCCGAGAGCCAGCCCGCCAATTTGCGCAGGGCATCACCCAATCGCGAGGCGGTATTCTCGGCGATGGTGCCCATCGTTGCTGCTATCTCGGTGATCGTCTGGTTGTAGACAAACCACCGGACAAAACATTCCTGCTGGTGCGGCGTGAGGTGCTCGACATGGCTCCACAGCATCGGTCGCTGCGCGGGGTCGAGCTGCGCGGCCTGGATCACCGCTGAATCCGAACGGTGAGCCTCGCGAACCGGGCCCGCAAAGATCTCCCCATCGCGTGCCGCATCCGGTACCGGATACCGTTGTCCCGGAATAGGTTCCGGGACACTATCAATCAACAGTCCGACAACATCGGCACCGAGCAGCTGTGCCAACTGCCGGTGCCCGTCGCGAACAAAATCCTCGACTGCTCCGGTGTCGCTGCCCATCGCCTCCGCTGCCGCGGCAACCGTTCGTCCCTCCCAGAATCGCAGCACCAGCGCGACCCGGCGACGGTTGGGCAGGTTCCGAAGCGCACGCCGCAGTGCTTTCGGACTCGCCTGGGCCAATACCTGTCGCTGGGCAGTCGTCTCGGCAGCGGCCTCGATATGCTTCCGGAACCGGACCCCACGGATGAACTGCTGCATAGGCGACGATGCATCGTCCACCGGCGCCACGCCGGCCTTGGGCACCCTGATGCCGGAGAGCCAGCCGGACAGCGTATTCACCGCACCACGCAGCCACTGTCGAACATCGGGCACCTCGTGGTCCAGCGCCGCCGCCACATCCTCGGGCGACCTCTCCTGGAACCACCAGTCGACGAAGCACTCCCGCTGCGGGGCGTCCAGCTGGTCGACAAGAATGCGAAGATCGTCGGGAGCGGCCGCCCGGATCAGCGCCACTGCTTCGGGATCCGGGTCGGAAAGCTGTTCGGCCAAGCGGCGAATGATGCCGTACAGCCGTTGTTCGACCGCCTGTTTCGTCGTCGTGGTGCCAACCGATGCGGCGATCTCGGAGGTTGTCTGGCCCAGATACCACGAGACAAAAATCGCCCGCTGCTCGGAAGACAACCGTTCGACAACCAGACACAACTCGTCTAGACGCTCGTCGCGCGCCGCGCGAATCACGGCTACCGCGGGCGCGAGCTTACCCTCCGACGCGGCCAGCGTCCGGCCGCCGCCCGCCAGCAGCTCCACCAACGCATCGACCTCGGCGGCTACTTCCGCGCCGAGCTCAATCGCCAACTGACGCAAGCCCGATTGCAGCAAACCGGTAGCCACGTACGGGCTGCTCCTCATCACTGCGGCCGCCGCCTCGATCGGCATGCCGTCCCCCATGAACAGCAGCATCAGCACTCGACGCCGGCCGTCGGTGAGCGCGGCGACAGCATGCCGGAAGTCCTGATCGTTCGCCGCAACCAACGCCTCGCGTTCCGCCCCCTGCGCCGCGGCCTCGATCGCGCGGCGGAACCGCACATGCCGCACGAACTTGGCCTGATCCGACAACACATCATCGGCCAGCGACATGATCCACCTGCTGGCATCCCCGCCCTGCCGCAGCTCGCCGACCCGGGCTTCGGCGCGGCGGAACACCTCCGTGACCAGGTCGGCGGCGACCTTCGGATTGCCGACCACGGCCATCCGCCGCGCCACCTCCGCCTCGAATCGCTCGCGCAACCCGCTGGCCGCGACCGGCGAGTTCATGCCCTGCTCAGCCGGTTCGGACGCCTCCGCCGGGCCGGGCGCCGCGCCAAGCGGATCCTGCGTCGAGTCGTGATCCGGTTGGGCTGTGTCGGTGGGTGTTTCGTCGACTCGGTCCGCAGGATCCGGAAGCCGCAAAAGCGGCGGCGTCAGCTGCTCGGCCAGCCGCGCCAGATCAGCACTGAATTCGTTGTCCAGGCTGCGGATCTGCGCACCGAACTTGTGGTACTCGACGGTGGCGTCGATGATCACGATCAGCTGCAGCATCCGCAGCGCTTCCTCCTGGAGCTCGAGCTGCGCCACCGTCAGGTCTTGCTCCGAAATCTCCAGCAGCATCTGTTCCACCGCTTGCTGGATCTTCGCTGCCGACAGCTCTCGCCGCGGACCCTGCAGCGCCCCTAGCGTCAGTGCCCGCGATTCGGGACGCAGCGCTGCCGGCAGCGCCAATCCCGCCGCCACAACGCGCTTCGCCAGCCGCCGCTGCTGTTGCTCCAAAAGCTTGACCTGCTGGGCCGCCGCATAATTCGACCCCAAGTAATCTGTTCTCCGCCACCGATAATGTTCGGACTGCCGGTAGAGGTGCTCCAGCCGCTGATCCACTTCCAGCTGACAGCTCCGCGCCTGCTCGCACGCCAACACCCTCGACTCGAAGTCCTCGGCCTGACTCCGCAACTCCTCGTACCAGGCCGCCCATCGATCCCGCTCCTCAGCCATTCCCAACTCGGCCGCCACCGCACGCTGCGTGTGTGCCCGACGCAGTTCCCTTTCCAGCGCCTCGAGCCCCAGGAACCGCGCCCTCGCGGCACCGACCTCGATGCTGGTATCGGACTGGCTCTCGGCCGAGTACTGATCACGCAGGTCGTCGTACCGCAACAAGGATTCACGACGGATCCGAGCCAGCTCCGGCCCCAGCCCGACCGGCCGCCGCGCAGCGCCCCACCGCGCGGTGAACGCCGCGAACTTCGAGTTCAACGCCTCATCACGCCAACGAAGCTCGGCATGACTCGCCTCGACCCGCTCGGCCACATCGACCAGCGCCTGCAACTCCTCGAACTGCCTGCACAGTTCCGCTGCATCCCCCGGTGTCCGCCGCGCCAACTCGTCCGGTTCCAACTGGTCCGGCGCCACCCCCAGAAGCCTCTCCAGCTCCGTACTGGTTTGCTCGAGCAAATCCCGCCACAGGGCCGCTCGACTCTCCGTCACATCGAAGTCGACCGGCGTCATGTCGTACATTTCGTAACGGATGGGCCTACCACGCACAAGCGGCATATCGAAGACCTGTTTCCGCAGGTCGTAGAGCACCTGGGCATCCTCGTCGAGCGCTTGGGCCGCCGCGAACAGCACACGGATTTCCTCGGCCGACTCGACTCCCAGCCGATACCGGAAAGCGAACTCGTGCAGTGCCGCCTCTATCGCCGTGATCTGCCCCATCGTGGTGATGAGACGCGCGGCCTCCGCGCCGCTCTCAGGCCGGGCAGCGGGATCGGCGTAGAACTCCACCAACCACACTTCGACCATCCGCCGCATCCACACCAACGTGGCGCCCAACTCCGGACGGTCTCCCCCATCACCCCGATTCCCCGTCTGGTCGGGTGCAAGTACGCTCCGCGGCTCGCTGTCGGGTTCTGTTTCGTCTACTGAGTTGTCAGGTTGTTCGGCACCCGGCCGCCGGCCGATAACAAAGTCCAGGTCCGTGATCGCCGAAGGTTCCCAGTCCGTCGGAGCCTCGGCATTCGGATCCGCGTCCGGGCGCAACACGAAACCCGCCACCGTCACCGCAGCCCGCACCATCCCCCCCGCCCTCGTCATCCACTTCTCGAACACCACATCCCGCCCGAACTCACCCACCTTCACCACCCCCTCCACCACCTTCACATTCACCGCATGCGCCGTCCCATCCCCGAACACCAACACCGCGACCACCGCGACCTTCCTGCCCGCGCGATGCTCCCCCCATACGAACTCACGCACCTTCTCCATCGACCCGAAGCTGTGATCGGGCAGATGCCACCCCACACCCACCACCCCCGGCGCATCCCGCTTCCACACCACCCCCGATAGACCCACACTTGCCAACCGATCCGAAACGTCATGTCCCACATGCGCCCACCCGTCCCACACCGCCACCGGCAAACAATCCGTCCGCCCACCGCTCCGAATATCTGGCCGCGCATACCCGGTAACCCCTTCACCGGTGGCGTGCTCGCCTGGCGCGATACCGGCGGCGCGCTCCGACGCCGGCGGCGTGGTGTCCGATGGCTCGCTCGATGCATCCGTGTCGTTGTCGCGCAGCAGCTCGGCCAGCTGGAGAGCAGCCTTGTGCTGAACCATCATGGCGTCGGCCTCGGGAACACCTAGCTGCGACGCCGCATCGCCGATCAAGACATTGTGCAGTAAGGACAGGTGAACTATTTGCCGCTCGTGCGCACCGAGCGGCAACCGTCCGACAGCGGCGCGCAGCCGCTCGGGGTCGACGATATCGACCACATGGATCATGGCCAGCGCCTCCATGCGCGCATACAGCAGCCGCTGCGCCGCGGTTGCCCGCTGCCCCTGCGACTCGACGGCCTCGAATGCGTCGAGGTAGGCGGAGGGGCTGACCCAGTTGACCATCCCGATTTCCCGGCCTGCCGCGCTGACGGCGTCCACATTGCGCGCACCGACCTGGTCGCTCAGCCAAGCCTCGAACGCTTCCCGCTGGAATGTGTGGGTTCGGGAATACTCCTCGGCCAGCAAGTCCGTGACGAATTTCCCGTCGGCGATCGACCCAGCCCCTCGATCGAGACCGCTCTCGGAAAAACGAGCCGAGGCCGAACGCCTGATGCGCTCGGAACCGATCGAGTCGACAGGAACCGGCAGGTCTTCGCGCGCTGTCAGGGCTGGCGACTCGGCCAAGGCGAGTGCCCAGGCCATGTCAGCGATCTGCGTCGCCGTCAGCTGTAGCGCGGGCAAGCGCCAATGGCGGCGAGGTTCCACCGACGCATACACGATATTCACTGCCAATTCCACGGCCATCTCGAAAGTCAGCGAACCGTCGATGGCGCGCAGCAGCAGACGGACCATGTCTTGGATCATGCGCTGCAGATCCAAGTAGAGCAGATACAGCGCCAATGGACCGCTGCGAACTTCGTATTCAGCATGGGCCGTCTCACTGCGCTGCAGCATGATGGCGACTTCCATCGCTTCTGGGGCGAACATGGCGCCCCCGAAATCTATGACAGCGGCTCTTCTTCCATCCCAGATCGTGTTCCTGCGAGTGATATCACCATGAATCAACCGAAACGGCGCGCGTGGTGCGGTGGACAGCACCTCAACGATTCCTGGCAACAGCGATTGGGGAAGACCAAATTTCTCGAACAGCGTGTGAAATGGTTCGAGGGCCGCGTACGACTGATAGATTCGCTCGAGCCGGTGGGCCAGCATCAACAAAAACCCGGCCGCGTCACCGTCTTCCGGCCAGTCCGGCGGCAACGGGTCCAGCTCTCCGCGCTCTATCAGGTCTTTCACCGGCACCCGGGCGAGTTCCTCGAGTCTCGGGCGCACCATGTCACGAATATCCACACGGAACAAGCCGGGGACCGGGCTTCCATGGATCAGGCGCTGTACCTGGATCTGGGACCGGTTGCGGGACGGCTTCGATACCCACAACACCTGAGGCGTCTGGTCGGAGTACCGGCTGACCACCCTGAGCGTCTCGTGTTCTTTCGGCCAGATTTTCAGGTCGATCTCATCGGCTGCGGTTTTGGCGACCCTGAGCACGTATTCGTTGTTGTAAATGTAGATATCGTTGTCGTTGCCCGACAGTCGTTCGCCATAGACGAGGGCCAGCGCGGTCAGGGCCGTGGCTTCCCGATTCGTCATCCGCCTGCCTCGATCGCTTCCGAGGTGTCGGTACTCGGTCACAGGACGCAGCAGCCCCCGCAACACCTTGGTCGGATCCTCGCCTGGGCGAAGCTCGATGCCTAGATCGGCCACTGCCTGCCGCAGCCTCCCCTGACCTTGCTCGAACCTTTCCTTCCGCACCGTGTCGCTCGGCGGCGGCAGCAGGTGGCCGTATATCTGTATCTGCTCGTCTTCATGCAGGAAGGCGCGGTGTGTCACAACGGTGGTCCCGGGCGGAATAGCGAGCAAGTCCTCCCCGGTGATCGATTTCAGCCACAGCGTGGGGAAGCCCTCGGGAAGACGGGCATACACGATGTCGGTGCGGGCAAATCTGTTCGACGGGGTAGTGCCGATCTCGGCAAGCGCGAATCTCGACAGCCCGAATTCGTCGCCGCGCTGGACTGTCTCGACGTAGTCGACGGAGATCATGACGGTCATGCCGCCCTCCGGAACCGGCTTGCCTGCCAGCGCGAGCTTGACGCGCGGGATCAGGTCGGTGCCCGCATAGTTGCGTGCGCGACCCCCTGGTTGCGAATCCAGATACTGGTTGGCCCTCGAAAACCCGTAGGCATCGGGGTCCCCCAGGTCTCGCGCAAACCGCACCGCCTGCCGTGTTTCGCGCGGCAGACTGTCGACATACGGCCCCCAATACTCGTCGGCAAATCTCGCCGCCGCCGCATTGTTCTCGAATGCCAGCGTGTGATAGCCGATTTCCGCTTTCGCGACAGCATGCTTCTCCGCAACGGAAAGGCGGTCGAACTGCTCCCTGGTCGAGAACCGGGCCGGCTGCCCGCCCGGACCGGGCGAATCGCCGGGATCGGCATCCGCCAACGCCATCACCAACCGGAGCACGGCGCCGGTGCGCTCCACCTCTTCCACCGGCTTGCCGTGCAGCTGCCACACCAGCGCCGCCCGCTGCGCGAAGCTGATGCGATCCAGCGCACGCCAGAACTCCGGCTCCCGCGCCTCGTTCACCACCCCGATCTCCGGGCCGGATTCGGCGAACCCGGCAGCCAGCAACATCTCCCGTATCGACTGCCGCAACCGACTGAACGCCTGCCCGTCCGCCGCGCCCGGCGGCCACTGCGGCCACTGCGGGCGCTCCTGCAGGTCCTGCGAGTCCTGCGGTCGACCGGAATCCGGTTCGGGTGGCGGTGGGCTGCCGAAGAGCTCGACCTCAGCAAGGTCCACGGGGATGTTGCGAGGCGGCTCACCCGGTTCGAGCGCATGCACAGCCCGGCGAGGGGTCGGATCGGCAGCAGGAGATTTCGGCTTCGACGGCTCCGGCGCAGCGCCGGAGCCGTCGGGACCGTCCTCGGGAGTGAACACGGCGACGAACTCGTCCCAGGTGAGGCGATCGGTCACCTGCCACATCCGACGACAGATCAGCAGGCTTTCCCACAGGCCGATCAGAATGGCGCTGCGCTGATCCGGGGTCAGGTCGTGGGTGAGCAGCTTGATTACGTCGTGAACAACCCGCTGGATGTGCCCGAAAGCCTCGAATTTCTTCTGGTTGGGTGCCTTATCGAGGTACGACAGGAACCCGCGGCTGCGGAGAGAGGCAATCGCGTTGTCGTTGGACCGGAACCCCCACATGGCCAGCTCCATGTCGAAGATTCCGGTCACCCGATCCTCGAAGAGATGCATGTTGTTCACGGTGCGGTCACCGTGGATCAGCTGGGGCCGTTCCGGGTCGAAAGATTCCGGGTCGATCGGCGCGAAGGGCAGCGCAGGCACTCCGAGAGCGGCGAATTTCTCCCACAGCCGATCACGATGCTTCTCCAATACCCACATCTCGAACTCGATGTAGTACCTGACGTGATCGGCGATATCGTCGCTCGCCGGAGGCAGCGGCAATTCGGGCGAGATTCGCTGCGGCGGCGGCAACGCGGCACGCGGCACCTGGGCCAGTTGATCTTGGAACCTCGTCATCGCGGCCCGAATAGTCGTCCCCATCCGCGACACTTCCAGCTCGGACGGCGGGTGCCCGTTGGAGTAACGGAAGACCTGTACCCGCCCTTCGTCGGTTTGGATTTCCGCCAACAGTCTCGGCGCGAGCTCCACCCCGTGTCGCACCATCGCCTCGATCACCTGGCGCTCCTGTTCCGGCGCCCAGTACCGGAAATCCACGCTCTCAGCGACGGCGGGTTTCTGCTTGCGCATCCAGAAGCCGTCACCGGCAGCGGAGCCAGTATTATGCAGGCCCGCACTGTGTTCCGGCGCACGCTCCGCTGTTGCCGCCAGCAGTCGGGCTTCCTCCTCGGTCAGCGGGACGCCGGTGTCTTCGCCCAGCGCGCAGTAGTCCCGCGCGCTGCGAAGGTGCCCCAGGTCGGTTTCCCAGGGTTCGGCGTGGATTTCGGCGGTAACCACGGAATCCCGCAACACAAGGGTGAACCCGAGCTCGCGGACCACCCCGAACGCGTTGGGTTCCGCCTCGGTGACCTCTATGGGGCCCGCCATGGGGTCCGGAGCGGACAGAAGCGAGTCGGGCAGATCAATAGTTCCGTCGTAACCGACTTCGATTCGCGCGATACGATCCAACCACGGGCCGCGAATCTCCCTCATCCGCAACCACACCGGCCCGTCGGTTGTGGTCAGGATGAACGTCATCAGCGCGCGGGCCGCCGCACCGGCTTGATCCGCCTTTTCGACGGGCCAATCCGGCAGGGCCCCGCTGACCCGGACTCGGGCCCACTCCTTCTGCGCCATCAGATCTCCCGGACTCAACACCTGGCCGGCCTGCCGCCACAAGCCGTGGAATGCCGTCGGTGGAAGAGGAAGTGCGACCGGCGCATCGCTCGCCGTGGCCGAGGTGCGAGCGAAGACATCCCGAACTCGATGAACCGATCCTCGGGCGGAGTGCCCCCACAACCCCGACACCTTGGCATAGCCGGTCAGATAGTGGGTGTCGTGCGCGATCCCCGTCCCGCCGGTCCGAGCATGTGCGGCGGTGGCGTCGAGGAAATCACTGATCAGCAGGAAATCCCGCCACACGGCGATATTTTCGCTGAAAGTGTTGAAGAAGTCAGCGCCCTCGTCTAATCGCGCGAAGCTCGCCAGATCGAGAGCCGGGTCCCCCAGCAGCGCGCAATCCCAGTTTCGGAGCGACCCGTCATAACGGAGCTCAGTCGCGGCTACCACGCTGTGTGGAATACGTCCGTGCACAATCTTGAACTTGTCCCCGGCCATCGAATCCGCCCGAGCAAGAACGGGCTCGAACGGATTGCTCGGAATAGCCAGTCCATCGGCTACCGAACCCCATTCCGAACGCCACTCGTCGAAATCGCGCAGCTTGTCGTCCACCATGTAACGCACGAAGCCCGCAATGTCGCCGTCCGCCGGGTACCCCGGGGGCAACGACAACGTCCGGGTGGGAACCCCTGACAAGTGAGCTCGAAAACTCACGAGGTCGTGGAGGAAGAAGCCGCGGTTCACACGGAACTCCCGCACCGAGACTTCCTTGCCAGGCGGACGCCGTAGAATCAGGACATCGTCGACGACCCGCCCATCCGGTGTTCGCACACCATTCCGGGTACGTAGCACGAGCGGACGGAACCAGACCTTGCGTTCCGCCAAGAGCCGCAGCAGTTCCGGCTGCGACAACAACGCCGGGCGGGTGGGAACCAGCACCTCGAAATCGCCGACGACATACCGGTCGACGCCCAACTCCCTTTCCAGCCGCCCGGCCAGGAACGCCGTCTCGATCAGCGCGTCGGCTTGATAGGTGCTCATCGATTGTCCGGAATCGGCACCCCAGAACTGATATCGATGCGCCGGGAGCACCCGTACCCGACCGCGGCCGCGGCCGTCACCCCGGACCTCGATGCCGGTACCCGCCGACAGCTCGGCACGCAACGACCTCAGCACCCGAGGTACCAACCGCGTCTGCATATCGGTCGCGGTCGGCAGGTCGACGCCCACCGCGACCGCGGTCTCCACCAACGTGCGGCCTTCGAAGAAGCGGTGCAGGGCGAACTCCCGGTCCCGCCCGCGCAACGCCGCCAGGCATCGCTGCCGCACCTGCGGGGTGACCCTCGGACTGTTCGCCAACACCGGCAACCGGGCATCCACCGCCGGTTCGTCGCCGAACAGCTGCTTGGCCAGCCAAAGCGAGGCGTTTCTCAGAAGGAGGTCGGCGTTCGCGACGTCCGGCACGGCGGCGGCGATCTCCGCCCGCGTCATCCCTTGGGGGTACCGCAACAAGGCGAGGCGCCGCATATCCGGGGAAAGCATCGCTATCGCGCCATGCAACGCGTCGGGATCGTCCCACACGGCATCGAAAATCGGCCGTTCGACGTCGTCGGCATCAGCGACAAGGACCGGCGCGGGTGAATCCGGTTGTGCGCCACCCGTATCTTCCGGAACCGGTCGCGGCCGCCCATCCTCGGGACTCCGCCCGAACATCCTGCCATCCGGCAACGGCGGCAATCCCGGCTTGCCCAGGCCGGTCACAAGTTCGCCGCCCGCGACCACCGCCGCCCACACACCGGTCGGATCCGGGCGATCCCTACACCACTGCTCGAAGTCCGTCTCCAGGTCACCCTCACGAACCACGACCCGACCGTTGCCCTTGTGGACCAGGAGCACCGCATGCCCCATCCCGGTGCCATCGCCATCCTCGCCGGTGCGGCCGTACTCCTCGCCAGGGCTGTCGTACACCTCGAACAACACTGCGGTGGCATTCTCACCACGCCCGACCAGCCCCCGAACAACCGCGTCCCGATCCGCGAAACCTTCCGGCCGATGCCGCAACGCGTCGACGATCCGCTGCCCGGACGTGCCACCCAACCCCACCGGACCCAACGCGGACCAGTCCACCAACCCGGTGTCGTGCACCCCCTCCAACTCCCGGAACGCCACCGGCACACAATCATTGCGGTGACCGGTTTCGCCGTGCGGCACCCGATCCTCGACCAGGCCCTCGGCCTCGACCTGATCGATCCGAGCGACCATGCCGCGCTGACCCGCATCCGCACGCGCCCCACGCGTGGGAACTACAGCCGGCGCACTCCCGTCGGCGATGTTTTCCGGGGAAACGGGGCTGGACGGCATCGCTGTGGTGTCGAACGCCTCCACGGGGTGGGGATCGATTCCCGCCTGCTCGGCCGCTTCAGCGGGCTTCCTGGCTCTGAGCTGACGCCGCTCGGTATCGAACTCGACATGCACAAATCCGGCCTGCTCGAGGTTGCGCCTGATCCGGCGTTGTCTTGCGTCGTCGACGAGCTCTTTCAGCCAAATCCGCAGCAACCCTCCGGGCTCGAGGAGGCGATAGATCTCCGTGGGTGTGGAAGCCGGGCTCTGTACGAACGGTTCGAGGTCGACGTAGAAGGCGTGGACGAAGAGGATCTCAGCAAATGCCGCGGCCGGAATATTGTATTTTCCGAGGTCACGCAGGTCCGCCTTGATATCGGGCAGTTCGAGCGAATCGTTGCCGAGGAACACATCCCCGGGCCGGTGCAGGCGCGGTTCCGCGCTGTTGCCGCGGCCGCGATCGACAATGAGTCTGGCTCCTCCGGGAGCAGCCGCGGCGTCCGCCAGCAGCTGAGCCAGATCGCGCCGTGACTCCGGTGCGTCCGGTATCGACAGCAACGCGGCAATGTACTCCGCAAGCTTGCCGGGACTTTGCGCCCGAAAAGACGTGAGCCGCTTGGCCAGCGCGTCGCGCACGCCCCCCGACCCGTCCGGCGGCGCCACCCGCCACCAACCGTCACTGTCACCCTGCAGTGGCAGCTGAACCCGGCCGCCCAGATCGGCCGGGCCGTCCACATCGACGGGCAGCATTGCCTCCGCCACCGGCTCGCCGAACGGGCTGTCGATCCGAGGTACGGTCCGATCCATGGGCGGGGCGTCGCTGTCGAGCCACAGTTCGATACTGGATACGGCTATCGGCGAAAGTCCGCCGTCCCCGGGCGTGGTGTCGACCAGGTCCTGCCCCGGCTCGACAGCACCGACGACGCGAGGAGGCGCGCCGGGCATCAGTCTCTCCAGCCAGTCATGGAAAATCCGCCAGTTGTGCAACTCGCCTGGCTTGAAAGGGACTCGCGTGCCACCCAGCCGGAAGTACAGCTCTTTCATTCGCCCGAGACCGAATATCGCGACGGGGTCTGCTGTCGTCCCCATCTCCCGGAGTCGGGACGCCCACTCATCAAAGAGCGCGATGCCCGTCCCGACTGCCTCCACCCAGTCCTCGATTCGGGTCAGGATGTCTTCTTCGGGCTCTCGGATAATACTCGGCGATAGTCCCTGATTTTCCAGCGACCAGTTCATCAGGATTCTGGATAGTCGACCGTTCTGATCGTAGAAGGGGTGGCCCGATATTAATTCACGCTTCAGCCAAGCGGCGATCCCGACAGGATCGTGAGCCGGATCCATCACCGCCTCGTTGTACCGGTCACACAGGTCTTCCAACCATTCGCGGACTTCGCCGATTGTTTCGCGATCGGGATAATTGATCTTTCCGAACTTGGACACAAATGATTGTGGAATATAGTCGATCAGTGGGTTCTCTCGGAGAGCGGCCCACCCGTCTTCCTTCAGCGGCCAAGGCAGGTTTCCCCGCATTGTCACGGTGAATTCTCCAGCCTTCTCTTGCATTGTCTCTGCCGCCAGGATTTTGTGCAGCCCGACGATGAAATCCACCGTCAACGGCTTGTTCCCGTATTTCCGGGCGGCGCGGACAGCCTCGAGGTAACCCGCCCACTCTTCGTCTCCGAACAGCCGCTCCGGCTCGGGCTGACCTGCCACGATCGCAACGAGCAGATACTTCAAATCGATGAATTTAGCGGCTTCGAGGAGAATTTCGGCCTCCGAGTGGATCCCCAGCGCCGCCAACGACATCGCAATCCGGGGGCCCACGTCGCCCGGTGAACCTGATTCAGCGGGATCGGGGTCGGCGACCATTCGGTCCACCGCCGATGGCGGTGGGGTGTCCGACGCTTCGCCCGGGAGCGGTGCATCCGGGCGTGGCACGGTAGTACCGCCGCTGCTGTCGTCGCCATCGTCATCCACACCGTCGCGGTTCGTCTGATCGACAGCAGACCGCGCCGCGATCCACGATCGGAGCAATTCCGGGTCGGTAATCCACAGGTCGGCCACCACCGGATAGTGGTCGGTGTCGGTGACTTCGATGGTGCTGTCGATCGTCTGGAATTCGGCGGAGGCCAGCACCTGATCCGGCGCACCGTCCCACCCGGGTACGGTCCAGGTCCCCGAATCGAGCGCGACACGGAGACCCAATTCGTCGATGACCTGCTGGTACACCAGGCGCACATCATCGGTGTTGAAGTCGGCGCCGAATACGACCGGACCATCCGGAATGGAGCGCAGCAGATGTTCGATGATCTCCCTGCCATGCGCCGCGCCTTCGGCATCTTCGTGCTCTTCGTAACTGCGGCCGAAGAAACCCAGCGGCGTCGGGTGCATATTCACGAACCAGGTACCGGCGATCTTGACGGCCAGTGCGTACCGTTCGTACCGGTCCTCCTGGGCCACCACCTCGCCCCAGAGTTTCAGCTCGAGCGTCGGAGTCGGCAGCAGTATCTCGCGGAATTCCTCGATCGGCAGCCTGCTGAGAAACGCAATGGCCAACTTCTTGGTCGTGTCCATATGCGACGGGCACATCACGGTCTCATGTATGTACGGGTAGCCGGACATGGCTGCCAATCGCCCCGCGGTCGAACCGTCCGGGCCCACCTCCGACTCCTGCAGGCAGACGACGTCGGCATCCATCCACCGCAACTTATCGGCGAAAGCCAGCAGATCGACGGCGCTGTAGTCGAGCGCCTTGAACGACCGCGAGTGACGAGCGCCCGCCATATTCCAGGTGACCGTTCGAACCAGCCGACGCGGATCGATCGCGTCACCGTCCTGCTCGTCGCCCGGGGCGTTGCGCACGATCTCGGCCAGGTGATCGACCACAGTGACGCACCAGTCCAAGTGGCGACGCCGCCGGAATTCCTTTTCGTGGTCGATGACCCGCCTGCGGATCGCATGAACCTGCGACTTCGGGGTCTCGGGGGCGATCCAGGCTCGGACGCGCTCCTGCCCGAGCCGCTGCTGTTCATCGGATTCGGCCTGCTCCGGGTCGGCGACGGCTTCGGCGGCCAGGTCGGCTTTTCCGCTGTCGAGCACCCGGGCAACCTGGTCGAGTTCGGCGACCACATCGATGAGCCGGACGATATCCGCGGCGCGGCGCGCGATCTCGGTTCGTTTCTCGTCCGCGTCCCAGAAGAATTGCGCGAGCGGGACAAGCGGATCACCGAGCGGAAGGTCGGCGGGATAGCCGAAGATATCCAGCGGCGGGTCGGCGAGATCCGCCGGATCGACGTGCAGCGTCTCGGCCAACGCCACCCAGTCGGCCTCTGCCGCCCGACGCTGTCGCACCAGCTGCGTCGACGTCGGTGTCAACCGGTCTTGGTCGGAGATGTTCAGCCGCTCGGCCAGGGCTTTCCGCTCCCGCTCCAGACCCATGACCCGATGTCGTGCGGCCTCGATGTCGAACGCCGCCTCTTCATGGCGGTCTCGGTGCGGGATCGGCACCATCAACTCGGCGTTCTCGCCGAGTTGATCGAGCCCATCCAGCACCTCCGACAACCGCGCCAGCAACGCACCTTCGCGCCGGATACCGTCGCGGAAACTGTTCAACCCGCGCAACGAGTCGTAGCTCAGGGTGACCCGATCCGGTTCGGCGCCGAGCCGCGTGGTCAATACCGCGAGATCGTCGGCCAGCCGTTCGGTCATGGTCGCGATCGCTTCCCGAATCGGGAGTGTAAGCAGCGAAACACCGGACGCGCGGGACATCTCGAGCCGGTTGATCAGCGCGTCGCGCTCGCGTTCTAGCTTCGAAATCTGTTCGGGGGCATCATGATCCGGCGGGTCAGCTACCGATCCGGAATCTCGGCCGACCGGATCGGCGTCGACCTCGGCCCACCCGGTGTCGGTCCAGCGCACGATCCGCGGCAGAGGGGCTTCGTTTCGGACCAGCGGCGCGAACCGAGCCTTGGAGTTCAGGTCTTCCGCGGTGACGTCGATCCACGGCGCCCACCCCGACGCCTCGAGCGCCGGACGCAGAGCGCTCAACTTTTCTCGACACTCGTCGACCTCGGTCCACAGCATGCCGTCGACAACGAATTCAACCTGATACCTGTTCGGTTCGTCGACGATACGCACATGGTCGGCAAGCGGACCGAGTTCCTGCAACAGCGGCGCGACATCGAGCCGCTCGAAGAGACCACGCGGTCCGGCGTGCGCCGGATATCGCCTGCGCGGTGGCGGCAGATCCTCCGCCGGGCCTGGGGCCGCGCCGATGAGGCTGGTCGGCCTGGCGCCGTCGTCCACGCCGAGATTGTCGGTGTCTTGCGGAACTCCCTCGGCGTCGTAGCGGATCGCCCAGCTGCCGGCGACACCCGCGGGCGGGGACCAATCCTGGTAGCGACGCAGCTCGTTGGTCGCCGGGTCCCACACCATGATGGTGCCGTTGTCGTTGTACATCACGTAGGCGTGCGCACCCACTCCGTCGCTGCGCTGAGCGACACCGTGATATTCGTCGACCACCAGGCTGATCGCGCCGTTGCGCGCCTTCCGCAGGCGTTCCGCGATAGTCGCATGCGTCTCGATTTGCAGGCGGCCACCGGCATGGTTCTCCAAATCCCGCCAGTGCATACCCGCCATACCACTGGCCCTGGCAGCGGCGAGATCGATCACGGTGCTTCCGGTCCGCTCCTGCACCTTCTCCAGTGAGCGGAACGCGCAGTCCAGCGGCTCGGCCTGCTCGATATGTGCGATGCCGCGGGGCGAGGTCGCATCCGGCGGCAGGTAGTCGCCGCTGCCGTCGTCGTATCGCCCACGCTCAGTATCAACGGGGGGCGAGCCGACCCTCCTACGGCCCGGTCGACGCCGATCCACCAACGGGAGGGTGTCGCCGCGACCCGCGGTGACCTGCGCGGCACCGGCCAGCGCTTCGCTGGGTTGCCCCGTGTCCGGGTCGTGCTGCAGATAACCCTGGTGCACGGACTCCACACCCGCGAAGTGCTCGGAGCGCGAAAACTCAGCGCGCATTCTCCTGGCTCCGAATGCTTCGGAAGAAGGATCCATGCCGAGGCCAAGCCACCAGTTGAAGCGACTCCACATGCCGGGCCGGTCGGCGCCGAACATGGTCACCAGATCACGCCACGAGGCGCTGGCGAATACGTTGTCGCCGATGCCGAATTCCGAGGCAGTCTCCACCGGTCCCGTGCCCGGCGAGCCCGACACGATAATCGAGCGAACGAGGCCCCTCAGCCTCCTGCGCCTGCCTGCGTAGCTGGCGGTGACCGAGCCGTAACTGTGTGCGTAGATCCGGTTGATCAGACGATTCCAGGTGGCGGTTCCGGCGAAATCCCTGGTGGCATAGAGCCCCGCGATGTCGCCCAGCAACAGGTCGCCACCCACTTTCGCGCGGCGGTGGAAAGCGGCCCGTGCGTAACCGGTGTTCAGCTCCCCGGTCGGCGCTTCGTATCCGATCCAGATGATCGACGCCAGCTCCAGCGACGGGTCCACCCGTAGCGTTTCTTCATACAGGTTGCGCAGCGGTTTGAATTGGTAGGCCAGCGAGCGCGACGTCGTATTGGTGCCCGGCACATGCCAGTTCACCGTTTGCGCGGTGTCCACGTTGCCGAGTGCGACCACGGCCTTCCCGTTGCCGTTGAAGGCGGTCGAGTCGTAGGACAGGACGTGCACGGGCGGGTTGCCCAGTATCTCCCTGGCCTGCAGATCCAACTGTTCCAAGTGGTTTCGGGTAAGGACCAGGTTGCGGAACTGCTTCGACTCGGCAGCTGTGAGCTCGGTCCGCAACCAGTCGACGATTCGCCACTCGGGTGGCTTGCGGGCGATGAAAGCCTCCAGGTCGCGGGTGATCGACAGACGGTTCGCCCGGTCACGAATCCAAGCGGGAATACCGTCGGCGTTGCCGATCTGGTGCGGGTAGACCTGAATCAGCGCTTTCTGAGTTTCGGTCAGCTCCTCCGGGTGTTCGGGGTCGCCCAGCGAGTGCCACCACTCGGCGTTCTCGGTCGCGCGGCGCCGTGCGGACGACACGATGTGCCGGTTCCCGGGACGCCGCAACATGTCCGCGTCATCGAAGCCACCCGCAGCCAAGGCCGCGTCGGCCATCAGCCGCTGTTCGTCGGTGAAACCTTCATCCACCGGCAATGCGTGCGTGAGATGCACAGGATGCTCGGAGTCGGCGTCATCGTCCGGTCCCGGTTCGTCGGGCGAGCCGGCCCCCGTGCCCGGATCGACCGGACCACGTCCACCAGCGTCACCCCCGGACGAAGTGGGCGGGCTGTCCTCTTCATGCGCTGTCGATCCACTGTCGGACAGATCGCCGTCGTCCGAGCTTCCTGTGTCGGTCAGGGGCCGGTCCCCGCCACCACCAGGCAGCGGTCCCAGCGCGGCAGGCCCCTCCGCCGACCCAGGTTCGGCGAAAACTGTTCCGCTGCTTGCCTGCTCACCGGACAACTTCGAAAACGACTTCGCCAAACCCGACACGAAGCCGAAGGGGCCGGATCTGACGGCCTGCGCTGCCCGCCTGAGCTCGTCCGCACCGATCAGCCCGTCCAGACGGAGACCGACCCACTCCGGGAAGTCCACACCCGGTTCGCCTTCCGGCCCGACCTCCGGGTCCACCGGATGTATGGGTCGACCATCGACGCCGAACACGATGCCCGCGAAGCCCACCGCACCCTCGGGCGGAACCCAGTCCGCGAACGCTACATCCTGTTCCTGATCCCCGATCCCCTCGTGCACCCGCACCACACCGTCGATGGGGTCCTGGTACACCACGAACAGATGACCACCCGCGTCACCCCCGAAGTTCACCGCACCGAACACCGCCTGGCCCTTCGCAGCCCGCTCGGCCATCTCCTCGAGCGACCCGAACCCTTCCCAATTGCCACCCGCACCAAGCGCCACCGAAACACCGGACATCCCCTGGGCACGAATATCCACGTCGTCCAACGACGGGACATCCACCTCCAGACCCAACACATCCCGCCCGAACCGGAACGCCACCGGACCACAGTTCCGGGGAACACGCTCCGGGTCCGAAAAGGCCGACGGCCGCTGCGGGGCTCCATCGGGGTCTACGTCGCCAGCCGCCGGGGCCGCGCCCGATGTCGGTCCTTCCGGGGGTACCGGCCGCGCCACCACGGGGTGGGTCTGCTCATCGAGGCGCCGGGCCTGCGTGTCCCATTCCGCGAGTGCGTCGACTGCCCGAACGACGGGGTCGACGGCCAGGAACCGCTCGCACATTCCGACCACTTGGTCGGCGAACAGGAACCTCCTCGGGTCGTCCGGCGGCAGCGGTGACCGCTGCTGCAGCTGCGCTTGTCCCAACAGGTTGTTCGCCTGTTCCCCGGTCAGCTGCGCGCGGTCGATATCAAGGAATTCCGCCAGTGCACCCTGTGCCTCGTCTCGCTCACGGGTCAGTTCGCCCAGCAACAGCGAACCCGGCCGCGCCTGCGCCGGGTCGAGCGATCGCTCGACAGCCAGCCGATCGCACATGGCCCGCTGCCGATCCGCTTGCTCGTAAGCAGCGATCGTGGTGTCGAGCAGGCCGGCCCGCGCGTCCCACCGGTGGTAGGCGTCGATCCGTGCGACCAAGGCGCGGGTCCGCGGATCGACGGCCCGGCGCAGCAATTCCAGCTCACCGGAAACCGGGCCCAGCTCGGCCAGTTCCTCGTCGGTCGATTCGGTCAGTTCGGCGCGCGCCCGCTCCCGCAGCTCCCGAGCCTCGTTCCGTTCCTGGGCCAGCGCGGTAAGCCGCCCCTGCACGTCGAGCTCGACCCACGGCTCGATGGCGGTATTCGGCCCGGCCCCGTGCGCGTCGTCCCGGGCCCGATCGAAGGCACCGGCGTCGACAGGCTTGAATCCTTGTGCGTCGAACCAGACCCGACCATAGAACTCGGCGTAGGTTTTCGCGGACAGTCGTGGCCCGACGCGCTCCAGCAGCGGTCGCACCGCAGCGATACCGGCTTGCCAGGCAAGCCCGATTTCCGCCGCCGACGGCGGGCGGCCGCGCCAGGTTTCGTCGAGAACGTGCTGGTACGCCGCCGTGTAAGCGAGTTCCAGCGCATTGGGCGGCTCGGTGTCGTAGCCCCCCGGCCGTTGTCGTCCGTCACGTGACTTCGCCGCTTCTCGCAGTTGCCGCAACGCCTCGGCACGCCCGGCCTGCGCTTCCGCCTCCTCGTCGAGCCGCTGCGCCACCCACTCCGAACGTTCCGAGTGCAGCAACTCCTGAATGGAGTTGCCGTCGACACGCTCCAAATCCTGCTGGACGTGGAAGGCGCCCGCGACCATGGCCGCGGCCAGTTCAGCGTCGGAGCCACCGACATCGAGCACCAGGACCTTCCTGGCCGGGTACAGCCGGTCGTCGGCATGCGCTTCCAGGAGCAGGTGAATGCCATTGTCGTGCAAGAACTGGTCGGCCCACCGACCGATCTCCGTCTCGCGCAGTAGCTGCCGAACCCGGCGGAGTCGCCGAGCCGAAGCCTGCTCGGCCAGGTCCAGCCAGGGAACTTCGGGCAGTTGCGGTTTCGGTCGAGATTTCGGCTTCCCGATACGGTCCCACCGCACCGTTCCGTTCCAGTCGCTGAAAGCGCCCAAGTACTCACAGTCCAGATCAGCCAGGCCCTCCAGTTCGGGGTGGGCAGCTATCGCGTCGGCGCGCAGTCGGACATGATCGGCCTCGTCGGCCACTACGACCAGCCGCGGCCGGTTGCCACCGATCACCGCGACGTGTTCGGTCAGCAGCGTGCCTGGCTCATGCTGCAGGACGGCGCGCAGCACATCACGTGCGACTACCGTGTCGGCCGCGGCATGACGTGCGGCCGCGTCCCGCGCCGCGGCCGCACGCCATGCGACCAGGTCCCGCAGCAGCAGCGCGGAGTGTGCCCGGCGACGACCATCGGCAGGCGGCACCGGGCCCGGCGGGGCAGCGCGCTGCCGCTCGAGTTCCCGCTCGATCGCGCGGTCCACCATGGCGAGGTCCCGGTCAGCGGCCGTTCTCGCCATCGCCGACCGCCGGATTTCCGTTGCTTGCTCCGGTGTGGTCGGCGTGTGCACATTCAGCCGGTCGGCGTGCTTGCGCGCGGCGAGCCACTCCTTGCGGGCTTTTCGCACGTAGTGTCCGGGCTTGCCGTTCTTATCGGACGTCGCGAGGACCTTTTCCAAGGCCTGAACACCGGCTTGGTATCCAACAGCCTCCTGTTGCGCCGCGGTGAGTTCCGGGCGAACCTTCAGCTCATCCGCGACGGCCTTGTCGTAGGCCTCGGTGAAGATGACGAGATCGCCCGTTTCCTCGATGCCGTAGCCACGCAAGTCAAACGCCAGTGCCAACAGGACTTCCCTGGCGAAAGCCCGGGCTTCATGGTGCAAAGTCGCATGGACGTACTCACCGCGCGTCATCGTGTGGGGGTCCGGCCAAGGGTGGTCGTCGAAGTCCACGGCATGCTGGTTCTCGTGGACCCGGATACGCGCCTGAGTGAGGAGATCCATACCCCGCGTCAGGATGAGTTCCGTCAGCGCACCTGGGAAAAAGCCGCCGGACCTGGACCCCAATTCCGGTACATGCCGAACCATTACGGTTCGCAACAGCTGAGCCGTCCACTCTGACCCAGCCGCGCCCAGCAGGGACAACGTCTGATCACCGATCGTGTCCTGGGACAGGCCGACCGCGAACTCGAGTTCGGCGGCGTCGGCTTGCGTTCCTGGCAGATCGATCGGATTTCCGTCGCGGTCGAACGCGACCGCCCACACCCCCTTCAGGTCCGCTAGTGCCGCCGGATCCACCGTGTCCTCGAACGGTCCGAACACTTCCTTGCCCGGATCTTCGACGTGAATCTCACCGTCCCGATAGACCAACCGGAACGCGTGCCCGGCGACACCGTGCTCATCAGCCTTGTCCAGACCGTCGAACACCAACACCGACGCGCCCTCACGCTGAGACTCCGGCAGAGCCAGCAACGCGTCCACAACACCCCGATGTGGACGAGTCGGATCCACCGCGAACCGCCGAACCAGCGCCGCGTTCGCACCCGCAATACGCACGATGTCCTTCACCAACATGCCCCGCAGGCCGAGGTCTTCGGCGTTGGGCACCAGGTCCGGGTCCACCCACGGCAGCAACTCCAGCACCAACCGCCCGCACTGGTTGCGGAAATGCCCCGCCTCCCGCGCACCGGTCGAACCGTCCGGTGCGGTGTAGGCGGCGTCGGCTGGAACCGACGGCAGGTCCCGATCACCTTGGACCGCATCCGAGACCGATCGGTACAGCCAAGGCTCGATACGTGCGCGCAACGAATCAAACGCCGCCGGATCCGATCTGACGGCCTGCGCCGCCCGTCGGAGTTCGTCCTCATCGATATCGAACGGCTCCGGCCGAGCACCGATCATGACGGGGTCCCCCGCCTGCTCCCCCGTTGGCCGAAGCCGCTCGCCGAGTATCCGCCGATCCGGGTCGGACGCGCCGACACGGAAGTCGTGGTCGCTGGTCCGCACGAAACCCTCGGCGTCGGCGACTTCCACCCGCTCGCCGTCGCTGTCGAGGAACATGCCGAACACCGGACGACCGGCCGACTCCGGGGACGGCACGACATTGGGTTGGAACACCCCCTTGCCCGGGTCACGCAGCTCGATGCGCACGGTTCCGTCCGCGTCCACCCGACGGACCAGCCAGTACGCGTGGCCGAGATCCCCGTGCGCCCCGTCCTTTCCGGTGTGCGTCGGGTCGAACACGAGCAAACCCACATCACGGCCGCTGCCCAGGTTGTCGTTGTCCAGCCGCGCGCCCCATTCCTTCAGCCGGTCCACGGCCTCATCGAGATTCGTGAAAGCTTGTTTGCGCCCGCCCATCACGTCTTCGATGCGGCTGACCAGCAGACCGTCGAGCCCGGCGGTGAAACCGTCGAGACCGGCCCTGCGCGTCACCGCGCCGATGTCCTGCATCGTCAACGGACCACACTGGTTGTACTGGTGCGGCCACGGCACATCCGGGCGCCGGGACGATCCGTCGCCCTCGGCGGGGGGCGCCGTATCGGGCAGTTCCGCCAACGACCCCAGCAGCCCAGCCAAGCTCTCACGGTTGGCCGTGTGTGCTTGCGTCCAGTCCGTCATGGTCTTCGCGTACTCTTCCGCGGCTAGACCATGCGACAACCCGTGCACTACCCGCGCCGGGTCGGTCAACGGCAACGACGTGTCCAGTGCCCCGGCCTTGCTCCCCTCCGCCAGTGTCTCCTTGTCCTGCAACCCCTTTGTCGGGTCGCCGTCGACGAAGGCATAGCGCGGAAGCAGCCCCAACCAGGCGTCGAATTCAGTGTTCGCCGGCAGCAACCCACGGCTGCGATAAACATCGAAAGCCTTTTCCAGGCTCTCTCGAATGCCGCCGCCGGACCTGGTGATTCCGCGAGACTGATCCACCACATGGCCGAACTCGTGGCGCAGGTAAGCGGAGACCAGATCCCCTGCCGACCAGCCCAACCAGTTTTTCTCCAGCGAGTACCGCAATGTCTCCGCGGACAATTTCCGGTCGACTACCGCCCTACGATCGATCGCGATGACCGCATAGTAATTCGCATTCGTCCCGGTATAGCGAGTCCCGCAGTAATACGTAATCGCACCAGGGCCGGCGTCGGGTCGGCCGCCAGCCAGGGGGTCAATTTCTCTCAATTCATTCTGATCGATGAAGCGCACTTCTCGAAGGTTGTGCCTGCCACCGTATTCCGGGATCAGGTCACGCAACGTGCGGACAGCGGACGCCAAGGCGTCCCCCTTGACTTCCTTGTCCTCCCATCCGAGCAACCGGACATGATGATCGTCGTATAGTTTCTCGACCATCCGTCGCTCGGCCGCGAAATCCCGCGTCGCCTGGTCCGGTGCCTCGGCCACCTCATCACCGTCGACAGGACCTCGCGCCGGCCCGTCCACAGCACGCGGCTCTTCGAAATACGCCCAGGCTTCCCCGTGCGACTCCACCCCCGACCGCGTGGCAGCCTCCAGCGACCGGTAGACCTCCTCGCCCACCGCGTCGGCACTGTGCTGCGGAATAAGCTCGTCCAGGACCTGACGGACTTCTTCATCCAACGGCCCCACCGGGCGGAATTGATCGCATTCGACGGAGATGTGCAGCGAACGGACATCGACATCCGCCGACAATCGCACCACCAATTGCGACCGCGGTCGCACCATCGCCCGGATGAAGACATCATTCAGATCCCCTCCTGGGCGAGAACCCCGCAATGTTCCGGGCAGCCGGTTGAGGTTTCCGAACTGATTCAGCTCCTCCAGTGCAGGGAAGTCCGCTACGAATCGCATCACGCCGAGTCCGGCGTTACGCACCACCTCCATCGCCGCGACGATCTGATCCGCATCACGCCAGCCCAACTCGCGCAGCTTGTCCCCCAACACCGACGCGGCAGCTTCCACCGCCCCCGCTTCACCCCAGCTGAACGCAACGGTCACCTCTCGCTGGTCTGCTGAAAGGCTCCGAATTTTTCGCACCGCGAGAGACTTATCGGGATCAGTGGTACCGACACGGCTATCCACGACGGCCTCGTGTGCCGCGATGGCCCGCTCCAGCCGGCGAACCGATTCCGCGATGTCGAAATAGCTGCTCAGTGCCGAGGACAGCTGCCGATATGCCTCATCGGGAATCCGACCGCGTACCGCGTCCATCTCGGTCCCGGCTCCCGCCGCAGACCGCAGCGCCACCAGGTCAGCACCTGCCACGGCGGCAGCTTCCCGCAGTTCATGCAGCGCTGCCCGCCGGGCCAGCACCGCAGCAGCATGCTTCACCAGCAGTCGGTACCGCGAGGGCGTCGCGTCCTTCGACACGGCACCGAGTTCCTCCAGCCGACGAACCATAGTGGCGACCTCGCGGTACCGAACTGTCGCCGACCGCAGGTCGGTGTCGTAGCGGTCCGCGTCGAGGACCCCTTGTTCATCCAGGCCTCGCCGGGAGGCTTCCAGCTCCTGTTCGAACCGATCCGATTGCAAGATCTCCAGATCCGCGCCCGTCCTGGCAGCCGCCTTCGCCAGTTCCGCCGCTGCCTCGGCCCGTTCGGCGACCAAATCCTCGTGAGCCGGCTGAATTACTTCAGGATCCGTGTTCGTCCCGCCGGGTTCCCCGGACTGCCGGGTGTGCACCGATCCCGAGGCGCCGTCGTGGACCCACGGAGCCTCCTGCCCGGCCGGGAGCAACGTCCTACCGCCTTGTTCCCGGCCGATCGGGGTCGCCTGCGTGTCCCGGCCCGCGATGCCGAACTCCGGCACGGCGCTGCCGTCGCCGAGTGGTGGAGTGCGTCCATGGTCTGCGATGCCGCGGCGCGACAAAAGCCCCCCCGCACCGGTGCCGGGCCACGGCACCGGCGGCTCCGCCACACCGCGCCTGCTCCGTAGAGTTGGCGTCCGCAACCGCGCTCGCGGCTTTTTCGGCGGCGCGGCGGCCTCGGGCCGCAGGGCCTCGCCGTCGGCCGACGGGTGCTGCACGGCCACGATGGTGATGTCATCGACTTCCCCTTCGGCATTCGCACGGTCGACAACCGCGGCCGCGATCGCGCCCAAATCACCAGCGTGACTGCCGACAACATCGCCGAGCGCCTCGGGACCGGACATCGTCTTCACCGCACCGTCGGTGACCGTAAACACGACACCACCGCGCGGCACCGTGATCGTGCCGTCCTCGGCTGTCACGGGCGCGTCGATGTCATCCGACACCAGAACGGTTGTGACGTATTCCCCTGGTACGACGTTGTCGTCCGGCCCCGCCGGGATCCGGCCCTCCCGACCGAGGGCGTATTCGATGGCGTGCTGGTAATCCCGCAGCCACGGGTTCTGTTCGAGCGCCTCGCGCTCGGTTATTCCGCGCTCCTTCGCGAACATCCGGATGGAAGAGTGGTCGTCGGTCAACCAGATCGCATGTCGACCGTCGGCAGACACCCAACCCACTCGGCTGTCCCCAACCCACCCGATGACGAACCGATCCTGTTCGACGACCGCGACCGCGACCGTGCACTGGGGAGGCCCGTCCGGGTGGTCGGCGTACTCGGGCCGCCGCCCCAATGCCTGCACCTTCAGCTGAACGTGGTGCAGCGCGTCCCGCAGTATCGCCTCCAGAGTGAGCCTGCGCCCGAATCGAGCCCGCGGCCACTTCTCTTCCAGGTACCTGCCGAGCTCGGCCCCCGCCTCCTGTGCTGCGCGGTGCCCATCCGGCGCCCCGCTCACCCCGTCGAATGCCGCGGCGGCCACGACCCGCTTCCCCGCGCGGGTGAGCTCCACGACCGCCATCGCGTCCTCGTTGCGGTGGTGGGTCGCGCCCTTCTGGCTGACCCCCGCGGCCGACCGGGTTTCCCCGGCCAGCCGCTCGGCCAGCTCGGGTTCGCCGAGCTCCTCGACAGGCCGACCATCCTGGTCGCGCAGCCCGTTTTTCGGCCCGAAGGCCGAGCCTGCTCGCCAGTTGGTGTCGTCTTCATCCGAGCCTCGCGGCTGCTGCCGGTCGGTGGCGCGCGGCTCAGCCGATGGCGGCCGCCCATCCTCGGGATTCCGCCCGAAGGTCCTGTCCAGCGGCAACTCCGGCAACTCCGGCTCGCCCAGGCCGGTCACAAGTTCGCCGTGCGGCACCCGAGACTCGACGCGCTCGGCCTCGACCTGTTCGATCCGGGCGACCGTGTTGCGCTGATCCGCATCGGCACGTGCCCCACGCGTGGGAACTTCAGCAGGCGCAGTCCCATCGGCGATATCGGCGTCGGCGGCCTCCGTTTCGGCGCCATGATCGGAGCGGCTCGGGATCGAGGCGGCACCGTACCGGGCACGGACTCGGTCGACAACGGCGCGGTACAGCGTGGAGACGAAGTCCGGCGCGTTCGGGTCGGCGTCGACCAGATCTATGCCGAGGATCTTCAGTGCCTGCGCAACTTCGTACAGCGAATGGTGCTGCGATGCGACGAAAGCGATGACAGCGAACAGGAAATCCTCCGATTCGGCACCCGGCATCAACCAGCCCGCCGGGGCCATGAATCGGACGGTGCTGCCCGCGATTCCTGCGGTCACCGGGATTCCCCGGGCCATCGCGGTCTCTTGGAACCAGTCGCTTCCCGTGCGGAATTCGACCAGCGATGTCCCGTGCCGCCACGGCAAAGCGACATCGAAGTGCCGGAAATCCGTATCCCACACGTCGTCCGGAGCGATCGGCCCCTCATCGCTGTAGACGAGCACTCGGTCCACGACAGCATTGCCGAACGTGTCGTACACCCGGCGACCCCGGGAGTCGTAGCTATAAAGGACTTCGACGTGACCGTGTTCGTCGCCCGCGTCGCGAAGCAACTGCTGCTCCAACTCCTTGGCATCCACCCTGCCACGCCGCTGTTCTCGCGGCAGCGGGTATTCCGGTTCCAGCACCGTTTTGCGCAGCAGCCGCAGCTTCTCCGAAGGAATCGCCTCCAATTCCCGTTGCGACAACGGCGTGCCGAGGTCCGCCAGGTTCCGCACGGTGAACGCGCGGCGACGTTGCGCGTCCGTCGCCCGGTTGGGGCTGATGTTGTTGCCTCTGCTGCGGTGGTATTCGTCCAGCGCAGCCTGTGCCTCGGGAGTGGGCAGCGCGAGGTGGCGAACCTCGCGCAGGTCCTCCTCGGTAATCTCGGTGTCCGGTTTCGCGGCCTTGACCGACTCCCGAATCTGGCGCAGCGCCTCGACATTCAACCCCGCTCCGTCCGCTGTCACCTCCCAATCGGGGTTGTTGAACAGCGCGGCGAGCCCCTCGTTCAGCGTGGTGCCCGCAGCGCTCTGCACCTCGGCGTTGCGGACCATCGCGTTGAGGATCGCGGACATCAGCTCACGCAGGTTCCCGTCGCGACGCAGCTGCTCCAGCGGCACCGACCGCAACACCGCACCGCCCCACAGGTCGGGGTCCCGCATGGTGTCCGGAGCTCCGGGGACGTTGTAGGCGTAGAAGGCGGAGTCGCGCTGTTCCTGTGTCGCCCGCGGGTGCAGCTTGTGCTGCACCGCGCGCAACCGATCCAGCATCGCGGCTGCCGCGCGCCGCACTTCCGGTCGGTGATACAGCATCCGCACCAGGGCAACCTCGTCCTGGGTCCGCAGCTGCCGCCAGTTGGTGTCGCTTTCGTCCGAGTCCCACAGCTCACGGCGGGCATCGTCTTGCCCTCCGGTTCGCTGTGCGACCTGGCGGGATTCGTCCGCCGCTTCCAGCGGGTCGACGAGTGTCGCGCGGGTTTCCGTGTTTCGACCGGTGTCAGCGGCGAAATCCGGTTTCCGCCCGACAGTGCGTGCCTCCTCTCGAGGTGACTCATCGAGCACATCCACCTCGGACGGCCGTGCATCCGGTTCGCCGTCGGGTGCCGGACTTGGCTGCGGGCCCGGCCCCTCGGGCCGTGGCCCTCCGGTCACGACACCGCCCGGTGCCTGAAGTACGAACCAGGTCACCCGGCGGCCACCATCAGGCAGCAGCCGGACACCGGAATCGTCGACCCCGGTCAGCACGGCCAGGTCATGGTCCCCGCTGCCGTCGTCGAACACTTCCACCAGCAGGGCACCGGCCCGGTCGGTCAACGTCACCTCCACCCGGACCTCCCCGGTGGTGTTCTCCAAAGAATCCGCAACCACAGCACCCAGCGCGGACTCGGCGATGGCGACCTGTTCGCCGGTGCCCCACCCGCTTTCCCGCAGCCGGTCCGACAACCAGATGCTCGCCAATACCGGGCTGTTCCGGCGCGAGACCGAGTCGAGCCCCGGCAAGCCGAGGGTCAACTCGGTGTGCCACCTGCCACTGACGGCGAACCAATCCTCGCTATGGGTAACGCCCCGGAACGGGTCGAGTACTCGCGGCTGGCGGTTGCCCGGTTCGAAGAACTCCGTTACCACGATCTTCTTGGTGTGGAACTGCTCTCGGAACGCAGCATCGATCATGCTGCGCACTGCGCGGGATTCCTCGCTGTCCACCTCCGGATGGGTGTGCATGACATGCACCTGGACAATGGTTTCGTCGTAGGAATACCGAACCTTGAATTCTGCTGTGTAATCACCGAATTCGACGCGAACCGGGGTGATGTCGAGCTCAGGTTCCATGTTGTCGTGCATGACGCCTGCCGCCTCGGCGGTATGCAGCACCAACGCAGCCTGACGGCGACCGTCGTCGCGCCGACCCACCGCCACCGTCGTGGACGCCTCCTCCGCGACCCCGACGGCAGTCACCACCCCGGCTGTCTCGTCAGACGGACGGCCGCTCTGCACGAGACCGTCCACGGTGCGCACAACAAGCGAACCGGTTGCCTTCAGCGGAATGCGCAGCTGATCGGTGTCGGCATCCGTCTCAGGACGGCCGTGCGTGGACTCCCCGCTCCCGACAAGCGAACCGGTTGCCTCCGGCGAAATGCGCAGCTTCTCGGCCTCTGCCTCGACGGGACGCAGCCGGGAGAGGGTTTCGATGTCGGCGAGGATCGTCCGGCGCATTTCCTTGGCGCAGTCCAGGATTTCGCGATGCTTCTCGAGACGCGGATGCCACCGCACGTCTTCGGTCGAGACTGTGATTTGCGCGTCCAGCATCGCCAGGTCTTCGTGCAACCGCCGCCATTCGGCGCTGAATTCGGGTCCGGCGCCTTCGTGGGCGACGGTTTCGCTGTTGAGCACGCGCCACGGAATTCCGGCACGTTCCAGCGCGGCCCGCAATTCGGGATCGGGCTCTTCAGGCAGGTTGACGTGGTCGATGTCGTCGAGCGTGATCCCGCCGTGCACATGGCATTCGACGAATTGCCGCTGCCGGAACTGCGGCCCGGTGTAGTCGCGGTCCACTCCACGCAGCGGCTGTTCCTGCTTTGTATCCGTCGACAACGCGGCGATCCCGAACGACTCCGGTTCGGGATCGGTGATCGGCGAGGGGATCGTTCGCGCCCGGCCGCTTCCCAGTGAATCACCACTGTAATTCAAGGAATCCCCGACACAGGCGGTCGCGCGGTCGCGCACCTGTGACTTCAGCACCACTTCGATCCGACCGTACTGCGACAGCATCTCGGTCTGCAGATCGAACGAGCTCTCCGATACGGCCAGACCGGTGGGGCGCTCGCCGCCGAGAATCAGATACGTGTAGACCGGGCGCAGGCTCGGGTCCAGGTCCCGCGGGTGGCCGAACCACTCCTCTTCCCGTTCGGCCCGACGGGGGGCGTTGACCGCACCCGCATCCGAATGGCCGGTTTCGAACTGAGTCTTGAACCGCCCATCGGCGAGAATCCGCATCAGGGAGTCCGGTGTCACCCGGACCGCCATCGACTTTCCGGCATAGAGCTGCACCAACTCGGATTTCAGGTGCTGGCGAAGCCTCGGGAGATCCCAACCGAGCTCACCCGCCAGCTGCTCCATCTGCTCATGAACGACTCGATATCGCATGATCTGCCGATTCACGGTCGGATCCGCGAGTTCCGGGTACCGGGCTGTGAGTTCGTCGATGCGGCGCTGTCCCCCGGCGAGCGCTTCCTCCCTGGCCACCGAATCGTCACGGAGCACAGCCGAATTGAGTGCGACGACGCGGATGAATTCGTCGAGCAGCTCCCGGTTCGGCTTCCGGAACGCGAGCCGAGGGTCGGGCGGTTCCGCATCGGACGGCTGCGCATCATCACGGGCGCCGACCCGTTCCGGGATGCTCGCGTCCGGATCGATCCGCGAGCCCGACTGCCGCTCGGGTGGACCGGGCAGGCCGCGGATCGGGCCTGCCGGGGCGGATCGGGCGATTACCTCGGCGCGGTCGCGGCCTTCGACGAACGGGGTCTTCGGTTTTCCGTTGCGGTCAAGGACGATCCCGAACACCTTGCCCACACCGATGCCGGAGCGTTCGGCCAGCCACTTCTCCGCACCGTCCGGGCCGCTCCAACGCCGTTCCCGGCCTGCGACTTTCTCGTAGATCTCCACGTAGCCGTCGGTGCCCATCGCCACACCGAAGGCGTGCGCGCCCGCCGGGCCGAAATCCATCACCCCGGCCACCGCGCCACGCGTCTCCCGCACCAACTTTATGACGTTGCGCAGGCCGGCCTCTCCGACCCCGAAACCGCCTTCTTCCCATTCCCCGTCGATGGCCCGGGCAAGGGTTTCCTCGCCCACGCCGAACAGGTCGATCAGCGGGTGGTCGGGCAGCCCGGGGCCGCGCAGGCCGCCGACCCGCTCCTGGAAGTCGCCGATGAAACCCGTCATCCCCGGGGCGCAGTTGAACGGCCCGGCGCGCAGCACATCCGGCAGCACGAAGCCGGCCGTGCCACCGAGGTCGTCGGTGGTGACCGCGCCGGGGTCGGCCTGTTCGAGGACGGCATCCACCGCGTCGTGCACTTCGCCTTCCAGGCGGTGCACCTCCAGCTCGATGTCCTGGAGTCGGTCGAACCGGTCCAACAGCATGCGGACGTCCCGGAACTGGGCGGCCGACTCGGCTGTCGGTTCCTGGTGCGCCAGCCGGTCCAGCTCCGCGTCGGTCAGCTGTGTCGGGTTCGCGACCAGCGGGCGCAGCCCTTCGGCGGCCTGTGCCAACAGCCCGATCAGGCGGGTCTTCGCCTTCGCGCCCAAGGGCGGTTCCGGAATATCCACGTCGTAGGAGGACATGACCCGCGCCAGGTCCTCCGGCATCGGTTCCGTCCAGGGGGACAGCGCGTCGAAAGTGCTGTGCTGGACGAGCAATTCCCGGGTCAGCGTTTCGATCCGGCGGACCTGCGCCGCCAGCTGCCGGAAGAATCCGCCATAGCGGGCGGGATCCTGCTCGTTCCAGGCTTGGGCCCGGTGCAGCGCGTCTTCCAGGGCGTCGATCCGCGCGGCCCGGGCCCGGCGGCGACGCACGTCCTCGACCATCGTCGTTACCGCGTGCAGGTCGGACACATGGCGTTCGGCCTCGGCCAACCGGATGGACTTGGCGTCGGGATCGATTTCGCGCAGGTCGGCCAGCACCTGTAGCAGCGTCGTGTCGTCGGCCAATTCCGCAGGGGGACGCGGCGGGTCGAGCAGCCCGGCCAATTCCGCGCGCGCGGCGGCGAACCGGTCGAACCACTCGGTCCGGGTGTCCGATCCGAAGCGCAGCAGCTCGTCGACGTTCACGTGCCACTCTCGCGCCCAGGCGTCGAGTTGGCTGCGGTGCAGCCAGCAGCGCTTTTCGTCTTCCTGGCGCAACCACACCAGGTTCACCCCGAGGTCGGCGTCGGTGCGCTGCACGCCGAGCAGGGCGAGCACGTCGATCCCGGTGTCCTCCAAGGCGTATTCGGCGGTCAGCACCGCGTCGGCCCGGGCGATGAGCGCGGCCGCGGCCAGGTCGCCGTTGTCGTGCAGGCGCAGTTCTATCTCTTCCCGATACTGTCTCGCCTTGGCATGAACCTGCCATTCCTTGACCAGGATCGCGATATCGCGGGCCAGCCGCCGCGGGTCGGTGCCTTGCCACACCACCGTCACCGTCCGTGGATCCCCGCCCTGTTCCAGGTCCTCTTGACGGTCGGCGACGATGTTCTGCAACTCCGCGTCCAACGCTGCCGCATCCGGCTCACCGGCCAGCACGTGCACCCGGATCTGCCGGGCGACACCGGTAAAGAAATTGTCGAGGTCGCCGACCGCCACCATTGGAGTACCTGCGCCGTCGGCGTATGCCACGTCGAGCGCGCGGACCTTTACGCTGCTGCCGCCGCCCGGCAGTCGGTGAGCGGCTCGCGCGGTGCGGTTCAGCGCCGCCACGGTGGCATCCAGGTGCGCGATCCGGCTGTGCTGTTGCGGCAAAGGATCGGCAACGGCCCGCAATTCGGCGATTTCCGCCTGCAAAGGCCGCACGGCCGCCTGGTGCTCGACGTCCGAGCCGCCGGTCGCCGCGCGCAGCACATCCCACTTCGGCTTGGCTTCCACAGTGTCGACCTCGCCGGACAGCTGGCCGCCAGCGAGCGCGGCCAAGACCAGGTCGCCACCATAGCCTGCGCCGTGCACCCTGATCTGCGCGCGCTGCCCGGACGACTCGCGGCGGGCCGCGTTCAACTGGAGGATCGATTGGGCCAGCCGCTCGCCGTCTGCCAGGTCCCGGGCCTCGAGAACGTCGGCCCAGTTGCCCTCCGGGTGGGTGGTGTCGTCGTAGCGCAGCACCGCGACCACCGCCACCGTGCGGGTCGGATCCTGTTGTTGCTGCCTGCTCAATTCGGTGTCATAGAACTCGGCGGCCGAGGCCATGGCCTCCGTCAGCCCGTGCTCATCGCGCGCTGTGTCGGCCGCGAACCAGACCACCCGGTCCGCGGTCTCGGGATTGCCGTAGGACACGGTCATGCTCCCCTGCCCGATGCCGTCCCCATCCGCATCCGGCTCATGGTCGTAGGAGCGCAGGGACACCGGCGGAGACGGGGCCATCTGGGTGGCGTAATAGACGGCCTGAGCCTTCTCCCACCGCACCCGCTCCAACCAGCGCAGCCGGGCCCGGTCGGCACGCGGAAGGGATTCCGGATCCCCCCGGTCGGCGAACTCGGCCAACTCCCGCTGCAGCTGTGGAGGGGCGACGGCATCGGCGATGCGGCGCAAATCGGTGACCACCGCGGCCGCGCCCGCCTCGGCCAGAGTCGCGGCATCTCCTGTCCCGCGGGCGAATCCGATAGACGGCAGACCGGCAGCAGTAGCGGTCGCGACATCGGCGGCGGTGTCGCTGATCATCACCCCCGCGTCCGGGTCCGGGTTGTCGAGCCTTTCCAGCGCCAACAACAACGGATGTCGTATCGGCATCCACAACGCCACACCGTTGGCGTCGCGGCCGACGACGTCGGTGATCAGGTCGCCGAGGCGGTGGCGATCGACGAACTCCCGAATCGCCACCGTGGAGTTGTAGCCGATCAACACCACCTCTCGCCCACTGCGCCGCAACGCTTCCAGGCAGTCCAGCAACCCCTCGGGCGGTACGGCAAGCCGCGCCGCCTCGATCTCCGTCTCGATCAACGCATCTTCCACTTGGGCGCCGAGATCGGAGGAGTGCCGCGCGCCGATCTCGAGGGCACGCCGCAACACCACCATGAAATCCGATGTCGCCACGACGTCTTCGGGAAGGCTGATGCCGCTCTCCCGCCAGACCTGCCGAAGCCGCTCGGCGATCCGGGCTCCAGGCAGGAAGTGAAACAGGTCGGTGACCTGCCCATCCAGGCCCATGAACACGAAGCGGGCATTCGCCAATACTGCCCGCGCGCCCGCGGTTCCCTCGGCAGCGTGTCGATGCGGTGGGTGATTCTCTTCGTGCGCAGGACCGTTCGGAGCCGATCCGGCCGTGAGGTCCTGATCGGATGTCATCTCTTGCTGGGGGCCGAACATGGCCGCCAGGTCTGCCGCGGAGCCGCGTTGCCTGATCCGCGCAATCCGCTTCCCGTACCGCTCGCTGCCTTCCTGGACGAACCGCACCCAATCCTCCGGTCGGGTGAAAAGGTCGCGGTCGTAATCCTCGATGACAGCGGGCCACAACCCGGAACTCTCGAGAGACCAATTCATCAGAAGTCTCGATGTTCTACCGCTGTAGTCGTACTGCCACGGATGAATGGACACGAACCGGTGTTGCAGCATCGCCGCGACTTCGTATGGATCGTGCTCCGGGTCACGTACAGCAGCGTTGTACCAGTCGCACAGCTCCTGCAGCTTGCCCCGAACCGCATCCTGCGTGTCGAAACTCGGATATTTGATGTAACCGTGGTCACCCAGCCCAGCAGGCGGCGGGAAATAGGTCAACTCCGGGTTTTCTTCGATGACAGCTATTTCCGCTTCGGTCAGCGCATAATCCAGGACGCCCATCCTCTTAGCGGTCGGGTAGGTGAAAACACCCCCCATGCCAGGCGCTATCTCGGCCGTCAACAGCTTGTGCAGATCGACCATGAAGTCCACGGTCAACTCTCGACTGCCATAACCTCTCGAAAACTCCCGAGCAGCAAGGTAGTTGGCAAACTCTTGAGAATTGAACAGTACGTGCAGCGGCGACCGGTCCGCGTCCGCGGGAATATTCAGGTATTTCGCCTCGAACAGCAGGCTTGCCTCCATGAGCCGCATGGCGTCGGTGCCGACGCCGGCGTCCAGCACCGCCAACCGCTCCAGCACCTGCGCTTCGATCTCGCGGTACGGCTCTTCGGCCACACGGCCCGCTTCCGACTGTTCGGTCGGCGGCATCGAACCATCGCCTTCCGGATCGGGGACAGTGGCCGATGGCTTGTCGGCGTGCCGTTCGATCTCGTCCAGCGGGCTGCGAGATTCGGCTTCCAACTGGTCGACGGACGGGTCTGCGTCCAGCGCAATCCCTTGACCAGGATCGCGCCGATGCTCGCCCGGCTGCTGGGCAGCGTCGGCCGACCGTGCCAGGCGTGATCCCAGCTGCTCGTGCAGCGCGTGCAGCGCGGAACGGACTCGCGCCGGTTCCGCGCCGAGATCGATATCGGTGTACCGCACGGTGGCGACGGCACCCTGCTGGCTGAACGACACCGTGACCCGACCAGGTTCGCCGCGAACAGGGTTGAGCGACAACGTCACCGACAACCCCTCAGTCGTCGCCCGCACCGCAGTGACATGCACCCAGAAACCGTCGCCGTAGCCTCTGAACAACTCCTCGACGCCCGCACCACGTCGACCGATCAGCTCGTCGACGATCAGCGTCGCCGCGTCGCCGCGCCACAGCGCGCCATGATTCTCGCGGTCCTCGAAAGCCACGGTCGTGAGATCAACCCCGCGCTGGCCACCCCCCGGCCTGACCAGTGCGTACCGAATCTGCGCGGCAAACCGCGGATCATAGTTCGACGTCGCAAACGACATGCTGAAGGGCATGATCTCCGTCGGTTGGCCGCCGACGATCCGCCAGAGCCCGAAACCAGCGGGCCCTTGGCTCGGGTCCTCGTAGGTGCTGTACAACAGCTCGTGCGGAGTGCCGGGTATGGAACGGAACTCCCCCGTCCGGTCCATGAGGAAATACTCACCGCCCAGAGCAGTGTTGTACGGCAATCCGTCTGGGCCGCAAAGCAATCCGTCCTCGTTCACATGCAGACGAGTGAACGGCAGCCCGGACACCGACTCCGACTCCGGACGGTAGATGCTCGGATCGTCCGGACGCGCCACCTCGTATTCGGCCCTGCTCGGCGGCATGGGAATTCCACGGATGAAGCCGGCCGGCGCCTCGCCGCGGGCGATGAGATCCGCCCTGCTTCGGCCTTCGACGAACGGAATCTCCGGGTGCCCGTCCGTGCCGATAACGATGCCGAATACGTCCGATACCAACAGTTCCCGAGCCTGCAGCCACTCCTCGAGATCGGCCTCCGGGATAGTGCGTTCGACGTCGTCCACCTTTTCGAACACCACCACCTTGCCCGCATCGGGACCCGACTCGATCCGCTTCACTCCGAAGGCGTGCGCACCGATCTGCCCGAAACCCATTGCCCCAGCGACCGCCCCACCGTGCCGCCGGACCTGCTCGATCACCGCACGCAGCGAACCGAACTGCCGCCAATCCCCGCCCACTGCCCGGGCGATCGCGTCCTCACGCACGCCCTGCAGGTCGATGGCGCCGCTGTCGAGGAGCTCGGGCAGATCCGGCGCATACCCGAGAGCGCCTGCGATGAATTCCTGGATGAACCGGACCATCGCGGGCGCACAGTTGCCCGGCGTGGTCGCGGTCTGAATACCGACGCGCAACGCGCCATCGAGACCGGCGGCCGACGAGTACAGCTCGTTCAGCTCGACGGCGATGTCGACCATGGAGTCCAGTCGCCAGAACTGTTCGGGATCCTGTGTCGTATCCCGGATGTCACGCAGCACCTCCGGGCCCAGCCGCAACGCGTCTGCCACGGTGCGCAGACCGCTCCCCGGGATCAGCGCACGAATCCGTTGGTGCCCCTCTTCGATCCGACCGTCGATATCGCCGCTGCCGCGGGCCAGACCGTCGAGGCGATCGGCCCAGGCCCGCAACCGCCGGAACTCCGCGGCCCACATTCGATACGTCGCAACGGCTCGCTGCTCCCCCGCCCCCATCGCCGCATATGCCGCCTCACGTCGCGAATGCGCCTCGCGCAGTGCTACTTCCAGCGCATCGAGCTTGCGCACCCGAACGTCGGCGTCCAGCAACTCGGTCGCGTCGGCGATTTGCTCGTCGAGCCTGCGCAGCCGCAAACTCACCCCGAACGCATCGGTATCCCCTTGCTGCAGTTTCTGTTCCGCCAGTTCGTTCAGCTGGTGGCGGTCGTACCCGTCTGCCTGGAACGGCATTTCCAGTTCCCCGACCAGCTCTACAACCCGTTCCGGGGTCAACGCTGCGGGGTCCGCCCCCAGCAGCTTGGCGTTGTCCGCTGCCAGCTGTTCGCGGATGCCCCGCAACCGCACCAGATCATCGGGCAGCTCCGACATCGACACACCGGCCCGGAACCGCATGCTCTCCGCACGCAGTTCCCTGGCACCGGCCCTGAGCTCGGCCAGCGCGACGCCCAATTCGAGATTCGCGGGGGCATTCTCATCCTCCGGCGGCTGCCGCAAGTACTCGGCCAGGCCGTCGTGGAGATCAGCATCCAGGTCGATCGCGTCGATCATGCCCCCGAGCGCATCTTCGGCATCGGAGTCGGCAGGATCGGCCGAATCGATGTCATTCGCCAATCGGTTGTCGGCGACCGCATGCCGCACGGCCTCCGCGCCGGTTCCAAACCCGAACAGGTGGTTGGCGGGCCGCCAACCATACGGGGTACGCGACCGAATGGCCCCGTTCGATGCCGCGACCCGCTGCGCCAACATCGTTCCGTCCGCCTCGGCCCGATCGAAGGCAAGGGTCTCGTCCTTCTCCCCCAGGGTGACCGCCGCGACGAGCGTCGCATCGCCCCGCTCCTGTTGCTCGTCCTGGAGCAGCTCAATGGCTCCGTCCAGCGACGAATAATGCTCGAATGCGTCTGTCGCCATATCGGTTTCGCACCAGAGGATGTTCTGCGTGTCCATCCGGCCGAGCAGGAACTCCACCCGCAGCTTGCCGCCCGCGGCGTCCAGATCCTCCTCGATCGACAGCAGCGTCGCCGCCGAGTAACCGAGCTCCTGCGCCTTCAGATCGGCGTATGCCACCAGCATCTGGACCGTGTCGCGTTCAACACCCGACTGCTCCAGTACCTTTCGGTTCGCCTGATCGCGAACCGACGGCGGCAGCCCGAGGGCCCGACCCAACACCTCCGGGTGACGCTCCATCAGCAGATCACGTATGTAAGGCGGCCACTGGGCCCATACCGTGGCATTCCGCTCGCCCAGCCGCCGGGCCTGCACGACCTCGGTGCCCGGGGCCCAATCCCCCGGCAGCATATCGGTCACCTGGGTCATCTCGGCCCAGCGCAGCGCATCCCGCAGGAGTTCCTCGGGATCGCCCCGCTCCGGCACTACCGGATCGGTGTCGTCATGTTGCCGGATCGCGATCCGGCGCACCATGTCGTGCAGCTGCTCGTCGGCGAGCATGGCGGCCGGATCGGTACCGATATGGGAGACCAGCACGATGTCCTGCTCCGGACCATCGGCGGTAGTCTCCGGCTCCGGCCGCACGTTGATCAGGTCGGCGACATCCCGCGCCAACCCGGGAGTATCCGACCCGAACCGGAATACCGCCGCCGTCGGCCGGGTGGGTGGCGCCGACAGCAGGTCGCTCATCAGCAGCGACAAGCCCGAATCCGGACCGATGGCGGGGTCCTCCACCGATTCCAGTGCGTGAACCCTCAGCTCGGCTGCGGTGTCGATCCGGCCGACGGCGAGCATCGGGTGCCCGTTCTCGCCTAGCGACAGCAGATGTACCTCGGGGTGTCCTGGCAGGTGGGTGGCCCACCGTTCCGCAACCGTCAACCGGTCCACCCACGCGTCGAGTTTCCGTAGCCGGCTTTCGTTTTCCGGCGTGCGCTCGGCAGCCAGCATCCGTGTGCGTTCCCGGCCGAGCAGCAACCGGTTCGCGAAATCCCGTAGCTCAGGCGCAATAGCCTTGTTGTGCGCCAGCAGTTCCGGCCTGGCGTGCGCGATCGCCAGCAGCGTTTCCGGCTTCTCTTGTTGCAGCGCACGCCAGGCGGCATCGACAATGCCCCGCCGCATCCGCTCCGCGACGGTCAGCGCCTCGACGTACTCCATCTCGGCGAGGTCGGCCGCCAATGCCCGCTCGACGGCGGCATCTGCCCCGGCCGTGATCTCGGCCACGGCTTGCGTCGCCGCGTTGTGCTCCTCCTCGGTGAAGTCCGGGTCGGGTGGCAACACCGTCCGCGGTCGTGGCGGGCTGGAGCCGACCGCGGCTCCGAGGTTCCCCGCCGGACCACGGCGTGCCTGCACCTCGGCGGCGAGTTCATCCTCACGCACCATCGCCGAGCCGTCGGCATCCAGGCCCGCCACGTGGACCTCCGCGAAACCGACCCAACCGGAGACCACCCAGTCCTCGACCGCCTTACCGCGCAGCAAACCACCTCCGGCGTTGTCGAAGACAACCACCTCGCCCACCTCGAAGGCCTCACCACGCGCCGAGGCAGGCAAGGCGTTCATCTTCCTGGCGAAATCCTCATCCACCCTCGCCACAGCGAAGGCGTGACCGAGGCCGTTGCCGTCCGGGTCGACACCGCCGACCAAAACCCCACCAACTTGGCGTACGTGCTCGACCATGGCGGCCAGGCCCGCGATACCGATACCGAAGTACTGCTCGGCCCAACCAATGTTCATGCCCGCGACGAGCTCGACCTTGTCCATACCGGACATCGCGATAGCCTGATCGTTCCAATCCGCCGGGGTCATCGCCGCGCCCGCATTGCCGGGGGCGGCGTCGCGGACGAACCATTGCACCAGCGGACCGCAGTTGAACGGGCCATCTTCGGCATCCGGCGCGTGCCCGGTGACGTTCATCCACTCCGCGAAACCGTCGCCTTCCGGTGGCAACGCCGAGCGGCGGGCCGCCGGGTCCGGCAACTGTCGTGGGGGCTCCGGGGGTTCGACCGTCCGTTGTCCGGGAGCATCGAGCCACTCCAGGATGGTGGCGTGCCAGTCGGCGTGGCCGCGTTCGGCGAATTCCGGCGCCATGGCCCGGACCCGACGGCGAACCTCCTCGACCTGTGTGGGTGCGAAGTCCGCGGGCAGCAGCCGCGCGGATTCGGCAAGCTCCAGCTCGAAGTGCCGCTGCCAGTCGTCGTCGGATTCTTCCCGCGCGGCCACGGTTTCGGCGGCCGGTCCCACCTCGCCGCGCTTCAGCCTCTTTGCGATCTCTCGCGCCAGCTTCCGCTCGGTGCGCGCGCTCAAACCGGCGAATGCCTCCGAAATCACAGTGCCAGGATCGTTTTCGGTGTTATCAGCCTCAGCGACCACGAACCCGCCCTGGCCGTCGCGGGCCATCCGAACCACGATGGAGACACCACCGACAGAGATCGTCATCGTGGTGGTGGAGGCCGGGCGGTCCGGGTGCGGCGCGCGCCGTCGGGCGGTGGTGTCCTCGGTGATCAGCCGACCCACGACCTCGCGCGCACTGAACGGGTCGGCGCCGGAATCCGCGGCGAACCGCGTGGTCAGCTCCGCGAACGTGGTCGAGGAGTCGAAGCCGCCGAGCGACCGCATCCATGTGTCGAACCCGACCGGCCCCACCAGCAGCTTCCGCCTGCGGTAGGTGACGTACGCCTCCAGAAGCCGCGCCCCGAGTTCAGCGTTGTCGAGTTCCCGGGACTGCATCCGCTCCGGCCAACCGCCGGCGATCGTCCCGTCGAGTTGCAGACGGACCTCCACCGAGTAGACCTCCGACGGCGAGGCCATCGCCAACACATCAGCGAACTCGGGCCTCCCGGCGGCCAACTCCCGCAGCGCTTGCTTGTCGCGGCCGGGCATCGCGACGACAAACAACTTCTCCGGGTCGCCCTCGGCAGCCGGGACGTGGAAGATATGCGGCCCGAACCAGGTGCCGCGCGTGAACTGCAGCTCACTCTGATAGCGCCGCGCCACCTCGTCGTCGAGCACCCGTTCCGCATCGTCGAGCTCGACGACCACCTCGGTAAGCCGAACAACATCAGCGGCCCTACGCATAATGCCGGCCCGCTGTTCGGCCACTGCCCGGAACCGTTCGGCCACCGGCCGCCACGGATCATCTTCAGCCAACGCCGCCGGGTCACCGAAGACGTCCAGCGGCAGATCGGCGAGCACCGCCGGATCCACCCCCAGCGCCCCGGCCAACGCCTTCCAATCCGCATCGGCCCCCCGCCGCGCATCCGCCAACTCCACCGAATCCGGCGACAAACGAACATCTTTCAGGCCCAACCGGCCGGCCAGCTCACCACGCAGGCCACGCAGGCCCTTGATCCGCCGGTCGATCAACTTGAAGTCCAGGACCGCCGGTGGTTCGTCGACCGGGTCCTGTGGCGGGGACTCCGGCAGCAACGGATCCCGTTCCGGTGGCGGTGGCAGCGGCTGATCGCCTTGCAGGTCGTCCAGCAGTGCCAGGACTTCCGCCAGCCGGACCACCTCGGCCTGGTACCGCCGCAGCACGAGGCGGTCGTGGTCGTCCGATCCGCCTGCGCCGTCCATCATGGCCCGGTCCAGCCGCGTCTCCTCGACCCCGACCTGGGTGGCCAGCCGGGTTAGCTGATCGTCGACGTATGCCCGATGGTTCGCGACCATCTCCGGCACCGGCATCGGCCGTATGCCTGACGGGGTAAGCAGGCCGTGCAGCGTCAGCCCGTGTCGGCCCAACAATTCGTCGCGCTCCCGCAGCAGCTTCGCGATCCGTTCGCGGACATCGCCTTCCGCGGCATCAGAGTCCGCAGCGGCCGGTGCGTCGGCGACCTCGGCCCAGCCTTGCGCCGTCCATCGCAGCGTGCGTGGTACTTCGAGGTCGACGCGGACCATCACCGCGTTGTGCGTATCCCCGGCGAGGACGTCCAGCACGAACTCGTGCCATTCGCCCCAGCCGACCCGCTGCAGTGCCGGGCCGAAAGCCCGCAGCTGTTCGCGCAAGTCGTCGATTTCCGACCAGAGCATGCCCTCGGTGTCGAAGTGGATGCTGTGGTCCCAGCCCTCGTCGACAATGCGCAGCCGCTCCCGCAGCGGGGCCAGCACCTCCAACAGCACCGTTTTGTCGAGGTCCTCGAAAGGCGACCGGATCGTCCGGCTGTATCCGGTCGAATACTGCGGCGCTTCGGTCTCGCCCGGACCGTAGATCAGGTCATAGGCCTCGCGCTGGGCCCGGTCCGCAGCTTCCGGTTCCCCCGCCCGCAGCGCATCGGCGCGCCGGTCGGCCAGCTCGTCCAGTCGAGCGCGGACCGCACCGTCCATCGGGTGCAACGGAACCCGCGGCCGCGCCGCGGTGAAAACGAAGCCTTCGACTGCTGCCGCCGCGACCGCGTGTCTCGGCGGAAAATCGTAGACCACCGCATCGGTCCAGTCGACCACCAGAATCCGGTCGCGATAGTTGGTCAATACGCAGTCGTCGGACATCACGATGGTCGCCCCGTCGCCCATCGCCTGCAGGACCCGCCGCATGTGGTCGTGCCCGCCGGCAAAGGTACGCGGCTGCGCGCCGAGCGCGGCAGCGGTCACGAAGGTCGGGGTGCCGACGGCGACGGGTCGCGGCACGCCAGCCGGCCGAGCCGGCGCGTGGTCGGGTCGAACCCCTTGGTTCCCGGCCGGGCCACGGTTCGCCTGTCGCTCGTCGAACTCGGCCGCGACCTCGCCCCGGTTGTCGAGGAATATCGCCCGAACCGGACGGCCCGACGATCCCGGTGGGACAACGCTATGGGCTTTGAACTCACCCTTGTCCGGGTCTCGCAGCTCGATCCGCTCGTCCCCCGTTGCCGATACCCGCCGCACCAACCCATAAGCGCGGTTGGGGTCTTGGCCGTCGACCACCAGCACCGATACGCCGTCCCCCTGGCCGCTGCCGTCCAACGACCGTGCCCACTCCCGCATTTGGCCGCGAAGTTCGCCGATATCGGTGAACTGCCGGAGTTGCCCGCCCGTCACCGCCTGGAGGAGATCGGCGATCGTGGCCTCCGGTCCGGTGTCGACAGGCACTTCGGTGATCCTGTCGCCGTACATGTTCCGGAATTCCCGCGCCAGCAGCGACGACGGATGCCGCCCAGCCGACACATGATCGCGGCGCATTTCCTCCCAGCTCGCCAAAACTTCTGCGGGCGAGGACCCGTCGCGGGTCAACGACAACCAGTGCAGCACCCGCGCCGGATCGGTCAATGGCAGTGAGGAGTCGACCGCGCCCGCCCTGCCGCCTTCCGCCAGCGCCTCGATCGGCAAGAGCGCGAGTTCGCGGTTCTCCTCCTCGAAGACGTATGCGGGAAGTTGCGCCTGCCACTCCTCGAATTCCAGGCCGACCGGGAGCAGACCCCGCTCGAGATAGTGTTCGAAGGCCGATCGCAACAACGGTTCCACCCAGCGAGCCACTGCGAAGTCGTTGTATATGTCCACCACATGAATGAATTCATGATGAGTGATGTCGTACCAGACATCCCCCGACGACCGTCCCCATTTATGGTCCGCCACCAGCGTCGCTGCTCGTCCCGCCGTCTTCTGGAACTCGGCAACCTTCTTCGCGCTGAGCGTGATCACCTGGTAATGGTTTTCTTCGTTTCCGTGCGAAGTCGTGTTCGCGAATGCCGATTCGCGGGTAGGTCCGAACCTCACTTCGCGCAGGTCGAAACGGCCGCCGTATTCCGCGATCGCATCACCTAGCGCGCGGTATACGGATTCGACGACCTCCTTCGAGATGGTCGGGCTTTCCCAATACCGAAGCCGAATATGGTGTTCGTCATACAGTTTACGGACAATGCGCGCCTTGGCCTCGCGCTCGCCCGGCATCTGCGGATCGGCAACGACGCCGGCGCCCTCGGCCGATGGTTGCTCATCGAAATCCGCCCACACCTCACCCCACCGCTCGATATTCGACCTGCTGGCCGATTCGAGCGGCCCCGACACCACCGGCCGCACCGAATCGGACCCGTGCAACGGGGGGCACCATTTGGTGTCCAGGAGGGCTGGTGGATGCGGTCTGTGCTCTCGGACCGGACGGCTCTGGTCACACTCGATAGACACGTGCAGCGATCGGCGGCCCCCCTCCGTGGATATCCGAACCGTAAGACGCGCCACGGCTCCTTCCAGCATGGCGCGCTTGTCGGCATGCCCTAGGTCGGCCTGCGCGATCGACTCGACATACTGGTCCAAGTATCGCAACACGTTGCGTCCGGCCCTGCGGACCAGTTCGGTCGCCGCCTCGATCTGCGCCGGATCACGCCAACCCCGCTCACGCAACATGTCACCGAGCGCCGATGCGACCGCGTCCACATGCCGCGCACCATCCGGCTCGAAGAACACCGTCAGATCGACTGCGTTCTCCGACAGATCGCGAATCGACGCAACATCCGCATCCTGGGTCGCATCCGGTGTCGCATCCTGGGTGCCTGTGTCCCAACCGAGCAGGTGAATGTCCGGGTTGCCGGTCAACGCGGCTGCCGCCATCACCCCCGCCGGGGCGCGGAAACTGTCGCGCGCCAGGGCGATCGAAACGACGTCGGGCTGTTCCTGGTTCGCGACGGCGTCGGTCACGTCCTGGTCCGTCTGGTGCAACTGCGAATCCAGCGGCGTTGCCGGCTTGCGGTCTTCGGCGGTGGTGACGTGGTGGTTCAGTATCGCCGACAAGCTTCGGCCGGCCCGGTCGTGCAACCGGCCGAGGTCCTCGTCGAGACGCCCGTCCTGCCGCGGCCCGACCGGCGGCAATGCGCGGCCGATACGGGTGACCGGCTTGTCGACCCCGGGTTCACCATTGCCCTCGGTGTAGTCGGCGGGCCCCTGCTCCGGCGGCACCCACGGGGTTCCGTCGGCGAAACGGAACATCGCGTAGGTGCGGGCGACCCCGGGCCGGTCCTGGCCCCACCGGTAGGGCTTTTCGACCATGGTCGCTTCGGGGCGTTCGATCGCATTCGCCGACGCCTCGCTGCGAATCCAGTGCCGCTCGATGATGATCGGGCGACGGAGCTCGTCCTTGCCCCGGTACTCCAGCTCGTAGGTGTGCGCGCCCACCACATTCGGCGAGCCGGACAGCCCGTCGGCTTCGTCGACAACCGTGGCGATCGCCCCGGGGAACCGCATCCACACCAGCTGGTCGGCGACCTTGTCCCAGGCCGTCTTGTTCCGAGCTTCGGGACCGCCCCGCTCCCACATCCCCGACTGGGTCCAGTGCAGGCGGTCGGTGACGAACCCACCCTTGAACCAGATCCCCGCCAACGGAGCACTGAACTCGTCGGCATTGCGGCCGGGTTTACGCGGCTCCAGGAGCGCACGGGGATCCAGGCCCGTGGCGTTGGCGATGACGTGCGTGGTGCAGTCCGCGGACTGCCCTTCCAAGGCATGCTCCAGCAGCGGCCGCAGCCGGGACCGGTTGGGACCACGGTAGTCCGCGAGGCCGTCGGTGTTGGATCCGCTCTGATGCCGGAGCGTCAACCCACCCGTAGTCAGGGATGCGCGGGGAAACGTGAGAACAGGTTCCGGCCCGAGACTGCCGGGAAGGGCATAGACGCTGTAGTGCTCACGCGTCGACGTCAGCTCCTCGGTGAACCAGGACCACCCGGTCTCGCCGTCGGTAGCAGTGCGGACAACCACCGCCGGATTCTCATCTCCGCGCTCCTGCTCGGCTTCGAGCACAAATGCCACGAAATGCTCTGCAGCGTGGATGAGCCCGTCCGACAGCTCCCCGTCGACGCCTGTTTCGACCACTGACGCCGTCTCGGTGGTGTCGACATCGCCGAGGGCGACCGCCGGCTCGTCGAGCGTCAGCAGGTGCACCGGCGGGTGGCCGGGCAGCCGCACCACCTCTCGCTCGGCCCAGGTCAGGACCTCCACCAGCTCCCGGACGTCCTGGCCTTCGGCCTGACGGTGGACGAGCTCGTACCGGTTGATCCGGTTGCGCCACCGGGCCGGGATCCCGGCCAAGACTGGTGGCGCCTTGTCGGACAGCCCACCCTCGGCCAGGGTCCACCGATCGTCGGCGCTCAATGCTGCGAAAAACTGACCGACACTGTCGAATCCCCGGCTGCGTTCCCAGATCCGGTCGGCCCGCTCGCGCGCCCCGGGCGGCGGCGGATCCGGCAGCACCGGCCGCAGCACCACCTGCGCCGACAGAGCGGACAGTTTCAGGTCCAGTTCCTCGGCCTGCTCGGACAGCACGCGGTATGTCTCGGCCGTGTCGACCGGATCGAGCTCGAGCAGGCTCAACAGCTGCCGGGTATGCACCTGCAGCTCGCTTTCCTCGCGCGCGAAACGGTTCTGCGCCAACAGCTCGGACAGCCGTCGCACCTCGTCGAGCGACAACGGACCCTCGCTGACCGGGTAGTCCGACCACACCCCTTCGAGGCCTTGCCGTACCTGGGATTGCAGGTCATCGATGCGGGCGTCGACCGCTCCGAGCCAACCCGCGCCCAGCCGGCCCGCGACCGAGCCCAGTTCCCGCAAGGGCCAATCGTGCCGGGCGAACACCTCCGTGACCTTGCGGTACACCTCGTCCGCAGCCGACAAGTTCGCGAGGCGTTGTTGGGCCACTGCCTCGAACTGGTGGACCAGTATGTTCAGACGCCGCAGCTGCCCGTTGGCCCGCTGGCGCTGTTGTGCGGCTTCGACCAACTCGTCCAGGCGGTGGTAGCGCGTCGGCTGGACCCGCTCCCCTGGCCGATACGCCTCGTCGCGCAGCGCACGCAGCCGATTCAGGTCCGCCAGGCGCGGCCGGGTGTTCTGGTCGGGGAACAGCGCCACGACCAGTTCGTGGAACCGGGACGCCGCCGCATCCTGCCGGTCGGCTTCCGCACGCAGCATGCGCTCGAGCTCATCCAAGCGGTGCAACAGAGTTTCATTGGCGGTGAACTCGCGCTCTTCGGCGATGCGGCGGTCATACCATTCCAGATCCGGGCCGGTGCGCAGGGTTTTTCCGTGACGGCTCAGGTTGTTGATCCCCGCGGTGACCCGTTCCGGAGTCAGCACCCCCGGGTCGCCGAGGAACTCCCTCTGCAGGTGGTGGTGGAAGTCCGCTGCCAGTCGCGCCCGCTCGGCTCGCAGCAGCGCCAACGTGCCGGGAGTCAACTCCCGAGCCCAGGCCAGATCCGCATACAGCTGCGGCTGCCGCGCCCGCAACCTGCTCCGCAGGTCGAGCAGCTGGCTGTACAGAACCTGTTCGCCATCGCTGACCGGCTCGGGAGCCCGCACCTGGCGCAGGTGTCGACGCCGGTCACCGCCGTCCGACCCGGTGATATCGCCCAGCCGCCGACGCCTGGCCCGCGGGGTCGACGCATCCGGATCCGTTTCGAGTGGGCGGCCGGGCGGCGGGTCCAAGGTCACCTCGAGCGGGCGGACCGCGTTGCCCTCGGCATCGAGTTCGATGCCATGGCTGTAGGCCACCAAACCATCCGCGTCGCCAGGGACGAACTCACCGATCAGATTGCCGCTGCGATCGAACTTCAGCAACTCCCCGTGGTGGTTGACCACGAAATAGGCATGCGGGCGAGACTCTTCGGCACCCACACGACGGTGATAGGTGTCGATAACCAGCATGCCGCGACCATGGTTTTCTTCACGCTGCTCCTCAGTAGGAGTCCGACCAGGCTCGACACCCAACAACGTGGCGGCGACAACTTCGTGACCGGTCACCCCGTCGACCACGTAACCCGCGGGCACACCGACCATGTCGGCGACGGGATCCGCATGCCCGCCGGCCAACCAGGACAGCGCAGCACCCGGGGTGCCCTCGTCATCGACAGCGACCTCCGGCATCGCCACAGCCCGCTCACCACCACGCACATCGTGGTAGTAATCGTTGGCCGCCTGCCCAGCCAGCGGCGCACAATTGCCATCCACCGGCGGCGGCTCGGCAGGCACCGGCACGACGCCCTCCGGCCGACCGGAACGACGCTCACGCTTGATCCGGGCCGCGGCCGCATCCGCCTGCGTCTGAATCCGCCACGCACCCTGTTCGTCGGCCGCCCGAACCTTTTCGTCGGCGACGACGAAATCCCGGAACGCAGCCGACAACGCATCGAACTCTGCTTCGGCTATCCCCTTGTCCCGCAGCACATCGAGGGCATCCTGGCGGTACCGCACCACATCGTCGGCCGCCGCCTGCACGTCCCCGGTCGTCCGGACATCCGCAGGCAGGGTGTCGAAGGCCGCCCGCACCGCCGTGGCGATCGCATCACGAGCCTGGCCACGTTCGATGTCGAGAGTCAGCCGCTCGCGCGATTGGTCACCAGGCGGCCGGAACTCAGCCGCACCGTCACTTTGCAGCAGGCGGTCCATCCCGGTCGCGGCGGTGGTGAGGAGATCGCCCTGGCCCGCCGCATGTGGGGGTGTCGTGGCGGCTGTGTCACCGGCGGATTGCCCGGACCGCGGACGGGGGATACCGTCCGGTGCCGGGCTCGGCGCCCCTTGGCTCCCGTCGTTCTCGTCGAAATACCAGGTCCGAACACTGTTTCCGTCGTTGGCTGCGACGTCGATTTCCCGGGCGCCACGCGGACCGGAAACTTCCACGATGCAGTCACCGTCCAGGCCTGCCAGCGGTTCTCGCAACACACCGACGAGCTGTTCGGACTGCGGCCAGCCCGTCACCAGCCCGGACACCAGGCGCAACGCTATGGCGGCCCGGTCCGGATCATCCTGTCGCAGCCGCATTTCCACAGTCACTGTCGCGTCCGGGCCGGTGCCTACCTGGACGGTCAACAGCGATCCGTCGCGGTCGGTGACCTGGATGCGGTGGGCGTCGCCGACCACCATCACGTCCCCGAGCCGGGCGCCGTCGAGGTTGAGCACGCCCTCCAACACCCGGACAACCGCATCCCGGGTGGTCTCGTCCGCACCGGCCACCGCATCCAGAACCGCCTGCAGGCGTTCCGCGTCGGATGGCCGTGCACGGCTGTCCAGGGCGGCATCCAGTTCGGCGCGCAGCCCGTCCAGCCGCTCCTCCTGGCTGTGGAGCTCGTCGAAGAGCGCAACCAGCCTGCGCAGTTCAAGGAACTCGGCGGTCTGGTCAGCTCGGACGCTGTCGGCCCAGATCTTGTACCGCGCTTCTCCCTGCCGCTGTGTCCAGATCGCGCGCTGCCGTTCGTCTTTCGGCGGTTCTTCGACATCCAACAGGAACTCGGCGAGCACCGGATGCTGTTCCGGCGCCGGCGCCCACTCCTGCACCAACCACGCGTCGCTCAACGGCATCGGGTCCTGGTGCAGCTGCGCCGCCAAGAGCCTGCGCGTCTGCTCCAGCTCCCCACGCAGCCGGGCTTCGATTCCCTCGCCTGCCGGGATGTGCTGAGGAACCAGGCCGTGCTCCGCCAGGGTCGACTCGACCGGACGGTCGCGGACCGGTTCCGGCAGTCGGTCCCGGCCCTCGACGGCCGCTACAGCCGCGGCGATCTCGTCGACCCGGGCAACCTTGGCCGCCATCCGCCGGAACTCCGCGCTCGTGCACGCCCCCCGGCGCAGTCGCTGGTAAGCGTCGAGCAACTCGTGTTCCAGCCGCACCAGCTTTTCGTGACGCTCGGCTTCCTCGACCCGGATCATCAGCTCGTACGGCTGCTCGAGCTCGGCCGCTACCTTTCCGCGCTCGGCGCGCAACGTGGCGACCACCTGTTGCATTTGCGTCGCAGTGGCCACTTCTTCCGGACGGAATCCCTCGCCGAGCAAGGCTTCCCGCGCCCGAGACTGCGCTGCCAGCAACCAGGTCCGAGCCTCGGACCCCGGCTGCAACAGCTCCGACACAGCAGCGCCCATCGTTCGCCGATCAGCTCGATCGGCATGCAACCGCTCCGACACATCCAGCTGCGCCAACACCAGTGCGCTGTGGCGGCGCAACCGGACCAGCGGTGGGCTGGAGTCGGTCAACTCCGCGCCGGTCGCCTGGCGCACCATCGCATCGGTGAGCAGCCCCGTGACCACGGCGCGGGGCGCGGCGTCGAGACCGCGCACCGGCGGCAAGTGCACTCTCGCGGTCGCGGAGGCATCGGGACCGATGCCGACCTGGACGGTCAGCAGCGTCCCGGCCTGGTCGAGGACCGTGACCCGGTGGACCCCACCGACAACCTCCACCGGTCCGAGCCAGGCGCCGGGGAAGTTCAGCGCATCGTCGAGCAGCCGGAGGGTTTCGTCCCGGGTGCTCGCGCCGACGTTGTCCAGCGCATCCAGCACCGCCTGCATCCGGGCTTGTTCGGCGGCCAGTGGTCCGGCACGCGGCTCGGCCACAGCCGGGGCGGCGCCGATCGGGCCAGCCGGGGCGATCCGGCTGACGACCTCCAGGCGGTCACGGTTCTCGTCGAACGGAACCTCCGGGGTGCCATCGGTTTTGATGACGATCCCGAATACATCGGTGATGTTCCACTCGCCCCGCTCGGCCAACCAACGCTCAACCGCGGCCTTGCCGGTCCAGGTGCGCTTCATCCCCTTGATCTTCTCGGTGATCACCACCTCGCCGTCGTCGTTCAACTCGACCGCCCAGGCATGCGCCCCGGCGTCACCGAACACCATTGCGCCAGCGATGAACCCGGCCGCACCGTTCTCCACCATCCGCACCGCGCGCCGCAAGCCGGCGACGCCTGAGCCGAAGCCGGGTTCGTGCCAGTCCCCGCCGAGCGTGCGAGCCAACTCGACTTCCAGCACACCCTGTTGCTTGACGGTGGCGTTGTCCTCGAGCGCCGAGGCATTCGGCTCGTGGCCGGTCATCTTCGCGATGAACGCACGCCCGGCCTTCGTCACCACGGGAGCGCAGTTCATCAGACCGCGCAGCTTCTTCGGCATCGCGGCGGGCGTGATCGCGTCGGTCAAACCGGCGTCGAGCAGGCCGGAGACTCGGTCGATCTCGCCATATTGGTCGCGAAGCGCGCCCGCGCTCGCCAGCAGGTCTTCCCGAGCCTGCACCTGATCGGACAGCTCGACGTATTTCGCCGCCAGCTGCCGCAGGAACGGATGCGGACCCAGCGTTCCTTCCGCAGGCCACTCCGACAGTTGCTTCGCCTGGTCGTAGTCCAATTCCTGGCCCGGGTTCCACAGCCCGAACTCCCTGAGCCCATGTTCCAGGCGCGCTCCGATCTCCGCACGCTGATCGCTGAGGGCAAGGAAGTTGTCCCGGAAGCCCTCGTCGGACACCCCGACCTGCTCGCTCAGCTCAAGGTAGCGCTGATGGTTCGCACCGTATTCGACCAGGAGCGAGTGGCGTTCGACGGCGAGATCTTCGAGTTGCCGGGCACGCGCACGCAGCCGGTCGAATCGCAGCTCCCAGCGCCGATGTTCGGTGGCCGTTTCGGCGAACGCGGCCAACGACCGGTAGCGCACAGCCAACCCATTGTCCGCAGGCAGCACGGCCGCCATTCGGCGATATTGCTGCGGGTCCAGGTGAAGCTGCCGCGGGTCCAGCAACCTTTCCAGCAGGTCGAGATCCTCCGGATGCTGCTTCAGGTGTGTGCGGCGCAGGTCGACCAGCCGGGTCTTCGCTGCGGCACGGCGAACATATGCTTCGCGCACCGCTGCTTCCAGCGTGTCGATCCGCTGCACCAACTCGGTGTCGCCGTTTTCAACGGCTTCTACCCGGGTACCCGCCAATCCTGGGCGTAGCTTCAAGCGCGCCACCCGGCGTCCCGCACCGTCCGATTGTGGGATCGCGACCGACAACCCCAGGTCCAGATCCATCGTGAGCCGGTGGCGAGTTCGTTTGCGTTCGGCGATCACGTCGAAATGGGCGAGCAGCACCCGCAGTTCCTGGAACTCCCTGGCCAGCCGCGCCCGCTTCCCAGCCTCGGACGACTCGTCGGACTCCGGTGCCAGTTCGACCAGTTCCTCGGCGGTCAGCCACTCCGGGTTTTCCGACATGAGCGGGGTCAATTCCCGCAGCGTGGAGCCGTACAGGCTCAGCAGCCGGTCCCGGGTGATCTCGACGGAAGCCTGCGGCCCCTCCTGCAGCCCGTATTTCGCCAGCACGATCCGCTCACCGCGCACCCGCTCCAACGGTGGCAGCGGCTGTTCGACCTGCCGCAATTCCACCACCAGCCGTTCCAGCTCCGCCGCCTCGGCGAGCAGCCTGCGGTAGTCGCGAGCCTTCCCTGGGTCGAGCCGCAGCTGTGCCCTGGCCTCGTGCAGTGCGTACTCCAACGCCTTGATCTGCCGCGACCTGGCACGCAGCTGGTCGGATTCCTCGACCAGCCGCATCAGTTTGTGCACGTCACGGAACCGTCGTTCGGCCGCTGCCAGAGCAACTGTCTTGCCCGACCTCGACTCGCGCTCGGCTAGTTCGTCGAATACCCGCTGCACCTGGTCGTCGTGGAACAGGTCCGCGGGTGTCATTCCGAGCAGCTCGGCCAGCGCAGCGCGATCCCGGTCGCGCTTGTGCGACCACTCGGCACGCACCGTCGACTTCGGCCTCAACAGAAGGTTCGGGTCGATCACGTCCGCGCAGATCGCGGTGACCTCACCACGCAACTGCTTGACCCGCACATCCGCATCCCGCCGCAGCTGCGCCAACGCAGGCCCCAGCCGTTCGGCTTCCGGCGACGGGGCTGTCCGGCTGTCGGCAGTGGCCGACACCGCGCCAGGGGCGGACCGCGGCCCGATGCCTCCATCCGGCGAATCGCCGTTGCCGGCATCGAAAGGCAGCGTCAGGTTGCCGTTGCTGCTGTCGACCGTGACATCCAGGTGCCCCGCGGACAGCTCCATAGTGACGACGCCGTCGGCACCTACCAGCCGAACCGTGGGCAGGCCGAGCTTCTCGCCCACCTCGGTGGTCTGCCGCATCACCGCGGTGCTCACCCGGGCAACCTGCTGGTCCCCCCAGCCGGAGATCAACTCGAACAGCATGCTCGTCGTAGCCGGTACGCGATGCGACCGGTCGGAACGCAGGTGCGTCCGCACCCGCACCACCTCGCCGACAATCTCGATGTCCGTCATCTGGCTGCCGTCGGAATCCAGCACGGAGACCCGGTGACCGCCGTCGACCTGCGCAATCGCACCCAGACGCGTGTTGCCGTTCAACACCTTGCCTGCCAGCAGAACGACGTGAGCCTTGATGTCTTCGCCGAGTTCCGGCATCGTCTCCACGGCTTCGACCAAGCGAAGCAGGTCAGCGGCTTTCCGGCGAGCGGTCGTTTCCACTGTGGCCTCATCGGCCACAACAGATGCGGGTTCGAAGCTGCGGGAAGTATCGGCCCGACTCGGCTCCTGGTCGGACTCGCTTTCATCGACACCAGTGATCGCAGTGGGTTGCGGCGCAGTCATCGGTACGGCGTGTTCCACCGGCAACGGCGATGTGGTGTCCGTGACCGTGGCCAATGCGTGGGCGTCGAGTCGTCGGACTTCCGCGTCCTCCCGAGGAAGGGCCAAGACCTGCTCACACAGCTCGGTGAGCCGGTCTCCCATCGCAGTACCGGCCATTTCTTCCTGGGCCTGCATCAACAGTCTGGCAACCCAGGCGCCGTTCATCTGCTCCAAGGGGAAGTTGACTGTGGCAGCCAACGCCGCTCGCGCCTGCTCGTGAGCGGGGTGCAGCTGCTCCCAGCGCCCATACGCGGCGGCTACATCACACAGATGATCGAACCTGGCAGCGGCCCGATGGAAGGCGTCGATCCGCTCGGCCAACTCAACAGTGTTCGAGTCCGTGCTGCGGCGCATCAGTTCCAGTCGTTCCGACAGCGGATCCAATTCCGCCAGTTCGGTATCCAAGAATTCCGACAGCGCTGCCCGAGCCTCAGTCCGTCGGGCTCGAGCTTCCTGCCATTCTTCGGCCACGGCAGCCTTCCGCGCCGCTACCGTCTGTTCATCCAGGATGATGGGCAGATCTGGTAGCTCTCCGTGCGCTTCATCCCACGCTGCTCCGTAGATCTCGGCATACGTCGAATCGGAGAATGCCGGCTTTCGATGCTCGAGGAACGACCGCAACGTGGTGAACGCGGTCGCTTCATCGACACCGCGATAAGCCTGCTCTTCTGGGCTCTCCGGGACATCAGCGCCTTCAGCCCGAAGTTCAGCCCGGAGCTCCCGCACGGCCAGGATCGCCTGAATATGTGCCTCGGTCTCCTCGTCGAGCATCTGGTCGACGTAGGCCACACGCGAAAAGTGCATTCGGATCCGGTGCGCGGGACCCTGCTCTCTGGTGCGCTCCAATTCGACATAACCGGCCCCACGCACCATGGTTGCCATGAGTTCCACGTCGGTAGCCCCAGCGTCGAGGACCAACGTTTTCCTGGCCGGGTACAGTCGGTCACCGCGTGTCGCTTCGAGCAAAATACGGATATCGTTGTCCGTCAGGACGTTATCGGCCCACCTGCCGACCTCGGTCTGGACGAGCAACTGCCGCGCCTGAGCGATCCGCTGTTCGCCCGCCTGCTGGGCCAAGTCCATCGAGGTGATTTCTGGAGGACGGCTGGGGGCAGCCTGCTGCGGATTCTCGATCTGGGCAACCAACACAGTTCCCGTGTAATCGACTCCGACCCGCAGGTATTCGAGGCCTATCCGCCCAAGTCTCACATTCCGCACGACTCCGGGATGCGTACCGCCCAATTCTTCGAGAACATGGTCGTAGCCACCGCTGTCGGCTGCCACTACCAGCCGAGTTCCGTTGTCGTCTGAGATCAGGACAGCCCGGTCGTGTACTCGCCTTCCTCGGTGCCGCTGCGTGCGTGCCGTGATCACGTCACGGACAGCCAGATCTTCGATTGCGTCGATGATCTTCTGCTCCCGCGCCTGCAGTTGCGAGCGCAGAGCGACAAGATCCCGCAGGATCAAGGTGCCCTGTTCCCAGCGGCGCCTGTCACGTTCGGACATCGATTCGCTTGCGATCGCATTCAGCCGCTCCGTCTCCGCTGTCGCCGAACGATGCACGACCTGTCGGTCCCGGGTTGCCGCGGATTTCTGCAGTGCCAGTTGCCGTAGTTGTTCGGCGCGCTCCGGTGTGGTCGCCCGATGCAGCAAGGGGAAATCGTGTTCGCGGAAGTCTTTCCAGTAACCCCGATAATTTTCTGTGTAGGAATACCTCGGATGCTTCAGCCGTTCCTGCAGGGCGTGCATACCCTCCTCGTGGGCACGGGCACGCAATTCATCCCGCGAGAGACCAGAATTCTTTGCAGCGGCATCGGCATACGCCTTGTCGAAAGTATCGCAGTAAAGTGTTTCCTCCGGCCTGATCGGAACTTTGAAGCCGAGCACGCCCAACGCCTGCACAACCCAGGACTGGCGCGCGAAGGCCAACGCTTCTTCCCTGATCATGGCGTCCACGTAGTCGGCCTCGGACATGGTGGCGACATTCGGGGTCTGCCCGGACAGGAACATCTCGGCGTGCACGAGCTCGTGGATCAGTGCCTTGGTCTGAGACGGATGATCCTGACCCCGGGTCGCGATCTCAGCCACCAGGGAACGAAATAGGAACGAGCCGTGGTTGTGGTCTTCGAGAATCCACCGATGACTGGTCTTGACCGGATGCTCCCCTTCCAGCAACCGGCTTCGCACCCAGCTCGGCAGTTCCGCCGACAGCATTCGTACCGCGTCCGCCGCGGGGTCCAGTACCACGCCGATGCGGACGTTCGCGAAAGCCCGTGCGGCGTCGGGGAGCCACTGGCCGGGGACGTACGCCGGGTCGGGGATGCCACGGGCGGTCAGCGCCATGCCCAACACGGCCTGTATCTCGTCCGGCGGCGGCGGCGTCCACTCGTCGAAGGGGACGTCCTCGTCCACGCCCTCCTCGTGCACCACCACCACGCCGTCCGCGCGCTCCTTGAAAGTCACCGCGTGACCCCACTGCGGTGGCTGCCCGTTCACGCCCTTGTACACCATCGTCACGACGACCGCGCCGCCCTCGCTCGCCACCCGGTCGTGGGCATCCTGGAGCGATTCGATCTCCGAGCTCCACCCGATCCCCGTTACCGAGGGCGCGTCCCCCAACAGCACACCCTGCATGCCTGCCCGGAAACCGGCCAACCCCGGTGGCATGTCGGCGCCGACATGGTTCCACGCGTCGACGGCTGCCTCCGGGAGGCACCGCATGCCCCACTGGGCGGGTGCGATCTGTCGGGCGACGCCGTAGACGTGCTCGCGGCCCTGCTTGTCGGTGACGACGCGGGTGGTCACCCATTCCAGGTCTTCGTGCACCTCCAACTGTCGTCGGCTGCTGTCCCAGCGGACCCGGGTGCCCGCGGGGACCCGCAGGTGCAGCAGTGGCTGCCCGTCGGGTTGCTGGGCTGGCTGCCGGGTGATCTCCCAAGCGGCCCCGTGTTCGGTGAGAATTCGTGCCCCGGAAAAGGTTCCGGGGCGGGCGGGGTTGATGCTGGTGCCGACGGGTAGCGGGCCGACCAGCAGCATGGCTGTCGGCGTCGTCGCGCCCGCGCCCGCGGGGGCGTCTAACACGGTGTCCGCGTAGTCGTAGGCGGCCTGGTCGTGACTGAAAACCACAGTGTTCTGGGCGTTTTCGGCGAGCGCCACGGCCTGTTTGCCCGCGCGGGACAGTCCGGCGAAGGTCTTGGCGGACACTTCCAGCGGGCCGAGGTCACCCAGCAGTGTGCTCAGCCGGGCTATCTTCGCGCGCAGACGCCGTTCCCGGCCTACCGGGTCGGTGGCTCGGGCGTGCCCCAATAGTGTGTTCAGCCGGACTATTTCCGCGCGCAGGCGCCGGGTCCGGCGCGCAGTGTCGGTGGCGCGGGCGTGCTCTGCGAGCGCCCGGTTCAGTTCCCGGGCAGTGTCGTCCGGGTCGGCGAGGTTGCCCAGGTCGTCGGCCACGGCGTCGCGGCGGGCGCGCATTCGCAGCGCCGCTGCCGCTTCTGCTTCTGTCAGCTGCTGCGACGGTGTGACGGGACGGCCCGTCGCACCGTCATACTCCGGCCGCGGCAGGTTGCCGTCGTCGGTGGCAGCCGCAACAGCCCGTGCGGGACCGGGCTGACCAGCGACCTTCTCCAACAACCCGTCGTGCTCGCCGAGGTGCAGGGTGGTGGTGAATCCGGTTGCCGTGGTGATCGCGACGACCAGCAGTCGCGCGCCGTGGGCCCCGGTCACCGTGAAGGTGATCGAGCCCCCCTCGTCCGCGTCCAGGCTGGCGGTGTGCGCCGCCATCGCGGACAGGAGCCGGTCGACCGACTTGGGATTGCGCCATCCGGCGATCAGTTCGGCCGGCCGACTGTATTCGTCCGACGGATCCTCGGTGTGCACGGTCGGCGGTGTCGCCAGCAACCGCATCGCGAACCCGATCAGCTCCGGACGACCAGGCAACACGGCGAGTTCGACCGTGGCCCGCTCCTCGGCTACCGCCATACGCAGCAACGACCGCGGTGTGCCGTCTTCGTCGCGCACGAAAACCTGGATGTGATCCGGCAGCGGTGCGTCCCAGTCGGACAGTGCCCGTAGTTGTGTCGGGTCCTGGTAGGCACCGGCGACCCCGTCGCCGTCGCCGTCCAGCACGGTCCCGAGCACCGACCAGACGACATCCCAAGAGGTGATGTCTTCCGTCGGCCGAGTGAACGACACCGTTACGGCGGTGTATTCGCCGGGCGTGCCTTCCAGACGTTCGACACTCACCTCGGTGAAGCCGTATTGACTGCGGCCCGCCATCCTCCCGGCCCAGGTCTCCCGCGCGGCCATGCGCAGCACCTCTGCCAGGTCCGCGTCGGGATCCACTTCGAGCGCGGCCGCTACCGCCTCGTTGAACGCCGCCAGGTTGTCGGTCATCCCGTCCCCGTGCGGTCCCCACTCGACCCGGACCGCGCGCACCAAGCCGCCGACGGCTTCCATCAGGTGATCGAACAGCCGCTCTCCGCTGGGAGTCTGGCCGGTGGCCCAGACCCGGAAGGTCAACACCCCGCCGGCATCCACCCCCGCGAACGCCCGCTCCTGCGAACCGTCCCGGGCGCTGTACTCGAAGAGGAAACCGTCGTCGGCGCCTTCCAGCGGGCGGTCGCCGACCGGGCGCGCACCGATCCAGATGCCCTGCGGGCCGCGGTCGGCGGTGTCCTCGGTGAGCTCCTCTTCCGGGTCGCCGAACTCGTCGAAGACGATCACGTGCACGTCCTGCACACCGTTGCCCGCCTGCAGGGCCCAGTCGTCCACGTCCTCGTCGCCGATCACCCAGCCGTGCTCGGCCCCGGGATGAGCCGGGTCGTACACCACCGTGTCACCGGTGGTCAGCCTCTTGCCCTTGGCCTCGGCCAGATCCCGCAGTTCCGGGTATTCCAGCAACAGATCGACGGTGACCTGGAGCACCGCGAAGGCATGCGCGCCGATCACCTTCCCCCCCGGTGCGCCGAAGCTCATCGTTCCGGCGACGGCTCTCTTGCCCAGGCCGCCCTTGTCGCGGCGGCGAACCTCATGTACCGCAGCAGCCAACCCGGTCGTCCCCTGTCCGATCGGATGCTGCGCCCACCCCGCATTCAGGCCGGTGGCATAAGTCTTGGCGCGCATCCCGTTGATCCGCACCTCGTCGTCGTGCACCGAAGACATCCGGGCGCCCTTCGGCCCCAATGCCGCCTTCGTTGTCTGCTGCACCAACGCGCCACAGATCGGCGGCTCATCGGACACCAGGTGCCGCACCCAGGGGGTGTCCGGGACACTCGGCGCGGCGAACGACGACACGGCGCGGGAAGGCCTGGGCGGAGCCGGTGGGGCGGATTCCGCCAGCCGGGGGCCGGTGGCCACAACGGGGCCCGGGGTGCTGACGCCCAGCCATTTCGCGATGCTGTACACATGGCGACGGCCTGTCTCGTCGACAAAGGTGCGGGTCTGGGCGATATCCAGATCCCGTTGCAGAACAAGCATGCGCGCCTTGGCATCCCAGAAGACCTGGGCGCCTTTCGGAACCCGGATGTACTGGAGGTCGGATTCGCCGAGCCGATCCGACGGTGTCTCGGTGATTTCGACGGAGATGAACCCGGCGTGGGTGCGCCAGCCCCGCCTGTCACCCTCGTCGCCGGCAAGCACCTTACCGACCGCCATGATGTCGCGTTCGAGCCGCTGCGTCCCCTCGAGAAGCTGATCGGTGCGCAGGACATCGACGATGGCCGGGTCGTCGAGCGCGCGCTGGTCCGACGACTTCGACAGATAGGTGTCCAGGACGGCGAACCTACTGTAGAAACCGAGGTTGCCACCCCCCTCGGCCCACGGCAACTGCGCTTGCTGCTCCGGTGTGAGCCGACGACCCCACCGGTCCACAGCATGATCGAAGGCGGCCTCATCGTCGGCGAACGTGAGCACGCCCGGGGAGATTTCGTCGCGAGCGATGAGGTGTCGGGCAGTCTCCGACAGCGTGTCGAACACCTGCCGAGACACCGCGCCCGGACCGTGCTGCGCCAATTGCGCACGCAGCTGCCGTATCTCGGCATCGTTGGATTCAGCGACCGCGTCATTCAGGCTGCGCGCCAACGCATTCGCCGTTTCCCGGTTCGGCCGGTGGCCGATCATCCGATGCTCGGCCATGCCGTGGGGTTGACGGCCGTGCAGTGGGATCTCCGGGTCGCGGGGGCCGTCGAAGACGATGGCGTCGACCTGGCCGACGCTGCGGCCCGCTTCCTGCACCCAGGTGTCGACGGCCTCGCCGATGATCCACCGGCCGGCGATCGCGCCGGGGAAGCCGTTGTCGTGGACGACGATGTCGCCGACTACGACACCGTGATCCTCCAGTACCGGGTTCTCGTCGAGCAGTTTCTGTGTCACCGTGACCACGGCGAAGGCGTGGTCACCCAGCCGGCCTCGGTTCATCACACCGGCGAGGGCGTGCTTGCCGTTGCGGATTTCGGTTACCGCCGCGGCAAGGCCCGCTTGGCCGATACCGAGCGGGTCGGTGCGGAAGTCGGCATCCAGGCCGGCCGCCATTTCCAGGTCGGACGTGCCCTGGGCGCGGATGGTCGCGTCGTGCTGCGATGCCGGGCGCATCCGGGCGGCGGCGGGACCATCGATCACCGCGTGCAGCACCGCATGTACCAAGGGGACGCAGATCTTGCCGGCCAGGTGTGCCGCGCCGGTGGGCGGGTGTTCGTAGTCGGCCAGGTCGGCATCGGCCGGCGGGGTAGCGGTCGCCGGAGCCGGGCGCATCGTCGCGGTGTCGGCCAGCAGTGCGGTCAGTTCCCGGTCGGCCCGGTCGAATTCCGCGGCGGCGGTGCGGAATACCTCGTCAGCGGGGGCGTCGGCGAGGAACTCACCCAATCGCACGTACCCTGTGGCGATACGCTGCGCCCGCTCCGGCAGCTTCTGCTGCTCCAGCAGATTCCGGACCTGTTGGGTGGTCAGTTCCTCTATGGAAAGGCCGAGTTCTTCCACCTCCAGCGGGCCGATCAGCATATACAGCCGCTGGCGCTCGCTTTCGTGTCTGTCGCGCAGGACATCGGGCGGGGCCCTGAAGGTGTCGATTTCTTGCTGGGCTTCTCGGACCTCTTGCCGCCGCGCCGCTTTCACTTCCAGCGTTTCCGCGGCCGCGGTGAGCTGTTCTTCCGGCTCGGCCCAGCTGAAGTGTGCTTCGGCGATCTGCCGCAACCGGCCCAGACCGCGATGCCGGCGGGTCGGGTCGAATCCGGTCCGGCCAGGACCGGTCGGCTCGGCGTCGGCGTGCCAGCGGCGCAACACAGCCAGTGCGTCCGGTTCGGTCACTGTCTCCGGCAGCCGGTTGTCGTCCTCGCGGAACCGGGCCAGGTGTTCGCGGCGCACGACCTCGAACTGTTCGGCGAGCACGGCGCGGTGGGCGGCGACCCGGCGGCGCAGTGTGGTCACCGCTTCGATGTCGTGCAGCCGATTGCGCGCGGCGAGGAATGTGTCGATGGACGCCACCAGCTCGTTCAGCTGCCTTCGGCGCCGAGTCGCCCCGGATTCGGATTCGTCCAGCCGGTCGCGCATGTCGACCAGCTGTGCCCGAGCCTGCTCCGGGTCGGTCGGATCGATCCCGGCCTCGGCGATCCGCTCGGCCAGGATGGGCGCAAACGGCCGGACGTAATCGGCTTCCTCATTCCGGATCCGGGTCAGCTCAGGTCCCACCGCAATGTGGACGCGATACTCCGCAGCTCGGCTGTCCACTTGGTAGAGGATGTCGCTGAACTCGCGGTTGCCGCGGACGATCCGCGCCACACGGTCGAGCTCCGCATCGTCCATTGCGATCAGTTGCCGCAACAGCTCGAACCGCATCGCCAACGCGAATCGCTCTATGGCGTTTTCGTCCAGGCCATCCGGATGCCGCGCCGGATCCGGGGACCGCTCGACCAGCGCTTCCGGGGACAGCTTTTCCGGGTCGAGGCCGTCGAGTGCGGTCTGCAACTGGTTCCGCACAATGGGGTACTCGTTGCGCCACCGTTGCACGGCCTGTTCCGGATGTTCGTTGCCGTAGTGCTCTCCGAGCGAAATGCGCTCACCGCGCACTGTCCCGGGCAGTGGACGGGGAGCGAACTTCCGCAGCTCGCGGTGCACCTGTTCGAGCCGGTCGGCCTGATCCACCGCCCATTCGAAGACGCCTTCTCGAGCCAGACCGTATTCCTGAGCGGTATATCCCTGGTGCAGCAGGTTTTCCAACAGGTCGATCCGCATCAAGCGTTTCGCGGACGCCACGACCTGTAGGAGCTGGTGCTGGGTACGGAGGAAGAACGCATACTTCTCCGCCACCGCGGCCAACGCCGCCGAGGTGTCGGGGTCGGCTTTCAGTTCGGTAAGCCAGTTGTTCAGTGTGGTGGGCCAGCCGGCCTCGAACCCGAACCGCGGCGGAGGCTTGACGCCCGGTACGTCGCGTAGTTCCGCCTCCGCTGCCACGCGCAGGGCGTTCCATTCCACCCACGCCGGCGAATCCGCGACCGCCAGATTTGTCGCGTCCAGGTCCGGGCGGACGTAGTCGCTGCCTTCTGACCGGATCCGGGCAGCCAGCTCCTGCACCATGTCCTCGTGCTCGGAGCCGAGTTCGCGGCGGATCCGGTTCAGTCTTTCCACCGGTTCGGCCAGCGGCGGCGGCACGACCGGGACGACCGGCGCAACAGACGTGCGGTCCGGCGACGGTCGGCCTTCGGATGCCGGATCCGACACCCATCCCTCGGACGTGAATTCCCCGGCCCGGAACCCACAGCCGGTCACCACTTCGTCGTCCAACGCCGCGCGCACGAGGTCGTCGGCGCTGTCGACGGCGATCACCCGGATCACCGGCCTGCCCGGCACATATTGAGCATCGGCCAGCTGTCGGCGGGCTTCGACGAGGCTCGCCAGATCGGCGGCCAACCGGTGCGGGTCGGTGCCGTGCCAGGCCACCACCGCGTGATCCCGGGCCCCACCAGCCCGCTCGTGGTGATGGGCGACGGCCCGGTTCATCCCCGCCCGCAACGCTTCCAGTGCCGGCTCCTGCGCGAACACCAAAACCGTGATCTCCGTGGCACTTCCGGTGTCCGCAGTGGCCACGGCGGACCGCCGCGACGAGTCCGCATTCGGCAGCGGCAACGCCAGCGGCTGCAGGACCCCCTGTGTCCTGTCCTCGATCCACCGTTTGGCCCGGGCCAGCGTGTCCACCAGGGCTTCCAGGTGCGGTAGCTGATCATCGGCCTGTTCGGCGATGCCCATGCCGGCCAACTCACGCTGTAGGCGCTGGTCGCTCACCTGCAGCTGCAGTATGCGCAGCACGGCCGCGGCGCGGTGTGCTCCCACGATGCCATCCGCCGCCGCGGCCGACTCCGGCCGGGCACTGGTGAAACGCTGCCGTTCTGTCTCGCTCCAGCGGGCCCACTGCCGGGCGATATCGCGCAGCGGGCGGTCGAGGATCAGACGCTCCTGCTCCCGCACCGCTGTTTCCGCCTCAGCGTCGGGTTCGGGGAGTGCGTCGAACAACTCCCGCTCGGCCGAGGACCGGTCCGACCCGGTGGTCCGGCCGCTGCGGATGTCGTTGGCAAACAGGCCGCCGACCGCCGCGGCAGTCACCACCGCGTCGCCGTCGTCTTCACCCACCAGTTCGACACGCCGCAGGCCGGGGTCTTGTTCGGGATTTTCCGCCTGCCACACCGCATCCGCGGCCACCATCCGCCGGGCCAGGTCTTCGCTGTCGGCGCGCACTAGGTCCTCGGTGTGCGGGGCCCGGGCGTGCGCGGAGTTCGCCGAGTCGAGGCGCAACACCGCGAGCATCGACAGCGGAACATCCCGCTGTCGTTCGGTGTCGAAACGCTTCGCGGAATCCACCGCGGTGGTTCCCAGCGTGTCCGCCCTGCCGTTCAGTCGTACGGTTCTCGGCACGTAGGCGATCTGTTGGTCCGCGTGCTCCGCCCCGTATCCAAGTACCGTCCGACCCCGCGTGCGGGCATCTCCCAGCCGCGGGAAGGACAACAGCGACACCGACGGGCTGCCAGCCAACCGTTCTTTCGCCCAGCCTGTAACCTGCTCCACTGCGAAGTGGACTCGATCCAGTTCTTTTGCCTGGTCGGCCATGCCTTCCTCGACAGCCCAGTCCCACAGCCGTTTCAGCTCGGCCCGGTTCACCTCGTCGCGCATATGCCACGGGATGCCTTCCGCCTCACCGATGACATCCGGGTGCAGCGTCAGCAGCGCCCGCTTCTCGACGTCGCTGCAGTCGTTCCACAGCTTCCGGTTGACCAACGCCTTCCGCCGCGCGTCGTCGAGGTCGCCGGTCGCCAACATGTCCGACACGTACCGAATCCCGGCCCGGTCCAACACCTGCCGCACCAGGACTTCCGCCCGCTCCGCGAGGCGTGGGGCATCCGGCTGGGCGCCGATCACACCTTCCAGGCCGATGCTCGGGCGGTCGGTGAATTGGACGAGCGGGTTGAGGTCCGCGTCGAGCTCGATGCCCTGGATCACGGCATTACGACCGCCTGCGCGCACCGCCCAGGCGGCGATCGCCTCGCGGCCGACGATCCAGCCGCCGTTCTCGCGGGCGATCGGGTCGGCGTTGTCGAACACCACCACTTCGCCGACCAGGCCCTCCAGCTCCCGGTTCGCGTCGGCCAGCTCCTGGTTCACCCGCATCACGGCGGCGGCGTGTGCACCGATAGAGCCGTGGTCGGCCACCACCGCGACCGCGCCGAGGCCGTCGACACGCACCCGGTCCACCGCCGCGAGCAACCCGGTCGCACCCCAGCCGAACGGCCGGTCCCGCCAACCCGCACGGCGACCGGCGGGCAGGTTGGCTGCCAAGACCACGTCGGACATGCCGTTCATCGCCAGCCGAGGGGTTACCTGGATCGGGGTGATGTCGTCGGCTCCCCGGGCACCGACCAGCTGCTGGAACCGCAGCTGCACCTCACCACCGCAGATCAGGTCCTGCCGGACCGCCGAGTGCTGCGGCACCGGGCCCGAGTCGGGCATCGGCGTGCCGACCAGCGACGGGCGCTCACCGGAAGGTGAGCCCAACGCATCCTGGTAGGCCTCGCCGAGCGGGATGTCCCGGATCCGCGCTGCCCCCGCTGAGCGCAGCTGCTCGACCTCTGCGTCCGCGATGGCGTCGGTCCTGGTCCCGTCGACCTCGGAAACGGTCCAGCCCAGGAAATTCCGCTGAGTGGCGACCCATACGGTCACCGTCCGGTTGCCCGGCTCGCCTGTCATGGTTACCCGAGCCCGGCCCCAGGCGTCGGCTACCCCGGTGATCTCGTCGACCCGCTGGTCGATCCCGGCCAGCGCCGCATCGAGGGCCGACTGCTCGGTCGCCCAGCCCTGGGTCAGCGCGCGCATCGCGCCCTTGACCCCGTCGACGCGGCCCTGATCGCCCGGGTACAGGGTGGTGGTCACGTCCACTGTCGGCGGTTCGGATTCCACCAGCCGCACGGTGGCCTCGGGCTTGTGAGTGCGGGCGACCAGGTTCAGTTCGTGCGTAACGCGTCCGGACTCGTCGCGTTTGGTGGTCGCGTCGGCCAGATACAGGTCCGGCTCGACGTCGCGGGCAGCTTCTTCAGCGGCGATCCGGTCCGGGTCGTCCACGGCAGACAGCACCGCTTCAGCCACGGCAGCGGTCAGCGCCCGGGCTTCGGCATCGGCACTGCCGGGCAGTTCGGCCACCAGACCGCGGGTCCCGTACGGGTCGGTGTCGGATTCGCCGAACATGACCCCGACGGTGAGCTGTTCTGCGATGGTCGCCGCCGCCGGCGGCGTGACCGGCGGGTACCCCTCGCCGGTAGCCGGTTCGGCCTTCGCAGGCACCGGCTTGTCGGCGGCGTAGATCAGGTACCAGGCGCCCTTCTCGAAGGTCTGCTTCGGATCGTTCGGGCGGAGATCTCGTCGCTCGTAGGCGTCGAGCGGGTGCCAGCCGTAAGCGTCGGCGAGCCCGTCCAGCAACGTCTTGCCGCGGCTGCGCTCACCGCCCACCGCCTCATCGAGCACCGCGATGTCGATGAAGCCCGAGGCCAATTCACCCAGATCGAGGTCGTCCCAGGCTTCCAGCGACTCCTGCTCCGCGGCGACGGTGGCGGTCGGGTCGTCGACGAACGGGCGTCCGGTGTCGGTGTCATAGCAGCGCACCAGAATCCGGTCATCGGTGATCGTGACCTCGAGTTCCACTTCACCGTCGGTGTGGTCCAACCCGTTGCCGGCGACTTCCGACACCAGCGATTCCGCATCGTCGATCTTGCCTTCCGGCCAACCACCCGGGTGCGCCTCCATCAGCGCGCGCACCATACGCCGAGCCTGCGACAGCTCCCTATGCCGTTCTTCGCGGTTGGTGCTGCGGCCGAACCGCTTGCGGACCATCCGATGCCCGGGCAAAGCGGAGTCGACCACGGGGCGCTCGTAGAACTCGACCCAGATCCGGGTCCCTTCCGCGGTGGTCTCGACATCCGACTGGTCGGCCCGGCGCAGGATCGCGGCCACCGTTTCTTCCGGAACCGGACCGTCGACCACCAAGTCGACCCGCAGCACCCGGGAACCGGGCACGCCCTGCACCTGTTCGGTGGTCGTCACCCGCAGGTCTTCGGCCCCATCGGTGAACACCTGGTCCAGCACGGCCGTCACCACGTCGGCCGCGGCCTGTGGGGTCCGCGACAGCCGCAGGCCGGGCCAACCGTACCAACGCATCAGTTCCGCGTAACCGCCGCTCAGCTGCTGCCGGCGCTGCTGCCAGGTCGTGTGGTCCAGTGGTCGCGGCGCTACCGCCGCGGAAGTCACGGCCGCCAGCTGGATCGCCGAGTCCACCGCCAGCCTTGCCGCGGCCGAGGTCTTCGCCCGCTCCGCCGGGTGCAGGTCCTCGCCGGGAGTCAGCCCGTCGAACGGACCCAACTTCTCGGCCGCGACGTCGGTTACCTGGCCGCGCTGCTGCTCGAAGACCTTCGTCCGCGTCCAGTGCTCCTGCAGCTGCGCGGCCACGAATTCGACCGCTCCCGGGTCGTGCAAGTCGACGCCGGCGAGCTGCGCGGCCAGTGCGAGCCGCAGCGCCGTCCTGGCCTGGGTCAGGTTCTGCCACTGCCAGTACGGCGGCAACTCGGCGAAGGTCGTCTTCGCGATGTCGACGGCAGCGTCGCCCAGCTCGGCGAGCGAGGTCCGCGCCGGGATCGGTGTGCCGTCCCGCATCCGCAGTTGGGCGTCGTAGCGGGGATTGCCGTCCGCGTCGTCGTCGATGCGGTACAGCTCCTGATACGCCTCGTGCCCGGCGGCGGCGATCTGCTCGGCCACCCGGTCGAATTCCGAGTCGAACAACAACCACGCGGCCTGTTCGGGCGACTCGGACTCGGCGTGCTCGGACTCGGCGTCTTCGACGAGCGCGAACTCCGCTTCGAGCTCACGCTCGGTGCGGGTGACATCCCGCAACAGCCAATACGGGTTCAGTTGTGTGCGCGCCTCGGCGACGAAGGCCCGCACGGCTTCCCGCTCCAGTGCGGCCAGCTGCTCCCCGGTCCGCTCGACCTGCGCCTGCGTCGGATCGACCAGGTCTTCCCGGCCCGGCAGGAACCGCTGCTGCAGCACCCACCCCTGGTCGGGCGGCAGTTGTTGCAGCACGGCCACCAGCACCGCTGGCGCGCCCCCGGCCAAGGGCCCACCCGGTACTTTCGCTGTACTGCGACGCCTCGGCCCGACGAACGCCGCCCACACCTGGTGGGTGAACACCTGCCACCGTTTGTGTTCGGCCACCACAATGCCGATCTGGCTGCCCAGCCAGCTGCTGACATTGCGTCCCTCCGGCAGCGTCCCTGCGACGACCCGGTCGAACACCCGCTCGCGCAGCCGGCGGGGCAATTCCTTGCCGTCCACCTCGTTTTCCAGCCACGCCAGCACCGCGGCATCGCGCTGCGGGGAGCGGAACTCGCGCAACGCCGCCCGGTCACCGGCCTGCACTCTGCGCAGCAGCGCTCGGCGGGCCTGCTCATCCTCGTCCGGCACGGCCGCGGCGGTCCCGTCGCCGACCCCGTCCGGGACCGGCCCGGAGTTTCCGTCCCGGCCGCCGCCGTTCTGGGCCAGCATCAGCAGCGGCAACGCGAGGATCGCGCCCATCAAGCCACCGAATCCGGTGCCACGCGGGGTGGAACCCGGGTAGCCCGCCCGGCGGATCACGTCGAGCACCTTCACACCGACGTCCGAGCGGGCGGAGATGCGGCCATCGAGCACTCGCGCGACTACCTTGTGATCCACTCCGACTTCAGCTGCCACGGCCGTGACGAGGTTCGGGTTCGTCAGCACCTTACGCAGCGCCTCTGGCGCGTCTTTCCAGGCCAATTGCACTGCGGCGGCGAGGATTGCCGGCTCGTCCGGCTTACTACCCAACGTCTTCTGGTCGAGCACCTCGGCGACCCGGTTCGCGGACACTCCGGCGGCCGTCCCCACGTGCTCGGCCGTCACGGCGAACTGGGAATCCAGGGCTCCTCGAGCCTTTTCCGGCAGCGGCAGGCCGTAGCGCTGCGCGGCAGCGCGTACCCGCGGCAGCAGCTCCGCTGTCACCGGGTGTCCTTCGACGGCAGCGACGACGACACCGATCGGGACGTCGGCGGCGGCGGCGATCGCGGTCCACAACCCCAGCTGCGGCAACTGGAAGCCGAGGATGCGGGCCGCCGCGTAGATCCGCACCTGCTTCTCTTCGACCCGTACGACCTTGCCCTTGTTCAGTCTGCTGACCGCAGGGGCGTCGGCGCCCGCCACCCAGGCCACGGCCGCTCCGGACACGGCCACCCCGGACACCTCCGCCCCAGCCACGCCCTCCCACGTCTCCTGAGGCCTCGGCACCGTGAATCCGAGGTCGGCGGCCGCCTGCAGGATCGCCTGTTCGTCCGCGGCCTCCACCTGGCGGCCTGCGAGCAGGTCGCAGACGGTTTCCCACGGCACCCTGGCCCGGTCGGCGACCTGGTTCGTCTTGGCGTCCGGCGGGAATTCCACAGTCTCGGCGATCGGATCCGGTTGTGTGCCAGAGACTTCCGCGGTGCCGTCCCCGACCGCGGGCCGCTCGGTAGCGCGGTCCCCGAGCGTGGCCGGGCCGGTGACAGTGGACGGCTCCCGACTCGCGATGCCGTCGCGATTGCTCTCCCTCTCGGTGACCCGCACATGCCCGCGGTCGTCGACTCGGACCTCGCGGTAGCTGACGTCGATGTCCCGTGCCGCCAACTCATCGGGCGACAAACCTATCCGCTGCAGCAACACAGGCAGTTCCGTCGCTGGCGCGGCGACGACGATCCGCGGCCGGGCGTCCGGGCCGACGACGACCCCGACACCCTCGGCGATCGGGGCGGCATGCTCGGCGGCGAGCACATCACGCGCGGCCAATACCGCCGCCGCCTCGCGCAGATCTGCCAGACGCCAGCGAGCGGACTCGAGGTAGGACAGACCCGCTCGGATCCGGCCCGCCAGATCATTGATTCGCGCGAGTTCCTCGTATTCGGAACCATGCGCCTCCGCTATCCGTTGCTGCAGCGCCTGTTCGACCTCTTCGGAGGTCACGTCGGCTGTGTCTGATTCCAGTCCCAGTTCCGCGCACCACCGGACAACGTCGGCATGCAGATCATGTTCGCGGCGGGCGGCGGCCTCGATCTTTACGCGCACGCCGCGACGCATCTCGCCCGCCGGAGTTTCCGGATCCGGCCGCCAGGTCTGCCAGGCGGGCACGGCGGCGATCTCCCGGTCGAACCGCCGCTGCCAGCCGTCGTCGACCTCGGGCAGGACGTCCGCGGGCGCGACGTCCGCGGCGATGGGGACCTTCGGATCCCGCAACGCCTTCTCCACCGCCTTGATCAGCTCGTCTGAGCTGTCGGCCCGAAGGTGCGCGAACCGCTCCCGCAACACATATGCGGGCCCTTCGTACTCGTGTAGGCGGCCACCCAGCCGCCACTGCCCCTGTTCGTCCTCGTACATCGGGAGGCGCACGGGATCGCGTAGGCCCTCGAGGGTGAAGTCGTAACGCGACGAGTAAGGCTCGGACTGGCCCGGCTCCGGATACGAGGTGTCGTCTCGGGTGATCTCCAGGGTGTACAGCTTGCGCGCGATCTCCAAGGGGCCGAACGGATCGACCACCTCCCCGGAATCGGCCAGCTCCTTCCCGACACGCAGCACGGGGGAGGTTTCCTCATCCAGCTGAATTCCATCATGAGGACGAATTCCATTGTTAGGATTTCTGTCCTGGAGTATCGCCGAATATCGCTTCAGCGGGCTGATCCGACCGAGCAGCGGTTTCAGCCATTTGCCCCAACTCACACTCACCGAGCCGCTGACGCGCCCCCTCAGATACGCCATCAAAAACGCAGTGACGATCTCTTGCTGGCTCGGGGGCTGCAGATTATCCGGCAATTGGCTGAGCGAGTGGAAATTCAGCGAACCGTCCGGATCCGCCCACATCGACACCGACACGTGAGAGATCTGGTAGCCATGTCCCGGAAGCAGCACATCTGCGAATTCCGGTCGGTGGTAGGCCAGATCGTTCAGCGCCGCGTCCAGGCGGTCCAGCCCCGACACCACGACCAACCGGCCGGCGCCTGCACCGAGATCCGGGATGTGGATCACGTGGGTGCTTACCCGGATACCGCCGGGATGCTTCGCCAGCTCTGCGTCGATGCGGCGGTTGGTCACTTCGGCATCGATTGCGGCGTCCGCCTGATACCACTCGGCGAGCAGCTCGGAGAGTCGGGCGATGTCGTCGTCCCGGCGCAGCAGTTCCGTCCGGTGTTGCGCGGCACGACTCAGGAGCGCGAAAAGGCCGGACCGGTCCGACGTGCTCGGGGGTCCGGAAACATCCAACGCGACATTGCCGAGGTCCGCCGGGTTCACCCGCAGTCGCTCGGCCAACCCGGTCCACTCCACCATGACCATCGAGTGGAGGTCCGCTATTTGCCTTTGCGTCGCCGCGTTGTTGCTCCAGTACTGCAATGAGGTACCCAGTTTGTCTATCAACGCGGTGCACTGCGCGGTCACATCGTGAAGGCGCTGGGAAGCAGCCGCAAGGTCCTCGATACGGTCATGCCCAAGGGGAGTGCGCGGCGCGGGAGACGCCTCGATCCGGTCGTCCGGGACCGGAACCGTCACATACTCGACGTGGAACCTGTCCTCGATCCGAGCCGGCTCCTCATCCAACAAGTACTCGAATTCCCGCCACTGCGACCGCAACCGGTCCAACGCCCGCTGCTGCCCGCCGTCCACAGCGACCACGACCAACTTCCCGTCCCGGAACCAGACGATGTCGTGACCCTCGAGCTTCTCCCCGCCCCGCCGCAGCACCTCCTCGACGGCCGGTACGCACGCACGCGTGTCAGCGGATTCGTTGTGCCGCACCACATCCGCCATCAGGACTCGATAGCGCCGCAGCACCCCGGGCAATTCGACCAAGGCCGCTTCACGACTCGAGATGTCGGCCCTACGATTGTCCAACCTGTGGAAGGTCGCCAACTGAAGCGGCAGTTCGGCATCTTCCGCCAGTCCCAACCGGGCCAGATCGGCGGTCACCCCAGCCCGGTCGGCAGCCACGCTCTCCGTCGCAGTCGCGAAGGCGTCGCGCCACTGTTCCTCGGTCCACTCGCCGTATGCACCAGGGGGCAAGTGCAGATGGCGAGACAACTCCTCTGCCCGCTCCACGATCTGTTGAAGCCGCTCGCCGAGAGGAAGTTCCGGATCCACGGATTCCGAAGATTCGTCTCCGTCGAACCGAACACCGACCAGGACGTTCTCGAAATCCCGGGCATGCTCCGGAAGTTCCGAAACAACCTGATCCTCGGGACCTTCGGCGACCCGCATCCCCAGCACCGCGGCCACGCCCGAACTCGGCACCCAGACCTCGAACGCGATGTCCTCCCCGGACTCGTGTACCACCACCTCGCCATTGACCTGCTTGACGTTCACCGCGTGACCCCACCGCGGCGGCTGCCCCTCGTACACCAACACCGCAACCATCGGCTTCCCGGTAGCCGCCACCCGAGCGCGCACCTGCTCCAACTCGGTGACCCGCGGATCCCAACCCGCTCCCACCACTCCCGGAACATCCGTCAACAGCACGCCGGCCAGATCCGCGTCGGCCAACCCCGCGGGCGGCTCCTGCCCCAGGGCCGCCCACATATCCCGCCGCGCCTCCGGCACGCATGTCTTCGGCCCGTCAGCCAGCAGGTGCTCCACACCGCCCCGCGGACGCCGGTATTCGACCGTCGCATCGGCAGCCGCGGTGGTTGCGGCCTGCGCGTCCTGGGCGGCCAGTCCGGTGCGCAACGCCGCGTCGAGCCGGTCGACTTCCACGATGGCCGTGGCGTAGTCGACCGCGGCGTCGACCACACTGTCCATCGCCAACACCGCCCTGGCCTTGGCGTCCAGATCGCCATCCCGCTCGCCGGTCGCGGAATCGGTCAGCGGACTCACCCCGTCGGGCTGGGTCACCATCTGCTCGATCAAGGCAATCGACAGCGGCTCGTCCTCATCGGCTTCCGGCTCCGGAAAGCCCATCTCACGAGCCAGTTTCGTGTGCAGCGTGTGGGTGAGTTCGTGCTGAAGCGCGAGACGTTTCGCGCGCAGCACCGCAGGCAGCTCGACGGCCGAGGTGTTCCAGAACTCCTTGGCGGCCGATTCCTGCAGCACGCCCCAGGCTCGGTCGCGGCGGCTCGCCGCTTCATGGCGGCGGCGAGCCAGGTCCGCGAGGTCGTTCGCCCGCTGGTCCAGCTGAGCGGCCTGTTCACTGCGACGCCGGTGGTTGTCGGCCAGTTCGAGCAACGCCCGCAGCGAGCGACGTCGCCGTCCGACCGCAAATGCCCACTCGGCGCCTAGAGGGTACGAAACCTTCAGCGCCCCAGCCAACTCGAATTCGTCTTGCGGGTACCGCCTCACATGTTCGGCCCGACGCGCCTCGAATTCCTGTGCCGCCACCGCGGTCCGGGAATGCGCCTGGCGCAGCGCCGCCTGCAGCGCGGCGATGCCCCGGATCCGGGCATCGGCGTCCAGCAATCTTGTTGCGTCCGCGATCACCTCGTTGAGCGGAGCCCACTTCCTCTCCAGCTCGGACGCTTCCCAGTCCCTGAAATTTTCCCGAAGCCGCGACGCATGAGCGCGGATCATGTCCGCCGTCACCGGCTCGTGCGGCTGACGCGGCACCTCTCGTTCCAGGAACTCCCGAGTGCGGCGCAGCTGCTCCAGCGCGTCGCCGTCCAGGGTCGCCGGGTCGAGGTCGAGCTCCCCACTGTTGCGCAGACTCCTGGCCAGCCGGTCCCGTTCGGCCACATCGACATCGGCGAGCCTGGCCAGATCACCGCTCGCCACGACCCGGGAGACCGGTTTCGCTGCGGCGGGTCCGAGCGCGGCCTTGATCTGCCGATCGAATTCGCTGGTGAGCACCTGCATTCGCGCGTCGCGCTGCTCGACCGCCTCGACCAGGGCCAGTACCTGCCTGCACTCTTCGAACGACACAGCCAGGTCGTATTTTTCCTGCGCTTGCGACGGGTTTTCCGGCGGTCTGCTGCCCGGCCAGGGCTTCGTGGTCAGCGCCTCCAGCTCGGTGAGGGACATGTCCGCCGGATCGGCCTGCAGCAACGTCCGCAGCCGCTCCCGAGTCTCGGCGTAGCGGGCCCGCACCTGTTCCAAGGTCCGCGGCCCCACCCGCAGGCTCGGGCGGATGCAGTAGGCGTTGGTGATGTCCCGGTCACGCACCAACTCCATCGTCGGCATCGTGTCTTCGGTCTCCTTGACCCGGCGCGCCAACTCTCCGAGGCTCGCGACCTGTCTGGCCAACGCCCGGATCGGGGCGGCCGAATCCAGTCCCTGCTCGTAGCGCGAATACGCGTCGTAGAGTGCGTCTTCCAACGCGTCGATGCGACGGGCCCTGGTGGTGTACCGGTCGATGTCCTCGACCTTCCGCAGCACCTCGTAGTGCCACAGGAACCGGTCCGCGGCACGCTGCAACTCCGCCGCAATGCCGTGGCGCCGCAGATCGGCGTATTCCTCCCGCACCCGCCGATCAACGGTCAAATCCTGCTCCGGGATACCCAGCAGCTCAGCCAGCTCCCGCCGGGAGTAACCCAGCTCTTTCTCGACGGCGCGCCGGGTCGCCGATTCCGGGTCCTGCAACTGCGTCACACTGCTACCGGGGCGCGCGAACTGGGCTCGCAGTTCCTGGTGTAGTTCGGCGAGCCGCTGGTCGTCACTGCGGCGCAGCCCTGCCCACCCCTCGAACAGCTGAGGTGACACCGCCGGTGTCGACCTTCCCCGCAACAACCGAGCCAAACGTTCCCGGATACCAGGCGTTGACTCAGCCAGCCCGCTTACCGCACGCCTTTGCGCGTCCGACGGTTGCGACAGCGGTTCGCGGGCATCGTCTCCGTCGAATCGAGCACCGACCAGGACGTCCGCGAAATGCCGGGCATGCTCCGGAAGCTCCGAAACAACCTGATCCTCCGGACCTTCCGAGACCCGCATCCCCAACACCGCAACAACACCGGCGGGCGGCGACCACTCCTCGAACGGGACGTCCTCCCCGAACTCGTGCACCACCATCGTGCCGTCGGCCGCCAGCTTGACATTCACTGCATGACCGAACTCCGGCGGCCGCCCGTCCCGACCCTCGTACACCACCACCGCAACCATCGGCTTCCCGGTGGCCGCCACCCGCTCGCGCACCTGTTCCAAGGAAGTGACAGCCGGATCCCAACCTGCCCCGGCCACTCCGGCGGCATGCTTCAACCGCACCCCAGCCAAAGAAACCCAGCTGAGCCAGTTTTGGTCGACAAGCCCCGCAGGCGGGTCCTGTCCCAGAACCCCCCACATATCCCCCGCCGCCAGCGTCAAACAATTCAGCCTGACATGCCCGGCCAACTCGTTATTCGGGCGCTGGTACCGCTCGCGCGCGTCTTGCTGCGCGTCCAGAACCGGGTCGCTCGTGCGCGCGAGGCGCCCGAACACCTCTTTCGGGGTAGGTACCGACCGCGGTTGCGGAGGCGACACCAACGGTTTCGCCCCTGGCGCGTTGAGAGCCGGATGGTTCTCTCCGACCGTCTTGATGCCAGCCGAGTCCTCGTCCTGGTAGCGGGTCACACCACCTCGGGAACGCTGCGCGGGCTCGACCGGGGCCGGTTCCTGCTCAGGAGACCCGGACCGCTCCGGGGTAGCCGAAGCGTCGTCTGGTTCGGCCGCCGTTTCCTGTTCTGGCAGGGGGTTCTCGGCGATCTCGGCGCGCGACGACCAGGTCCATTGGTGCGGCGCCGGCTCCGCCAACCCGGCCGCGAACTCCGGCGCCCGCTCGGCCAGCTCCAAAAGCTGTTGCAGCTCCTTGACCAGCTCGAGGGCGGAGCGCAGGTCGCGGATCGTACTGCCCAGCCATCGGATCGGAGCCACGGTTTCCAACGCCGAGATCATCGCCGCCAGCCGCTCTGGTCGGACGAGCTCGGCTACCGCTTGCGCCGTCGCTGGATCTGCGCGATCCGGAGACGGGAGACCGTGCCGGTCGAATCGTCCATCGCCAGCCTCCCAACTCTTCGCGAAATAAACTCGCGCCGCCTGCACCAGCCAGTGCAGGACCGCATCCTGCTGTAGCCGATCCGGGAAGGCCTCCAGCCCTGCGCCGAACGGAACCAGCTGCGCGGACAACCCCCGATCCTGCGCCCACCAGCTCAACATCCACTTCAGCGCATACGGCACCTGCTGGTAGGAGGCCACCAGGCGCTGCCGCCTGTCGAGCAGCCGCTCATCATCCCCTCCGAAGAAGGTGAAGCCGTTCCGAGTCTGATCATCCTGGAACAGCAACGATTCGGATTCCTGCGACCAATCCACGAAGCGCCTGTCCGCCTCGTAGAAATCCAACTGGGTCCGCTCGTAGTCCCCGTCGACGACCACCGATGCTTCCCGGGTACCGACAGCCCCGGTCACAGTCACCGTCACGGTGATGTCATCACGACCGAGGCTGCGGCGCGCTTCGCGCGGTATCCGCAAGCCCGCACGTTCGAGGTGGTCACTCGCCGCCCACCCTCGCATGGCCAGCGGGATCAACCGTTCGATCAGCGCCGCCCCGTCCGACGGCTGAAAAGTTCCTCGCCCTTCCTCCTGCCGCAGCCGCAGCACCATCGTCAACCGCGGCTGCTGCCCTTCGGACACCGTGACGCGAAGCAGCGGCCAGCCATCGTCGGTGTCGATCAACTCGACCACGCGGTCACCCGCATCGTCCACCGACTCCCGCCGCTCCGTACCGCCATCCGGTACAGCGGCGACCAGCGAGACTGCAGTCCCCGGCAGCCATCCGAGCGGATCTGACAGCGGACGACGGCGCAGCCGGGCTTCGCCGTCGGCGGACTGCACCGCCCGGTCCGACCTTGCCGCACCGTGATCGGCGCGCGGCGGCGATGCCTCCTCCGGGCTCGGCGTGGATGGTCGCACCCACTCCCACCGATCGGTCTTGTTCTGTTCGGCAGCCCGACGGTCGATATAGTCCAGGTCCAAGTCGTGACCGGCCTGCAGAATCGACTTCACGTCGAGTTGGTCTTTCGTCCGCGCGCCCAGCTTGAACACGATCACGTCTTCAACGGAGATCCGGCCGCCGACCGCCCGGTCCAGCACCTCGTTCTCGAACTGCCCGAAAGCCTCGAACAGATCAGCCTGGACACCGTCGGGCCCACGCACTGTCACCTGGTAGACCACACCGTCCGGATCGAAGAACGGCTTGACCTCGTAGCCCTCCCCCGCAAATCGAAGTCGAACATCGCCGAGGTTACGAACAAGCACGTCGAAGTCGCTGGTCGCACGGACCTCGGCACGATACGAATTGGCAGCGACACCACCGACAAACGCGCCCTCCACACCCCACGACCGCAGCATGTCTGCAAACGCGGCAGCGTCGTCCTGCAACGGACGGCCGGAATCCGGCTTCCCTCCTCGGTCGCCGCTATCAGGAGCCGAACTATCCGTGTGGTCGCCCGCGAGGTTCGCGAGCGGGTAGCTCCCGGTCGGCTCCTGCCCGGGGGCCAGCGGGCGTAGCGCCTGCCGGTCCTCGTCGAACACGATGCCGTGCAGCGCCCCCTTCGGCTGCTTCCACTTGCTGAACGGCACATCGATGACCTGGTGGCCTTTGCGTTCGTGCACCCACACCTGGCCATCGGCACCCTGGTACAGCATGAACGCGTGCGCACCGACCGGCTCGTGCGTGACGGCGCCCATGACGAACTCGCCTTCGGCGGCCAACGCCCGCATCTGCTCCAGAGAATCGAAGGGCTCTTCCGCCCAGTCGGCCCCCAGCAGCTTCGCGAATTCGACCGGGCTCAAGCCTTCCAACCGGATCTGCTCGTTGAGCAGCGACGGGATGTCGCCGGCCAACTCGAAACCGAGCAGCTTTGCGAAGTGCAGGATCTCGACCGCGCAAATCTTCGGGACGTCATCGAGCCGGTGCGCCAGTTGCGCCTGACTCGGCTCCACCGCACCGTCACCGACATTCGGGACCGGCGCCTCGGTCAACGCCCTGCGCACGCTCTGCTGAGCAGGGCGAGGTGCCGGGCGTACGTCGAAGCCGGGTTCCGGCTCCGCCGCTAGCTGGGCAGCTGCGGCAAAGGCCTGGTCCAGTTGTTGGTTGTACCCGACTTCCGCATCGGTGTCGGCCATGATCGCGGCGAGCGCACGCCCCACAGCCACTGTTTCGAGCTGGTCCGCCGTCGCCCGCCACCGGGCAAACCGATCTTCCCAGGCGACGTGCTGCTCAGCGACCGCACGCAGCTGGTTCAACTGCTGCACTCGCCAGCGCCAGTCCTCTCCTTCCCCGACAACCTCGGCGATGCGGGCAACCACCCGTGCCGGATCGATCGGCTCCGTGGCCGTGCCCAGATACTCCAGCTCAGTGGGGAAGTCCTCGATGATGCCATTGCGCATCGTGAGATAACGGCGCTTGGCGGCCAGCCGCTGCCGCTGAATGTCGCCCAGGCCGTCTTCCAGCGCGTCGATCTGCGCGACCCACTCCCCCTCGGCACGCAGGCGCGACAGCGTGTCGCCGAGCTGGATTCGTGGTGCTTGCGGCAGGTCGTCCGCGGCCCGCGTGAAGTCCGCCAGCAAATTGTCGAACATGCTGTGCAGCAGGCGGTGCTCGACGAGGTTCGCTTCGTTCATAGGAGACAAAAGGATGCCGAGGTTCGCCCCAGGCAGTCGACTGGCAACCTCGTTGAGAGCTGCGGCCGCTGAAGCGAAGTGCAAGAAGGTATCTCGGGTGTCGGTCCGCTCGTGCATGCGCGTCACGCCATCGCGCAGCACCTGTTCCGCGCCGACCAGTCGCTCGAGTCGGGTATCTGCACGCTGGATGATGTCGAATGCCTCCACTGCCTCGTGCAAATTCAGGAAGAGGAGGTCAGCACGGTCACCATCGGTCCACCGCGACGTATCGTCAGGCAGCGAATTCAGCCCAGATTTCAAATCCCGCCAGACTTGCCGGGCCGTCATCGGGTCGGCCAACAGGTCCACGGACAAGCCATGCCGCTCAGCGACCTCCGGCAACAGCTCACGGTATTCCTGTAGCCATTGCTCGCGCATCGGAGAGTTCGGTGCGAGCAACTCATCCAGGCTGGTGTTGTTCGCCTTGGTCAAGTCCCGCAGCGCGGCCTTCGCCTGGGCACGACGCTCGATTTCCTGGAAAGCCACCGCCACCAACGACCTTCCGAGGTCGGGCTCCCGTTCCCGCGGGTTGTCGGCGTCGTGCATGGAGAGCATGACCTGCGGCTGCCGCCCCGACCGATACTGCGACTCCAGCACCTCGGTGACACGTTCGACAAACGCCGCAAGGTCCGGCCCCCGCCACACCAGCATTGCGACCGCCGGATCCTCGCCCTCCAGCGCGGCAACCGACTGGTTATACCCGCCGACGCCGAAAGCCAGACTCTCTTCCAGCGTAATCGGGTTCGTGCGTCCCACGGTCGCATGGAGCTCTATCCGCTGCGCGGTATCGAGGTCACCGAGCACCACCTCCGCGCTGCCACCCCACCCCAGCGACAGCGCAGTCGGCTCCGGCCATCCCCCCACCTCGCTGGAGAACCGTCGCAGCACAACCCGCAGCTGTTGCAACTCCCGCCGGCGTTGCTCTCGCAACTCGCCCGGTTCCGACGGCACCTCACGCTCGAGCTGCTCCAGCTGCGGGTCGAAGTAATACAGCCACGTGTCCTCGAGAACCGGATCACCGTCGAACTGGGTTCGCATCCCTGGTGTTTCGCTCGCGGCGCGCACGACGTCCGCTCCGGCGCCGTTACCGAAAAGCAGCGTTCGCGGCCGGTTGCCGGTCAGCTCTTCCCGGGCCGCGTTCATCGACGCCACCTGATCCACCAGGTTCCTGGCGTCCACGATGGTGCGGGCCTGCAGCGCCGCAATGTCGGGTTGCACCGAGCCTTCAGGTTGCTCGCTGCCGGGACCAGCCGAGGCGCTCCGGTCGTTGTCGAGCAGCATCACCAGCACCACCCGCTCGGATGGGTGCTGTTTCCGCGCCGCAAGGTAGTGCGCCGCTTCGGCCATCTGGCCCTCGATGTCATCGAGCAGCTCCGACGCCGGCCCGGGCAGGTACCAGATCACCGTGTCCGCGGTGTCCAGGAGGTCGACAGTGTCGCCCTCGGTATCCCCGATGGCCACAAGTTGTTGGACCCGTCCACCGGTCGCCACCTCGGCACCGTCCGGCCCCAGGTCCGGTAGATACCGGGTCGACAGCAGCTGTGCCCGCAACCCATGCGCCGCGATCTGGTCTTCCACCATCCCGAGCCTCGCGGCCGCCTGTTGCAACCGCTGCGCCTCATCGCTCAGGCCGTAGCGCTGCAACTGCGCAATCTGCGCCTGCAGGTCCGCCCGCGCCTCGACGTCGAGGTCCGCTGCTGAGAACGCGCCGACCACGTCCCGCAGCGGCGGGTAATCCCGAATCAGCGCAGCCGGTGGTATCCCCAACTCTCGTGCCTTGGCACGCAGTTCAGCCGCGATCCGGCCACGTCCCTCGGACACCGCGACGGCCTCGCCAGGCTCCACCCGCACCGACAGCGCATCCTCCAGCCTGGACACTCCGGCCCGATCCAGGATGTCCTGCACCACCGGAACAAGCTCGGGGACGGCTTCGCGGTGATCGCCTTCGTCGAATCGAGCACCGACCAGGACGTCCGCCAAATCCCGGGCATGCTCCGGCAGTTCCGTACTGACCTGATCCTGCGGACCTTCCGCAACCCGCATCCCCAACACCGCAACCACACCCGCAGGCGGCGACCACTCCTCGAACGGGACATCCACCCCGGACTCGTGCACCACCACGACACCGTCGACCAACTTCACATTCACCGCATGACCCCACTGCGGCGGACGCCCATCCCGACCCTCGTACACCACCACCGCAACCATCGGCTTCCCGGTAGCCGCCACCCGAGCGCGCACCTGCACCAACTCGGTGATCGCCGGATCCCAACCCGCCCCCACCACTCCGGGAACAGCCGTCAACAACACCCCACCCAGCCCCGCGTCGGCCAGATCCGCGGGCGGCTCCTGCCCCAGCGCCGCCCACATATCCCGCCGCGCCTCCGGCACACAGTTCAGCTCAGCGTCGGGCGCATGCCCCACAAGGTCGGCACGCGAGCGCTGGTACCGCTCGGTCGCCTCACGCACCGGGTCCAGACCCGGGACGGCCGGTCGCGCGTCTTCAGCGAGGGCTTTGCCCAGCTTGCCGATCACACGGTTCTTCAAGCCGCTGATCGCCTGCAGCGTCTTGTCCGGCATCCGCTCGGCGAGTTCTCGACGCTCGGTGATCCCCTCCGCGAACATCAACCGCCCCAGCTCACGCTCGGCCGGCGACTTCAATCCGCCGGCGAGCTCGACCAGCCGCTCGAGCGGCGCCTGATCGACCAGTGCCTGGGCCTGCTTGGCGGTGAGTCGGGTCTCGGGCCGCGGAGTGGGCAGCTGTTGGCCCAGCTGCCGCAACGCGGCAACCACCCTTTGACCCTTCGGGCTGTCGGGAGAGATCTTCCCCTCGAGCACCCGAGCCACCGTTGACTGGGACACCTCGGCGATCTCGGCGACCTGCCGCTGCGGTATCCCCTTTTCCGCGACGAACGCTTCCCCGTCGAATTCCGGCGCGGGTCCCTCGAGCACGGCTCGAAGTCCTTCCGGCACTTCTTCGCCGAGCTGGGCCAGGGCGAAAACCACCCGCCGTTCTTCATCCGTACCCACTGGGGTGTCCCTGGCCACCACGTTGGCGACTGTCCACCGCGACACCCTCGCCATCCGGGCGACGGCCATCTGTGTTCCGCTCGTGGACAGATCCGGCTTGGCCCCGTCGGTGTGGGCGTCAGAGTCGCGGGTGGGGGTGTCAATGTCGCGAGTACCACCGGGCTGCTCCAGGACCCCGAGTTGGCGCATCACGGCCAATACCCGCCGGCTGATCTCGTTGTCCAACGAGACTTCCCCGTCGCGTACCCGGGCGACGGTCGCCACACTCACATTTGCTGCAAGGGCGATATCACCCAACGAAATACGCTCTTTGAGAACGCCGCGGAGGCTTTCCGGTATTCCCACACCGAGCCGCCGCGCCGCGAGCAACACCCGCCGTTCCCCGACGGTGTGAGTCGGTTCATTTTGGGCAAATACATCGGCGACCGTCCGAATGGAAACGCCCGCCAATCGAGCAATAGCGGCATGGCCGCCCGGAGACCAATACTCGAGCTCGTCGATCGCTTCGAACACGGCGGCACGGGCTGCCGCACTTCCACCGGTGCCCTGGACGACCCGGCTGACCGTTGCCGGGGAAACGCCCGCCGATTCAGCCAATTCGGTTTGCATAGGTTGACGTTTGAAATGCCCACGGATGAACTCACCGTCCACGAAATGACCAGGCGTGAACCTGGTCTCGACAAACACCGGATCGATAACAGCCTGGAGGGAGGTAGGAACCTTGTATCCCAGCCATTGCGCAGCAACAAGGATCCGCTGCTCTTCCTCGGTGAAAACCGGCTTGCTTCTACCGAACACTTCGGACACGGTGGCTTGTCCCGCACCGGCAAGTCTGGCCACATCATCCTGCGTCGGACGGCGTGTCAGCGCGCTGTCACTCAACGTCGAGAAACTGTCGGCTGCCTTATGGAACCGGTCCGCCAGATCCGCATTGTCCCAAGCACGGTCCTGGGCCTCCGCTACCAGCGCCCGGTCCACTTCCTGCCATGTCACCCCCAACAAGTCGGCCAGTTCCGCCTGCACGGCACGAACTTGCTCGACGTCCGCCCTGGACGTAGCGGAATACCAAAGACCCTCCCGATCAGCTGCTTCGAAGACCCGCTGTCGGACATCCTCGTCGATCTCCGCTACCCCAAGCAGTACCCGGGAGACAATCGCCTGGTCCACGCCCGCCGCCGCTGCGACAGCGGCGTATCCGGGTTGCTGTTCGAAAGCGGCTCCCTCGGCTATCCGCTCAGGGAAGAAACGCTCCGCGATAAAACGCGGATCGATCGCGGCACGCTGACTCGGAGAAAGCGGATATCCCAACCACTGCGCCGCAACAAAAACTCGTTGCTCGGTCTCGGTGTAACTCGGATAGCGGCGGTTGAGGATCTGGTGCGCCGCCTTCAGACTCACCCCCGCCAGCCGAGCCACTTCCGGTTTACCTGGCCTGCGTGGTAGGAGACCCAGCCGCATCGCCGTATCACGAACCTGCCGCCATATCGCCGCATTCGTTTCCCGACCGGCGAACACCCGATCTACCGCTTCTTCGGACACTCCTGCGGCCGCGGCCAAGTCGATCGCGAATTCCTGTGGCAACCGAATCTTCGCGAGCACCTCAGGTGTCAGCGGGTATCCGAGCCGGGTTGCCGCGCGCAACACCTTCCGCATCACCTGCGCACTCACCTGTTGACCGTTGAGGGCTTTGTGCACGCTGCCGGGATTCACGTCCGCTTGCCGTGCCACCTCGGCCAAGGCGACCTTCCGCGGCGGAGACGTCTTGAACCTGACTTCTGCCGTTATCGGGACGCCGAGACGATCCGCGGTCGCCAACACCGCCTGCCCTACCTGTGCATCCGTTTCCAGGCCGGCGAATACCCGACGAACGTGGTGATAAGGCACCCCCGACTCGCGCGCCACATCGGTCATGTTGTTGCGACGGGCCGGTCGTGACGGCGCAGGTGGGAGCTGATCCACGAGTTCGGGGGCGAACTGACGCAGCGCACCGATCACTCGATCACGCAACTCCGGATCTACCCATTTTCCGGCGCGCACCCGTCGTACGGTCGCCGTGGACGTCCCCGCTAAGCGCCCGACCTCCGCGGTATGCCACCAAATCGGTGGTCTCAGAGCCGCTTCCGGAAGCTCGAACCCGATCCGGGCGGCCGCCGCTGTGACCTTCCGCCACGTCTCGTACGCCACCATGTCGCCGTCGAGCATGCGCGCCAACGCATCGAACGCCACTCCGGCCTCGCGAGCCAGCCGAGACCGAGAGGGCGGCGACGCCGGCGACGCCGGCGGACTTACCAGCACTTCCGGAAGCTCGAACCGGAGCCGAGCGGCCGCCTCGACGACCTTCCGCCGAGTCTCCGCACTCACCGAACCACCGTCGAGCATGTACCGCAGCGTGCTCGGGTCCACTCCGGCTTCCCTGGCCAAGGTGGTCCATTCGAACTTCGGAGCGAATTCGTGAATCGAGACCAGTTCACCGTCTCGGAACTCGTATTCGAGTTCCGACATCACGGCCATCACCCTTTCCCGAATGGTATCGGGAACCGATTCCCCTCTAGCCAAACGGGTCACGGTGCGGTACGACGTTCTCGCGCGACGCGCCACGAGAGCCGGCCTGGCATGATCCGGAGGACGCTGCGGCTTGGCGACATCGTCACGAAGGACGTATCCAATCCTCTTCGCGGCCTTTACCACTTGGTCGTGTATCCGTGGGCTGACCGCTTTCTTGTTCAGCACAAGAATGACCGTTCGCAGTGGCAGGTCGGCCACGACGGCCAGATCCATTTCAGTAGGCGGCCTACCTGAATCGAGGAATGCTGCGACAGCCTCGTCCTGCTTTTCCTGCGGTGTCTCCGCCTCGGCATGATCGATACCCGGGCTCGGCGCCTGATCTTGTTGTCCCTGAGCCGGTTCCGGCGTCGACGCATCAGAGCGGGATGGGGCGAACGATTCAGCCAAGTTCCGCGCCGCGAGGGATCGTTGTGAAGCTGCGGTGTTCCGCGTCAGCACCATTGCCCGGCTCGCCTCGAGCAACGGCTGGCCTTGCAGGATTGTCAGGCAGGTAATGGTCTTCTGTTGTGGAGGGAGAGCGGCGACGGCACGCGCCAGTTTCGTGAGGTCCCCGGCCATCGCCTTCGCGAGTGTCGGAGACACTGCCGACAGCCGCTCCATTACGTCCGCAACCAGTCGATTGTAGGCCGGGCCGGCGTCCGGAAGTCCGTTCAACCATCCTTCGATATCGACAACCGGCGGCTCCGGCACGTCGAGCAACGAGATCATCAAATAATCCGTGACGATGGCCTCATATGTATAGAAATTGTCTTTGATCCCCATTATTTGGAAGACTCGCTCAACAGAAAGCCCTCGCAGGAACCTGAGGTTGAAGTACTCACGGGAACGGGTGGGCAGGTCCTCCGCCGCGCGTCGCAGTTTCTCGAGGTCACCTCCCAAGGCCGCCACGACCTCCGCAGGAAAGCGCGCGGACACCAGCCTGTTCAACAGCTCGTATCGCGGAGTGCCCGGTGACAACTCGTGCAGCGAGATCCGATACTCCGCGAAGACTGCGTCGGCCAGTGTGCGCGCCGCAGCCTTGTCCAAGATTTCCGGCGACGAGCCCGCACCCAGTTTCATGGCCCTGGACAGAGCGGCATTCTCGGTAGCCTCCAGCCCGTAGCGCTGTCGCAGCCATTCCCGGTGTGATCCACGGAGACTGCTGTTCAAGGCATGTTCGACTTCGACCGACGACGCCGAGACCATAACTTGGGCCCGCAATTCCGATGCGGCCGCCGCGTAGCTATCGTTCCCGCCCGCATCGGCCCGTACCCGCTCCAGGACAGCCGCGCGAACACGTTCCGCAATCCTGCGGTCCACCGCTTTGCGCGCGATACCGAGCAACCAGTCGCGGACGTCCTGACCTTCGGGCGGGTTCCAGTTGTACTGCACGGCGGTGGCGAACACGTCGTCGACGGCGCCGCGCGCCAACGACACGGCTTGCATGCTGCCGGTCATGGCCCGCACATCCGGGAAGATCTGCCGACCGAAAATCTCTTGCAGACGTCTCGACGCGGCGGGGTCATCGCCTGCGCGTGCTGCGGCCAGCAACGCCGCCACCTCGCCACGCTCCGGCTGTTCCCGCCCGATCCGGGTCCGTCGCGTGGCGCCGGGGGCGTGAGCGGTGTCCGGGCCGTATTCCACCGTCGCGGCGCCGTTGCCACGGCGGAAGATGACGGTGCTCTCCCGGACACCTTCCGTGGGAGGCGCCTCGGTGTCGGGTGTAGCGGTGGGGGGCTCGATGGCGTAGGGGTCGGCCGGGGTGTGCTTCCAGTTGCGGACCAGTACCGTCACACCGTCGGCGGCGACGTACCGCTCGTGGACGTGTGAGCCGACCTGCTTCGGGTTGTTCGGGTCGAAGTGGGTGTATTCGTCGACCACCACAGCGGTGGCGCCGGGACCCAGGTCGCGCAGGATCGCGTCGATCTTGTCGTGCGCGGTGGGCCCGTCCTGGTCGTTGTGGAAGACCTCGTCGTGCCAACCGGCCTGCAGCAGGTAGGCGAGTTCGGTGTCCGAGCGGCCGTGGATACCGGCATCCGGCACCTCGGGCAGTTCCGAATCCGGCCAGGTCTCGTGTTGCGAGCGGGCGACGTAGGTGGTGCAGTTAGCCGAGACACCCTCGAGTTCCTGGTCCAACGGCGCCAGGTCGTCGGTGTCCGGCGACCGGTACCCGACCACGTCGTCGTCGAATTCCAGGCCGAGCGGCGGCCCCCATTCGACGTCGATGTCGCGCGACAGCGTCGCCTTCTGGTTCTCCGCGGACTGGAGGACGTCCCGACCGGCAGGCAACGCGTCCACTTCGAGCCCCGCCATGCTCCGGCCGAGTGCCAACTTCCGGTAGTGGCGTTGCACGTGCATCGTGGTGTCGATGTCATGGAGCAGTTCGCGGCCTGCCGCCCGGCTCAGCTCGTCGCCACTGACCGGTTCGGGACCCGCCGCCGAACCCGGCCCGTCCGCAGCGAGATACGCGACAGAAGCCTGTGTCCCGCTCGGGTCGAAAACGTCCGCGGCAGCGTCCATCCCGTCCGCCGGCGACACCGACCCCAAGCGGCCCACCACGGTCACCTTGATCCGGCTCGCGGTGTCCACGTCGCCCCACGCGGCGATCATCCGGCGGGGGCGGCCGTTGTCCACCAAACCCAGCGCCGGTATGTGCACTCCCAGCGAAAGCACGTGCACCGGGGGGTGACCAGGCATGGTCGCGGCCCGGCGTGCGGCGGCCTCCAGCGCCGCGACCCGGTCTTCCAGCAGGTTCAGCTCGTCCCGTCCTGGGCCGGCGTCGCCGAGCATGCCCAACGCGTCTTCGGCCCGCAGGAATTCCAGGCGCTTGGCGAGCAGCATCCGGTTGGCGCGGTCGCGCCACCGGGCCGGAACCCCCTGCTGCTCTGCGAGCTTCGCGGGTGCCCCCGCCACCAACAGCCAGCGCTCGTCCCGGCTCAGCGTCCCCCAGTTCGCCTCGAAGTTGTCAGCGTCGACTGCCGTCGCGTCGCCGAACAGGTTCGACCACAACGTCTTCGCACGGTCGCCCACGTCCGGGTCCGTCGGCACCTCGGGCAACACCGGCCGCGGCGGCACGGAGTCGGGGACCGACGTTCCCAAGGAACCGAGCGCGGAAACCAGGAACGCCTCCTGGGCCGGGGGCAGGGCAGGCAACCGGCGACTGATTTCGACTGCTCCGCTGTCGTTGCCGTCGAACTGCTCCCGGTGCGCCGTCATCCGGTTATCGGCCAGTGCCGTGCGCACCAGTGCGTCACCGATATCACCGTCGACGACGAACCTGATCCGCGCGTCGGGGTAGCCCGCGGCGACGGTGGCCAGGTCACGAACCAGCCGATCCGGGTCGGTGCCCTGCCAGACCGCCGCGGCGCGCGGCCCGTAGCTCCCCTGTACATGCTGACTGGCGAGGTCGACGACGAGGTGTTCGTGCGCCTGGTGCAACCCGAGGCGCAGCAGGTCCGGGGTCGCCGGTCCGGCGGTGACGAACACGGTGATCTCTTCGGTGCGGGGGCCTGCGTCGAGCAGTACGAACGACCGGCTGTCCGGCGCCTGCCGCAGCGGCAACGCCAACGGCCGGACAGTCGGCGCGTCGAAGTCGTAGAGGTGGACCGCTTCCAGATCCCGGACAGCCCGCTGACCGGCGCGCAGCAAGCCTTCGTCGAAAGCGCGCAACCGCCGCACTTCCCCGGTGTCGCCGTGCTCACGCCGTTCTTCGAGCGTCGCCTGCAGCCGCGACCGCAACGCGTTCGAACGTTCATGACCGGCCACCCCGTCGCGGTCGGCCAACAGTTCGGGCGCCACCTCGGCAATCAACTGCACATCTTCGGGCACCAGAGCGTCCAACCACTCGAGTGCCTCGGTGGGGTCGTTGTAGTGCCGCAGTTCCATGGCCAGCTGTTCCCCCCTGGCCTGGGCGCCCGGGGTGCGCGGCAACGGTGGGACACGGAAACCGGTGTCGAGCGAATCCCCGACGACAGTGTCGATGCCCTCGGCTGCCAACTGTTCCCGCGCGACCTCCGTCACGGCGGCGCCGTCACCCCTGCTGACGAATTCGATCCGCGGCTTGCGCGTGCGCGCCCGGTACACCGGTTCCAGTTCCCCGGCCAGCGCCGTAGCGTCGGCGGTGTCCAGGTCGGTGTCGTAGGGGGCCCGGCCGTAGGCGGCGTCGCTGTCGTCGTGCCGGTACACCACGACCGCCGCCACCGTGCCGCCGCGCTCTGCCGCTGCCGCGATCGCCCCGGCGATCATGTCCGGCTGGTACATCAGCTGTCGACCATCGGTGACGGTATCGACCACGATGCCCAACACGGTGTCCGCGGTCGTCGGGTCGCCGTATTGCACGACGACCCGGCCCCGGTCACCGTCCTGGTCGCCGCGGTTGAACTCCAGCAGCCGCACCGGCTCGATGCGCATGTCGGCGGCATGGTGGCCTGCCGCGAACAGCAGTTCCTCGACCGCCTCCAGCTCTGTGTGACGCGACGAACCCACCTGTGCGGCAAGCAGATCCTGTTGCCGATCCAGCTCTGCTCGGTTGTCGCGGTCACGGGCCACGGACGGGTCGCCGTCGTTCGGCAACCCCGCCAACATGACGGCCGGGATGTCGTCGGTGAGCGCCAGCCGGTCACCCTTCACGAACGGGATGACCGCGTCGCCTTCGGCGTCGGCGACAAGGGCTTTCACCTTCAGGATGCCCAGCCGCTCGCGCTCGCGCAGCCACCCGCGCACTTCGCCGTCGCGGAAGATCCGCTCCTCGTTGCCGACCCACTCGTGCACGACCAAGTGACCGTCGTCGTCGAGCTCCACCTCGAACATGTGCCCGCCCGCGCGGCCTCCGGCACGGAACACCATGGCGCCCGCGGCCGCACCGCCGTGCTTGCTCACATGGTTGATGAGCGCACGCAGTGACGAGAAGTGTTGCCAGTCCGCGTCCGCGGCCTCCGCGGCTGCCCATTCGGGGACCCCGGCCAGCCCCTGGTGGGCGAGCATCACCGCCGTGGACCAATCCTGGGGCAGCTTGCCGTGGCGCCGCCGGAATTCCACCAGCCGGTTCACTGACACCAAGGCGCAGTCCGGCACACCTGTGTGCAAGGGATGCTCCGGCACATCGGTGGTCGGAACCACCGGTTCGAACCGTTCGGTGATCTCGGTCAGGATGTCCTGGATCTGCTCGTCGATTCGGGCGAGCCGGGTGGCGGTGTCGGAGCCGACCGGGGCCACCGCGGTGTCGAGGTCGGCGGCGTCCCCACCACGGCTGCGTGAGAGCCCATCGAGCAGCCGGGCCCGGTGCAGCAACCAGGTGAAGCGGCGGTCGCTCGCCACGTACGCATCGCCCGCCTCGACCCGAGCACGCTGGTTTCGATACTTCGTTGCCAACCGCCGGGTGACCAACGCCCCTGGACTGCTGCCCAAAGCATCCAGTCGCAGCTGCAGTTCCGCGTCGGTCAACTGTGCCGACGACACCGACAGGCGTGCGACCAACTCCCGGTGCAACGCGGCCCGCTCGGCACGGGCCGCACGCAACACCGTCGGGTTGGTGAGCTCGGACACCGCATCCAGCTCGGCCAGGCCTTGGCGGGCGAATTCACGGGACGTGTAGGCCTGGCGCATCTGGTTGAGCAGGGTGTCGACACCCACGACCTGTGCCCGGCCTCGCAGGTGCCGAATCTGGGTGTCGAGGACGACGAAAAGCGGAATCGCTTCGACGAGTTCGGCGATCCGCACCCGGTGGCTGTCGTCCATCGACCGCCCCAGCAGGACGGTGAGCATCTCACGCAACCGCTGCGGCGACAGGTCGTCCAAGCTCAGCTCGTCGAACTCATCGATGCGATCGGCGGAGTTCAGGCCGGCCCCATCGATGTCACGGACCAGGTCCCGGATGGCATCCAAAACCTGGACGCCTCGCACCAGACGCCGGGCCTGTAGTGCGGTCAGCTGCCGTACCGCCTCGGTCTCGGACATCACCCAGTGATCGAGGCCGTGCTCGGTGGCCAGATGTTCGGCGAACTGGCGTAGTTCCGCGTCCGCCAGCAACAGCCGGGGCGCGTTCTGGAACAGACCGGACAGTGTCGCCTCGTTGGCCGGGCCGGTCGCCTGGGTCGACAACCGGTAGATCGTGTCGAAGACCAGGTCCGGTGTCAGCTCGGCCGCGGCGACCTCAACCGGGAGCCCTTCCAGCTGACCGACAAGATCGGCGATTCTGTCGGCAACCTGCTGGTAGTTGGCCCGCGCGGCCGTGAGCCTGCGGCGGATCTCCCATTCCGATCGGGTTGGCGCCGAATCGATCTCGGCTGCCATACCGGAACCCGGCGGCACTCGAGTGACGGCGGCAGAAGCGCGGGCGTTGTCGGTGAGATGGGTTTCCGGACGGCGTTGGTAGGGATCGCGTAGCTGCCGCACAGCGTTGTGCGCGGCTATCCCGCGCGTCAGCTCCACCGCGTCCGACTCGGCCCGATCCTCGGCCGACGAAGCAGGGTCGGAACCGTGCCCACGTACCAGCGCGACGAAGGCAGTATCGCCGTCGTCCAGGTCTCGGAACGCTTCTTCCGCCATGTTCATGGCGTCGCCAAGCTCCGCCGCCTCGAACACCCCCCAGTGCACCCGGCTCGCTCGGTCCGGATTGCCGTACGCCACCGTCAGCAGGCGGGTGTCACCGTCCACGGCATGCGAGAGACGCCGTACCGGTAGTCCCCGTTCGGCCGTCGCCTCCAGCAGATCGAGGATCTCCTGGGAGCCCGCGATCGACTGCTGGGCATCGTCCGTCCGGTCGGAGTGCGCGCCGGCACGCAGGGCAGCCGCACCCGCCTCGGCACGCACGGCCGCCGGCAACCCGGGAGCTTCGGCCAGCACCTCCGGATACAGCTCCAGCAGAACCGTGTGCACATACGGCGGCCAAGCGCGCCATGCGACGTCGTTGGCCCGCGCCCGGCTCCGCACCTCGTCCGGATCGGCGTCCGCGGCCGACAGCATGTCCCGGACACTGCGCATCCCGGCCCATTCGAGCGCGGTAAATACCACGCCGTGTGGATCCCTCGGCATCGGCGAGACCGCCAGGCCATGCCATTCTCCCCTGACTTCATCGCGACTGTCGAAGAAGCCGACGACGGCGGGCGGAATCACGGAATCGTCCCTGGTCGACAACAGGGCGGCGACATCGTCCTCCAGGTCGGCGCCCTCCTGCACCAACACCACCGCAACCGACTCGTTGTCCGCCAGCCACGACACCATGTTCATCGCCTGGACGAGATCCGGGTCGCCCGTCTCGATCGCCTGCTGGGCCCGCGGCACCGGGCCCGCGGCGACAAGCACATTCACTTCCTCCGCGGTTCTCACGTCGCCGATTTCGAGCATCGTGTTCCCGGTTTCGCCGGGCAGGGGGAACCCAAGCAACCGCACCGGAGGATGTCCGGGCAGCTGGGTGGCCCACCGCTGGGCGACGGTCAACCGATCCACCCAGCCCTCGAGTTCCGCAAGTCGCTGCGCGTTCTCCGCGGTCAGCTCAGTCGGCTCGATTGCCCGCAAGTCGGCGAGTTCCCGCGCCAGCCGCATCCGGTTCACCTGATCCCGCAGTGAATCCGGCAGGTCCTCGGTGGCCAGTTCGGCGGCAAGGTTCTGCAGGATCGACACCCGGTGCGCCGCGAACTCATCCGCGTCCCACTGCTGTTCGATCAGTTCCAGGCGCAATCGCCGTCTGGCGGCGGGAATGGCTTCGGGCTCGATGCCGGCCAGCCCTTCGATCACCCGCTGGCGCATCTGCCGGATGACGGCGGGGTTGTGCTCGGCCAATGGGCCGTTCGGCTCGGCGGCGTCGAACGCGGCGTCGACCCGACGCCGCAGGCGCTGCCACGCCTGCTCGGCCACCCTGCGATGTCCCTCGGTAGTGAATTCGGGTTCGAGTGTCGGTAGCGCCGCGCGAGGCTCGATGTAACCGAGCAGGCCCTCGTCGCGGCCGCCCATGCGTGCGCCGATGCGGACGTTCTTGAAGTCCAGGCCAGCGACCGCCTGCGACTTGCCGTCCGGCCCGAGTGACCGGCCCGCCGTCCCATCGGATTTCAGCGCCATGCCTGCCAGGCTGTCCACGCCGCTCTGGCGGGACTTCCACGCCGAGAACTCGGTCTCCTGGCCGTTGTCGATCACCATCACGGTGTCGCCGTCCCGGTACACGGTCACCGCGTGCGAACCGACCTCGTTCGGGTTGTCGAAACCGCGGTAGCCGAGCACCGCGACCACCACGTCCCCGGTGGACAGCACCCGATCGTGCAGCGCCTCGAAGGATTCGAAACCGTTCGCTTCCCAGTCGGATCCGACGATCTCCGGCGCCTCCCGAGCATCCGTCCCTGGCAGGCCGGACCGGAGCAGGAGCCGTTGCTCCGCCGACAACGGCGGTTTGCCGACTTTGGCGTTGGCGGCCTCGGTGGCATCCAACAGGCAGGTCAGCTCGTCGCCCCGCAGATGCCGGCGGGTGTCGGAGTCCGGAGGCTCATGGCCGAAGACATCCGCCGGGGGGCGGTCTTCGACGAGCACAGCGTCGAGCTTCGTTCTGAAGCCCTCCACCATGGCCGCGTCGATGCGGGCGAGTTGTGCGGCCGCGGTGTCGACGGTGATCGAGTTCTCCAGCAGCTCGCGCAACTCCAGCCGCATGGCGTTGACCGGGTCCACCACCAGTGCCTTCAGCAGGTCGGTGCGCCCGGATCGCTGTGTCAGCCACCGGAATTCGCCCATCTCGTGCTCGCGGGTGAGCGGCGATGTGATGATCGCCGATTCGGCCGCGTCCAGGGCCGACTGCACCCGCAACCGCTCCCCGGCCAGGGTGTCCATCCGTCCGGCCAGCTGTTGCAATGCTGACGCCTTGGCCACCCACTTGTCCCGGTGCCACGCGACCTCGCGCATCTGCCACAGGTCGCTCTGTGCATTGCGGATCGTGATGTCGTATTCGAGGTACGCCTTGGCTTTGCGATGCAGTTCGACCAGCACGGCAGTGTCGATCGGACCGTCCGGGACTCGAAGCCAGTCGGTCTCGTAGCGATCCCGGTAGGAACTGCGCAGCCGCTCGAGCTGGTTGTCCGCCTCCGCCACATGTGTCTGGGCCTGGTGCAGTGCGGCCTGCAACCGGCTGATTACCTCGACCTGTCGTGCCTCCGCGAAGAACCGCTGCGAGAGAGTGATCCGTGCGTCCAGTACCTGGATTTCCTTGGCGAGGCCGAGACCTTCACCTTGGTTCTGTTTTTCCCACAGGTCGACCAACTGCGCGACCCGGATCGGGGTCAGCTGATCGACCTTGCCACCGATCAGCGGCACCAGCAGATCAGCCCGGTGCCTGCGCACACGGGCAAGATCCGCTGGCTGACCGATCGGCAGTTCGCGCTCATTGGACTGTATGAACAGCGTGCGGCGCTGTAGCGCGCTGACGTTCATCGACCGCGTGAGATCGTCGCGCGGCACGGTCGAGAATTGCTGCGGATCGGCGCGCAACCCCAATTCTCCCGCGGTCAGCAACGCCTCCTCCAGCGATACGTCCAACTTCGCCCTGGCCGCACGCAGTTGCTCGCCCACTTCCGCGGTGGCGAAGACGTCATGGGCGCCCCCGAGTCGTTCGAGGCGTTCGAGGCGCATCCGCGGGCTGTTGACCCGCTCGGCCTCGAGCTGCAGCCGACGCATCTGGTCGGTCAGGTCCTGGTATTTCGCCGGGTCGAGCATCTTCAGCTCGACCCGCGACTGCCCCTGATACAGCATCGATTCCAACATCTCGATGCGCCGCACCCGCCGGGCATCACCGTCGAAGCGACGCACCAGGTCCAGGGAGCTCCCCAGAGTGACCGGATTGGTGACCGACTGCGCGCCGCGACGGAAAGGCCCCTCCGCCACCAGTTTCCGTGCCGTTTCGATGAACTGACGCCCCTTGCCCGGCTCACGGGTGAACGCGTCGCGATGCTGGGTCAACCGTTCGTCGGCCAACACCGTTTTCAGCAGGCCACGCTCGCCGCGCAACCTGATCCGGCCCGCCGCGGCCCGCTGCTCAGCCAAGCCGGCCAGCACGCCGGCCACTCGGCTCGGGTCGCCGCCCTGCACCACCACCACTGCGGTCGTCTCGTCCGGGTGTGCTTGATGCTCGGTCGCATACCGCCCGACCGCATCACGCAGACCAGTGCGCAGTGACTCCGCCATGTTCTGCGCATCGAGCAACACCACCACGTGGTCGGCGGTGCTCGGGTCGCCGATGGCGGCGACCACCTCGGGCTGGCGGGAGCGCATCTGCAGTTCCGGTGCACCGGGCAGCGCCCGCACCCACTGCTCAGCCCTGACCAGCACCGGCTCGGGGTCGACGCCCCCGTCGCGCAGCCGGTCGGCCACTGCCGCCCACACCGCGGATCCGTCACCGCGGTGCACGATTTCGACGGTCGGCGGCGACTGGTAGGGCGCCCGCAGTTCGTGCGCGACCTGGGAGAAGGTGATCCGGTGCACCAACCCCTCGGCAACCGACTCCGTACTGGCCGCGACATCCGCGTCCGCGGCGCCACCGTAGCGCAGCACCCCGATGATCGAGGTAGCCCGGCCTGGCACGTTCTCGGCCTCGGCGAGGTCGGTGAACTCATCGACGCTCTCGTTCAGCGCGCCGTAATCCGCCGCGTCCCGCGGAACGAACCACACCTGGTGACCTGCGGCGGCTTTCCGGTCACCGATCTCGACCACCAGCGCCTTCGCGGTATCCCCTGTCGCCGGGTAGGACACCAGGTGCACCGGCATGCGCATGGCCTCGGCCCGGTTGTCGACATCTTGCAGCACCTGCTGGATGGCCTTCAGCTCCATCAGCCTGGCGTGCTCGGCGGCGTCGAGTCCGCGCCTGCGGGAATGTAGTTCGTCGTGTTCCCTGTTCAGTCGAACACGGTTGCCGTCGATCCAGCCACTACTGGGCCGGACCTCGGTGGTGTCGAAAATCTCCGGAAACTCGGTCCAAATATTGACGCGCGTCATTTCGGTCGAGTAGTCCCAGAACTCTGTCGCCTTGCGCGCCATCTCGCGCGCTGCGGCTACATCGACCGGGTGCGCCCCGTCATGGACCAGGTCGTCGACACTCGTCAACCCCGCCTGGTTCAACGCGGCCGCTATCTGTGACCGACGGGTTTCCTGATTCTCCGGCTCCGGATCTCCAGCCACCGGCAGCTCGACCTGGCTGTCCCGCACACCAGGCATGTCTCGCCCGACCTCGGGCGGCTCCCCCTCGTCCGGCCGGTCCACCGGCTGTCCCTCGGCATCCAGCACGATGCCGTGCAACTGACCGCTCGGCTTGTCCCACTGGGTGAACGGCTTGTCGACGACCTCATGGCCTTTGCGTTCATGCACCCACACCGTGCCGTCTTTGCCGCGATACAGCACGAACATGTGCGCACCGATCTCGCCGTGCGTGACGGTGCCCAGGACGATGTCGCCGTTCGCGGCCCGCTGCCGCATCTGCTCGATCTCGTCGAAACCATTGCGATGCCACTGCGCACCAAGGAGTTCCGCGATCCGAGAAGGCAGCATGCCGTTGGCCCAGATCGCGGAGTCGAACATCGACGGCAGGTCGTCGATGTGCACGCCGAGGATCTCTTTGACGAACCACATCGCGTCGACGGCACAGATCTTCGGGACCCCGGCCAGGTGCGCCTGCTGGGCGTCGCTGGGGAACCCCGGCCACGACGTATCTCCGTCGAACATCCCTGCAGGCAAGTCGACTGGCGGCGGTGGTTGGGTGGGCACTTGCCGGATGCCGTCGGTGAACCCCGGTACCGTCTGGGCCCAGGCACCGTACTGCTCGGTGGTTGCCGCGCGAACGGCCTCGTCCAGCCCTTGGTCCAGTTCCTGCTCGAGCCGGGCCAGTGCCTCGAACTGTTCGGCGAGCTCGGTGTCGGTGACCCGAGGACCGGGATCGGCGAGCGCCGCGCGCGCCGCGCGGATCCGCCATGCCACCTCGTCGAGGTCATCCACCTGCCCGGATACCAGGTCGAAGTGGTCCTTCCACCGAGCATCGTCGGCAACAGCGTTGATCATGTACCCGAGCAGCGCATCCCGGTTTTCCCAACGGTCGCCGTCGTCGACGTAGTCGCGGCGCAATTTTTCCAGCTGCTCGAGCGCCGGCATCCGCACGCCCAACCGGTCGAGGTCGAAGTCGGGGAACTCCTGCACCAGTTCACCGCGCAACTCGAAGTATCGGCGCTTCGCGGCGAGCCGATAGCGGTGGATTTCCTGCAGTTCACTTGTCACCGTGGTGATGCGCTCGGCCCGCGATGTATTGGCGTCCTCGCTGCCCAACCGGTTCAGGTTCTCCCCCACCCCGATCCGACGCGGCACGGCGGACTGTTCGCCGACCTGCCGGCCGAGCTCGACCACCCGGCTGTCGAACAGGTTCCGCACCACACCCAGGACTGTCGTGGACCGGTCCTGTTCCGCCGCGGCATCGTCCACGTCGTGTGCGTCGAGAAGTGTGTTTTCGGCTCCGATGAGCCGGTCGGCCAGTTTCTGCAGTTCCTTGACATTCGCGGCGAGGCGGTCGAATTCGTGCTTGGTGTCACGCTTTTCGGCGGTCGCCGCCGCGGCTTCGCGCACGGCCCGGTCCACCGCGACCAGCCCGTCGATCCGGGCGCTGTAGCGGTCGATATCCTCGATCAGGGCTACCAGACCGCGGTACCGCAGGAAATTTGCGCGGATGTCGCTTGCCGCCTGGCTGTGCGCCCAGGCGACGGGATCCTCCAATTCCTGTCGGGTCATCGCCCCCTGGGACAACAGATTGTCGGCCAGTCGCTGTTTTTCCGCGTCGACCTGCTGCGGGGTAGCATCCGGGCCGACCCTGCGGCGGACGAGTATCTCGGCAATCTCTGCCCGAGCGGCATCCCAGCGCCGCGCCAATTCCGTGCGCTCCGGTCCCGGTTCCAACAGCCCGGCCCAGTCCATCCCTGCGAGCGTCGCCTCCACCTGCAGCTGGGCAACCTCCTTGGTCCGTTCCCTGGCGGCACGGACCGCCATGACGACCAGCTCGTCCGGGAAGACAGCCGGGGGCAGTCCGGGCCTGCGCATCCGGTGCGCGCGCATGGCCGGGAACCGCTCTCCTGCCTGGAAAGTAAGTGCATACGCTTCGAAAACCGGGGTGAGGCCATCGATCACCTGTTGCAGATCGCTGCCCAGGCTCAGCACCGACAGCAGGTGCGGCCGCTGCTCTTCGGTCCGCGGGTCCGGCGCTCTCTCCACTGTGAACTGCTCGTGACCCCTGGCCACCGCCTGCAGCCCCTCGCCCAGCGGAACCTCGTTCTCTTCTCCCGGCGCCACATAGATTTCCACGTAATCCATGTGCGGGTCGGCGTCGAGGTCACCGACGGCAACCGTCGAACCATCCCGCGACAACACCGCCACCTCGGGCGATCCCGGCAGCCTGTCGACCGAACGCTTGAACCGCTGCAACGCCTCGTGCACCGCGAGCAGCCGGTCCAAATCCTGCTGCGCCTCAGGGGTGACCGCGCCGTCGAGCTGCTGTTGCCACACGCGCTCGTGCGCCGCTTCCAGTTGCGTGGCATACGCCTGCACGACGGCTACGTGGCGCGCGGTAATCGATGCGCCCGAAAGGTTTTCGACCAGTTCGGGGGCAAGACGGGCGACCGAGTGCAGCACCATTGGTTGCAGCTGCAACCGTTCCAGCAACAAGAAGACCTGCAACGTGGTGAGGTTCGGTCCCAGCCCTTGCAGTGCGTCGGCCAGCCGCTGGGCTTCGGCCAGGGCTTCGGAGTCCCGCTCCGGGTGGAAGTCGAGCTTTTCCCGGGGCAGCCGCGGGTCCCAGGCCCGGTCGGGGTCGGTGTTGATCCGGCGGGTCTCCCCGGCCTCCCGCAGGATGGCAGCGGCGGCTTCGACAACGGCGCTGCCGCCCCGACGACCGACCATCCGCACGGTCGAATCAGGCTTGCCCCGGGCCGCGAAGGCAGCGTCCGCCATCGCGCACTGCTGGGCCAGCTGTGCGGCGTCCCGCTGTTCTCGGGCGTCCAAGACCACGTCCCAGTTGTCCGGAGCGCCCTCCAGGGTGGCGAAGTCGTAGTCGATCGTCAGGATCATCGCCAGCGGACCGCTCGTGTCCTGCTGCTGCAGGATCTCGCTCGCCTCCCGCGCGGCTCGGTTGATGCCATCCTGGTCGGACACCGCGCCGGCATGGAACGAGATCAGGGTGTGAGCTTCGTCGAAGTCGCCGACGGCAACCCGCATCTGGTAGCGCCCACCCTGGGGCGGTTCGTTCCCGTAGCTCTCGACGTCCGGAATGTGCTCACCCGACAGCACCCGCACCTGGGTGCCTGTCACCTGGCTTGCGGTCGCCACCACCGTCCGCAGCGCCCACTCGGCCCGGTTCAGTCTCCGCAGCCGCCGCTGCTGTCCGCGACGCCGCTCGCTCTCGGGCACCGCCTGCAGTTCGGCCAGCTCCTTGCCCAGCCCGCCCAGGCTCCATTCGTGCACCGCATCCACCGGCACCGCCCCGAGCACCCGATGCAACTGCGGATACTGCTGCAGCAATTCCGTTTCCAGGTGCGCCCGGACCGCGGACTGCCACAGGTGCGCGACCTCTTCGCCGATGGTGCGGGCAGTCGCGACGTCGGCCGCAGGTGCTTGGGTCAGCGGCTTCAGTAGCCCGTCCATGGTGCGCTTGTCGACCGCGATCAGCGTATTGCGCACCAGCCGTACGAGTTCCGGCTTTTCCAGTTCGATCCAGACCGTGCGTCCGGTGTCGGTTCGCTGCACCCCGGAGCGGTACCCCTGCCGGTCGACGCTCTGTCCCAGCGGTGCGGGCATCAGCTGCTTGCCGTTGTCCGACAGCGCCACTCGCAGCCTGCCGTCGGCCACCTGCACCCCGACGCGGATATCACCGCCATGGCTGCCGCTCAGTTCGCGGATTGCCTCGTCCAACTCGGCCAGGATGTCGGCGATGTACTGTGCCGGCCGGCCGCGCATCTCGGCGATCAACCGCTGCCGCAGATCGGAACGGACCGCGTAGCGTCCGGAATTGGTGTCCGCCGCGGCAAACACCACCTCGAACCCGCGGTTCGGGTCGAATGGCGTCTGCTGCTCGACGGTGCGGTCGAGATTTCGGGCTGACGCGGTGGCACTGTCCTCGGCCCAGACCGCACCCCATTCGTCCAGCCATTCGGTGATCCGGTCACGCACCCGCTGTATTGCCGGACCGGCCGGTTCGGCATTCGCCCCCCCGGGCTGGCGGTAACGTGCGATGACCCGGCCGTCGAACTTCGCCAGCTCCACCCTGCACTGAACCTGTGCGCCCCCGTCGACGTCGATTCCCAACCCGATCGCCACACCGGTGGGTGTGATCTCCACGTCAGTGACTCGCACCTGGAAGCGGTGGCCCGCCACAGTGTCGACACCGGGGAAAACCGCATCGGCGGTTGCTCCCCGCCGAAACAACATCCAGTCGGGTGACGTTTCTTCGGTGCGGGCACCATCGTTGCTCCACATCACCCCCGGCGGCAGGTCGACGGCATTCGGCCTCGGTGGAACCGGCGGGTCGCCCTCATCACGGTCGAACCGCGCGCCCAGGCTGCGTTCCGGATGGTCCACCCCGGGGTTGTCCAGCGGCTGCTCGCCCGGCTGCAGCGGGTGCAGCGGCTTGCGGTTCTCGTCGAAGACGATGCCGTACAGCGGGCCTTCGGGCTTGTCCCATTCGTCGAACCGCACGTCGCGCGCCGTGCCGTCGACGAATTCGTGCACCCGCACTTCGCCATCGGAACCCTTGTACACGACGAACAGGTGCGCGCCGGCGTCCCCGAAATCAACCGCCCCGAACACCGCGCCGCCGCGTTCGGCGATCACGTACATCTCGTCGAGCGACTCGAACCCACCCGGGTGCCATTTCGCTCCCGCGGCCAGCGCCACCTCTTTCGGGCTCATACCCGCCAGCTGCAGTTTCTTGTCCTGCAACGACGGCGCACGCACCGGCAGGCCGAGAATCTTCTCGCCGAACCACAATCCTTCCGCCGCGCACAGCCGCGGGGTGTCGGGGAGCAGGTGCGCCACCGCAGGCGCAACCGGAGGCTGCGGCGGTGCCAACCCGTCCACGCCACCGTCGGGCAGCGGCCCGGCCTGCGACCGGGGCAGCGGTGCGGGCGGACGCGGGCGGACCCCGTCGACGGGCCCGGTGGCAGGTCGAGTGCCGTCGAGATCTTCGAGCGTCTGCTGTCGCAGTTCGGTGGTGACCCGGGTGAGGGTTTCGGTCAGCACGCCGTCGAGTTCCGATATCCGCAACGTCAATTCGGTGCGCCGCTCGGCAAGGGTGAACAGCGACTCGGAGTCGGCGGGCGCTTGTTCGAGTTCTGTGTCGAACATGGCGAGTTCCTGCTCCGCCACGCGCAGTTCCCGGGCCGCGGTATCCAGCTCCTGCACCCACAGGTCGATGTCGCGTACTCGCTGCTGCGATATCGTGCGTGCCTCGGCGACCTCGGCGAGCTCGACCATAGCGGCGGCCAGGCGGGCATGTTCGGCGTCCGATACGGCCTTGCCTTGCGACTGCCCGCGCACCTTGACCGCGTCGCGCCACGACTGCCGCGACCAGTCCGGCGTCTCCCCGAGCATTGCGGCGATTTCCGGCGACCCGGACGCCATCAGATCGTGCCACAGGTGCTCGAAACGGGTTGTGGCCCGTGCGTTGTCGGTCTGCGCGCGGCGCAGTGCGGTCGACAGTTGCTCGAGTTCGCGGATGCGGTCACGCGCGGCGAGGAACTGCTCCGGGTGCCCCGATCCGAGCTCCTCGGCCTGTGTGTAACGCAGCCGGTCCACGGCGGCGGCACGCCGAACCCGAGTCAGTTCCGGGCCCAACTCGCCCCGCCTGGCCGGGGGAAGCTGTTCGGGGTCGCGGACCGCATCGGCCAAGCCGCTGTCGAACAGGCTATCGAGCTGCCGGACGGTGATGGCGTGAGCGTCGAGTTCCCGTGACCATTCGATCAGATCACGCAGTGCCAGGAACCTCGATGCCAGCTGCCGTCGTTCCTGGAGGAATGTCCTTCGTTCCTGGAAGGGCATGGTGTCGGCGTCATCCGGAACGAGTTCCATCTGTTCGACCAACTCTGCGCGGGACAGATCCGCCGGATGGGTGTCGGTGACCAGCATCGCGCTCAACACCAGGCCGACTTCTGCGTAGCTCGCCCGGCTCGGCCGCGCCCGGCCCATTGCCGCGGCGCTCTGCGTGCGCGACAGGTCGCTCGCCAGTTCCTCTAGCCGATCGACCTGCGCGGCCAGCCTGCGGAATCCGTCGGTGTCGCCACCGGCGCGAACCTGCTGCCGGGCGGCGTCCAGCCGCTGCCGCAGTTCGGTAATGCTGCGAGCCCGCCGTTCGATGCTATCGATCTGCCGCAGCATCCGGGAAACCTCGTGTCGCCACCGGAATTCCCGTTCCGCCGCACGCAACTCCGGGGGCTGGTCGTCGCGCCCACGCAGGTCCGCCAGTTCCTGGTCGACCAGCACGTCGTCGGCCAACGCCTGCGGCGACACCTCGAGCAACCCGGCCAGCCGGTTACGCACCTCGGTGAACCGAGCGTCCCACGCGGCGCGCACCGGAGAATCCGGCAGAAGCAGCTGCGCGATGTCCGCCACCCGTTCCGTGCGTTCCCTGCGGTCCCGCAGGCGCGCACGGACGGTGTCCTTCAGCGCCGACAGCCGCGTCCCGGTCGCGTCGCCCACCATCCGAGTCAGTTCCGGCCCTAGGCCGGGGTCCCCGAGTTCCAGCGTGCCTCGGCCGCTGTCCAGCCGCGCGCCCATGTTCCCGACCGCGAACGCCGTGCCCGCCGTCCCCTGCGGCAGTTCGCCGGGGGCGAGCGGGATCGCTGCCCGCCCGTCCGCGTTGAAGACGATGCCGTGCAACCCGACCACCCCGGACAGGCCACGGCGCCACGAGTCGAACGTGACCGGCGGCCGGTTCCCGTCGAGCACCATGACCCGGCCGTTCTCGCGGTAGACCGTCACCGCGTGCGCGCCGACCACGCCTTCGCGTTGGAAACCGTTGAACGCCACCGCCCCGATCATCACCCCGCCCTCGGGCACCGCGGCGGCCATCGCGTCGAGGTCCCGGAAACCCTCCGGATGCCAACCTGCGCGCACCAGCATGGCGCCGTGTACACCGGACACCCCGTTGTCCGGCGCGGACATCGACTTCAGCATCTCGATCTGCTCACGCAGGTCGGCGACCACCATGTCGGTTTCGGGGTCCACGTCCGACATTCGCAGCCGGGCCGCCAGCGCCCGCTCCAAGGCGGCCATGGCGGCTTCCGGGTAACAGTTGTTGGCAACGCCTTCCACCCGGTGCGAGTCCGTCCACGCCGCGATGGCCTGGTCCGGGAGTTCGGCGACGATCCCGTCGCGACCCGCCAGCGCCTCGTGGTCGCGGGCGTCGAACACCAGGCCCGCGGCGCGCTTCGCAGAATCGGCGACAGGAGCTACGTCGTGGTGGCCGACCAGTCGCATCACCTGTGCGGGCAACCCCGCCCTGGCCCGGTCGTCCTGCATCTCGGCCACCGCCCGCGCCAGAGCCTCGCCGTCCTGGCCGATCCACACCACCGCCGCGGTCGGCCGCTCGGCCGCCGCGACCGCACCCACCGCGGCGGCCGCGGCCCGCCGCAACGTCTCCTCCGACGAGTTCGAGTTCCAGTCCACCGCATGGACATCGACGACTTCCGCGGCGTCCGGGTCGCCGATCACCAGCAAAGCGCCGGTGGTGCCGAGCATCTGCACCGCCGGATGTCCTGGCACCTGCGCGGCCCACCGTTCCGTGGCGGTCAGCAGGTCCACCCGGGAGTTCACCAGCTCCGGCAGTCCCCGTTGTTCGGGGACGACGCGGGGGTCGGGCCGCGACGGCGTTTGCCGGTTGCGGCGCAACATCAGCCGCGTCGCCTCGTCACGCGCCGCGCGCGGGAAACCGACGGTGGCGGCGACCGCTTCCGGCGTCGCCTGGATCATCGCCCGTCGCGTGTTCGGGTCGGTCCATTCCCACGCGATCGCGTAGTCGTGCGGTGTCTGCGCCCATTGTCGGATGCTGTGCATCCGATCTGCCGCCCGCTGGTGCCCAGCGATCCCCGGGTCCGGGATCAGTGCCGGACGCGGCTGGGCAGGTACCGAATCCAGCCCGCCCCGATGCGCTTCGATGCGCCGTTCCAGCGCACGAATCCGGTCGACGGCACGGTGATACCGCTGCGTGGCGGACACCACCTCGCGCAGCCGGTCGTCGCGCTTATGGTCCTGCTCCGCCAGCAACCCCGTCAGCCCGCCCAGGGCAGCAGCGTGATTGTCACCCGCCAGCTCTGCCGCGTTGACCCTCAGTTGCCTGACGACGTCGTCGGGCAGGCGTCCCACGCTGTCCGACAATGCCTGGGCCGCGCCGCGCCGCTCGGCAACCAGCGCGCGGTACCCGGTGCGCAACCCGGCCGGGATCTCCATCCCGCCGTCGTAGGATCGAGTATCGGTGAGCTGCTGCTGCGCCAACTGGACGCCGGACGCGGCCGTCTCCAGACGCTGTCGCGCGGCCACCGCCGCCGGATGATCCACCTGCACCGGGTGAGCCAGCTCGGCCTCCCGCAGCTGCCGCAAGGACACAGACCATTCGGTCAGCGCGGCAACATAATTCGTGTCGTCGTCGGTCCACTCCGAGTATGGCCGGGCGCGGGCCGCGTCGAACCAGGCCTGGAACTCGCGAACCCGTTCGCCGAGCTGTTGGAAGCTGCGGGTCGCTACCTCGAGTCGCATCGCCGAACCGGCCTCCGCAGCAATGCGGTAGGCCATTCGCACTTCGTCTGTGTATCGATCCGGTGACGCCAGATGGTCCGGGCTGATCGGCTGCCTCGACGATATCTGCGCGGCGAGTTCCCGGAGCTCCGTCCGGGCGCGGTCGTATTCCTCGACCAGCAGCTGGTATTCCCCGTGCGCCACGGCAGGGATCACCCCGGCCGGGTTGGGCAGCCGCCGCGGCAGCGGCTCCGACGGGGCGCACGACACCACAGCCACGGTGATGTTGTCGCTACCACCGTCGACCAGCGCGCGGTCCAGCAACCCGTCGCGCATTCCACGCAGGTCGCCGCCGAGTCCGCGGGAATACAGCTGCTCCCACCCGTTCGGCTCACCCGGCCGATCAGTGTTCAGCCCATCGGTGTGGACGACGATGACGTCGGACGCCTCGACATCGTGGGACCGGACATACTTCTGCATTCGGTACGGGTCATTCGGCGCCGGCGGACCATAACCGCGACCGAGCATATGCACAAGGCCGTGCATATCCCCTTGACTCAGCGCCTGTTCCTCGGTCCACCCTGCCAGTAGGTATGCGTTCAACTTCGAGTGATCGCCGGTCGCCTGCACCACCTCACCGTTGGCCCGCAACACCTGGACCCGGCTGTCGCCCACCCACCCGGTGACGGAGCGGCCCGGCCTGCCGTCCCGGCCCGGCTGCACCATGACCGCCGCGATCGTGGTCAACGGCGGGGTGTCGTCGTTCTGTCCAGGCAGCGCGAGCACCGCCGCCTGCGCGGCGTCGATCGCCTCCTGCATCGCTAGTTCGGCGTCGACATCGGACAGCCGCTGTCCCTCGCCGAGTCGGGCGGCGAACGCGGCCAGGTGATTGCGGGCGGCGTTCGCGGCGGCTTGGGCGGCACGATGGGGGTCCGTCGACAACGACACACCGTCACACACCACCGCGATCCGGACCGGCCCCTCCGGCGTCTGCACCACCACAGCCGCCATGGCGTCCTCGTTGTGCGGCTTGGCCGCGCCGCGGTCGCTGACCCCCACGACCGACCCCAGGTCGACCTCGACCCGGTCGACCGGGTCGAGGTCCGCGACGGCATCGGGGGTTGGGTTTCCAGCCCCCGACGCCCACTGCAGTCGTGGGTCGGAAGGCGAGGTATCGGCAGGTCGGTTTGGGGTCGAGGCGGGCTGGACGCCCAACCCTCCGGACATCTCACGACCTTGCCGGAGCAATGGACCCCATCCGCCGTCGTATTCGGCGACCGGACGCAACACGGGATCGGTGGCCAACCGCTGTGCGGCCGACTGGACCTGAGCGTGGGCCCAGACATATCGGCGACCGACCGCCTGCGCCTCCGGCGAGTTGTCGGCTGGATCGGTCAACCGCAGCTCGTTGCGCGCCTGTCTCCAGTCCGCGACCAAGCCGGCGAAGCGCAGCAACTCGTGCCGCTGTCGTGGTGAAAGACCTTCAGGCACCTCGACACCCAGTGTGTCGATGAACTCGTCGGCACGGTTCTCCAGTTCGCGGTAGCGGCGGACCACCTGCCGCGCGAGCTTGCGAGCCGCCGTTTCCCTCGGTCCCGGCCCCTCGTTCACGGGATGTCCGCTACGCCAGTCCTGCCTGCGTGCCGACCGCACCTGCTCGGCCGCGGCCGCCATGGTTTGCTGCGCTTGGTGGTGTTCCACCAGGTCCGACAGTCCAGCCCGCAGCCATGCGTCGTTCCTCCGTCGCACGGGCTGTGCTGCGGGGTCGCCGGGTTCGGTGGGGGTGCACAGTACCGCGATGCCCGTGATGTTGTCGGTTTCGCCGCCGTCCAGCTCCAGGTCGGCCAGCGCGGCCGGCGCGGCGGTCAGGTCACCGTTGTGCGCCGCGAAGGCCTGCGCGAACGACGGGGCCTGCCGGCTCTTGCCGCCGATCCCGTCGGTGTGGACGAACAGGATGTCGGTGTCGGAGACATCGCCGTCAGTGAGATAGCGGTGGTGGAGCTGCGTGTCTTTCGGCGGGCCACCGCCGCCGTCGCGCTGCGCGTTCTGCATGCCGAAGCCGAGCACGTTCATCAACGGGCCGCTGCTCGCCTCCGCCTCACCTACCACGTGGCCGACATCCGCGATATCGACGCCCGTCTCGTCGACCGCGTCGAAGATCATCCGCATCCCGACGGCCGAATGGTCGAAGGTCACTGTGCGCGACTTGCCGGGGTCGGTCGGGTCGAGCACGTCGACCCGGCTGTCGCCGACCCACCCCGCCGTGTACCGACCCGGGTTTCCGTCTTGCCCCGGGTCCACCAGCACCAACGCGATGGTGGCCTGCGGCGGCCGCTTGATGCCCTTCGGGTTGTAGCCCTTCTCGATATCCGCGATGGCCCGATCGCGGATATCGCCGTAGTCCTGCTCGGTCAGCTCTATCACCGCGGTCTGTGCCGCATCGATGGCTTTGGCCACCATGTCCCGGCGCTCATCGTCGGTGATCGGGGTGCCGGAGTGTTTTTCCAACGCCGTGCGCAGGCTCTTGCGGGCCGCCGCGACCGCCGCAGACGCGGCACGGTGGCCGTCCACCGACACCGACACCCCGTCGGAGACGATGGCGAACCGGATCGGCCTGCCACCGACCATGACCACGTCGGCGGCCATCGCGTCCTGGTTGGTGTTTTTGTCCGGGCCTCGATCGCTCACCCCGACAACCGACCCCAGGTCCATGGTGTCTCGGGCGAGGGCCGCCCAGGTTGCCCGCAGTGGGTCGGTCGCGGCGGCGACCCGGCGGATGAGTTCGCGTCCCTGGGCGTTGTCGATCGGGTTCAGGTGTGCGTCGCGGACCGCGTCCAGTGCGGTGCCCCACGCGGGGAGTGCGGTGGCGAAGCGCCCGGCCGCTGCCAGCCACTGCGGCGAATGCTGGTCCCGCTCGGCTACCTCGGCCAGCAACACCGTGACCTGATCGGCCATGTCGGCCAGCTCGTGGTAGTGGTTGGTGTGCGCGGCCAGTACCTGCCACCCGGGCGGTTGGGTGTGTGATGGGTCGAGCGACGGGTTGAGCACCTCGTTTGTCAGCAGCGGCCCCGGGTCAGCGGGCAACTCGGCGGGCAACGTACCCGCCAGCCGGTTGAGTTCGGCGAGGAATCCCTTCGAGCGCAACGCGATCCGCGAGTCCTGGTCCGCACGCTCGGTGCGTGTCGGGTTCAGCTCGTTGAACTTGTCTGCCGCGTTGTTCACCGCGGCGAGCGCGGTGTCTCGCCGCGCGGTCAGGTCGGCCAGTTCTCGTTGCAGCCGGGCCTGCGTCTGCTCGGGCGTCAGTGGTGGTGGTGGGTTGAGCGGCCGGTCTGCCAGGCCGGTGGTGGCTGCGCCGAAGCCGGGATCACCGGGGAGTGCACCGATGTTGGAGATCGGGAAGGCGATCCCGGCGGTGCCTTGGCTGCGGCCTTGGTCATCGAGGGGGTCGACTGCTGACCCGTCGGGGTTGATCGCGATACCGTGCAAGCTGACTACCGGGGGCAGCTGGCGGCGCCATAGTTCGTAGGGTATCGGGGGGCGGTCGCCGTCTTGGACCATGAGTTGATCGTTGTCCCGGTAGAGCTCGACTGCGTGGGAGCCGACCACACCGTGGTGTTGGAAGCCGTCGAAAGCGACCGCGGCGATCATCACACCGTCTTCGGGGACCGCGGCGGCCATCGCGTCGAAGTCGGCGAACCCGTCCGGGGCCCAGCCCGCCCCGGCCAGCATCGCACCGAAAACACCGTTGATCCCGTGGTCGGGTACCCCGTACAGGTCGATCAACTGGATCCGGCGTGTCAGGTCGGCGAGCACGGCCGGATCGGTATCGGGATCGCGTTCCAGGTTGGTCAGAATTCGCAGCAACCCACTGCGGGCCGATTCCGGGAAACAGTTGTTGGCCACACCTTCGAGGTGGTGAGACAGCTCCCACGCCACCACCCCCGGATCGGGTACGTCGATATCGATCCGGTCCTGATACGCCGCTAACGCCCCGTCATCGAAAGCGTGCAGCACCAGGTCCGGGTCCGGTTGCGGCCGGCCGGGATCCGGTTGCGGTGTCGGGGTGAGGTCGTCGTGCCCGACCAGCACCACCTGCGGTAGCGGCTGGTTGGTGTCGGTCCGGGTCCGCAGCATCGTGGCCACCGCCCCCGCCAACCCGGCACCCTCAGCGCCCAGCCACACCACCGCCGCGGTCGGGCGCCCGGCCTTGGCGACATCATCCACCGCCGCCGCGGTGGCCTGCATCAAGGTCCCTACCCCCGCCCGGGAACGCTGATCCACCGCGTGGTACCGCACTTCTTCGGCGGCATCCAAGTCACCGATCACCAACATGGCCCCGGATTCGCCGACCATCCGCACCGCCGGATGCCCAGGCACCTGCGCCGCCCACGCCTCAGCCGCCGACAACAACTCGACCCGCAGATCCGTCCCCGCCGACTGCCGCGGGTCCGCATCGGCCTGCCGCTGCGCCCGTCGCAGCATCAGCCGCATCGCCTCGTCACGAACCTCCAACGGCAGCCCTTCGGCCTGGACGAGCAGTTCCGGGATGGCGGTGATCAACGCCCGCTGCGTTCCGGAATCGGTGATCGCCCACAACGACCCCAGATCCGCGGGCGAAGGGTCGCGGTCCCCGGCCGACTGCGCGAACCACTGAATGGTCCGCCACCGCCGCGCCGCCCGTTCACGCTGCTGCGCGGTCACCCCGGGGTCGGCGGACAGGGTCGGGCGCGGGGTAGCAGCCACGGTGTCTCGTCCGTCGCCGTGCTCACGGATACGTTGTTCCAGACGCAGGATCCGACCCTGTGCCCGGTGATAGCGTTCGGTGAGGTCCTGTACCCATTCGATCCGGCGTACCAGTTCTTGCGAGGCGGCTAGCTCGGTGGTGACCTGTTGTAGCTGCTGCGGGTCGGCAGCTACCTCGAGGGCCAACTGTCGTAGCACGTCCTGCTCGGTGCTGGCCTCGGCTGCCAACTCGCGTAGGGCTTCCAGCGCGGTGTGGTGGTCGGCACCGGTCAGATCGGTGATCGTGACCGGTAGCGAGCCGAGTATCCCGCTCAACCGCTGCCGGGCGTTGTCGTGTTCGGCGACCAGTATCCGGTAGCCGCGGCGCAGCCCGGGCGGGATCTCCAAGCTCCCGTCGCGGGAGCTGGTGTCCGATAGCCGGCTTCGGTGGCGGGTCAGATCGGCGGCGGCCTCGCGGTAGCGGCCGACCGCGAGTGCCACTGCCGGGCCGGCCGGCAACCGACCCAGACCGGCAGGATGGTCGAGGTCGAGGTGGTCGAGGTCGAGGTCGGGGTGGTTGGGGTCGAGGTTGTTGAGGTTGGGGTCGGGGTTGTTGGGGTCGGGGTTGTTGGGGTCGGGGTTGTTGAGGAGTTGTGGTAGTTGTAGCAGCAGTTGTGTGTGTTCACCGCGTTGTTGTAGGAGTGACTCGTCGACCGCGGCCAGTATCGCGGTGTGTAGCTCGCGGCGGGATACCGCCCAATTCGACAACGCGATCAGGTAGTCGGTGTCCTCGTCGGAGAATTCGGGTGTCGGGTGGGTGTCCGGGCGGGTCAGCCACCGTTGTAGTTGACGTTGTCGGGTGTCGATGTCGTGGAAATGATTCGCCGCCAGTTCCAGACGCAGCCGCACCCCCCGGACCAGGCCCGCCTCGGTCAGCTCCGCGATGACCGCGGCCGATCCCTGCGGGGTCACCACCGTTTCCGGGTCCACCCCCACCTCGGTGGCCAATCGCCACAACTCGTCGTGGGCGTGACTGTATTCCTGCGACAACACCCGGTAGGAGCGACGCAACCAGACCGGGATCCGCGTGGCAGGCGGGGGCAGTTGCCGCGGAGTCGACTCGACAGTAGTCGCTGACACCAGCGCCACGGTGACATTGCCCGGCGCACCATTGAGCAGTGCCCGGTTCACCAGTCGGGTGCCCATATCCCGCAGGTCGCGGTTGGCCCCCTCATCCAGCACGAGATCCATCTCGTCGGGGTCGGGGTTGTTTACCCACAACCCGCGGGTGGCCAGCACCACCACATCGGTGCCCGCCAGCTCACCGGTGTGTACATAGTCCCCGTGCAGCGGATCGTCACGCTCGCGTGGACCCCCGTCACGGCCGAGCGCGTTCGGGTCCTCGTCGGTCACCGTCTCGGACTCGCCACGGGCCCGCAATATGTGGACCCGGGTATCACCGACACTGCCCGCGGCATACCGGGACGGTTTCCCGTCCCGACCCGGTGTCACGATCACCGCCGCGATCGTGGTCTCGGGCGGATGCGGGTCCTGCGCGTAGTCACTGTCGGTCAAGGCCACCACCGCGGCCTGCGCGGCGTCGATGGCATCACGCACCGCCTGGCCGGCCTGCTCCGCGGTGAACTCGCCCTGCTCCTCAACAGCGAAACCCGCCAGCCGTTGCCGGGCTACCCGCGCGGCCACCCGAGCAGCCCGACGCGCATCGGTAGTGGCGTCTTCACCGTGACACACCACCGAAATCCGGATCGGCCCGACCGGGGTATGCACAACCTCGCAGTCCATCCAGTCCTGGTTATCGGGCCGGGCCGCGTTCGCACCCTGATCACTGACCCCGAAAACCTCACCCAGATCGATATCGAAATGCGCGACCGCAGCATTTATGTCCTCGGCGATGGTGGCGTCATCAGCGAACTCGACTCGGCCCCAACCACCGTCCACCTGCGCGATCGGGCGTAACACCGGATCAGCGGCCAGCCGCGCGGCAGCGGCGTGCACCGCCCCGGTGGCCTCCTGATGCGACCGCCTCGTGGCCTCGTCTACCGGATCAGCGGCCCGGAACGCGGTATCGACCAGGTTCCACCGCGCCACCACCACACCGAAGTCCCGCAACCGCTGCTGCCGCGACAGCGAAAGCCCCACACCCACACCCACACCGGCGTCGGCGTCGGCGTCGGCGTCGGCGTCGGCGTGGGCGTCGAGTGTGTCGAACAGTGCATCGATCCGGGTCTGCAACTGTGCCAGCCTGCGGGCCGCGTGCCGGGTCAGGGTGCGTGCCTGCCGTTCCCGCCGGCCGGGCCCATCCCCCGGCCGGTGTCCGGCTTCCCGATCCAGCCGCCGCGCCGCACGCAGCGCCTCGGCTGCCTCGTTCAAATCTTGGCGGGCCAGGTGATACCCGGCCAGATCAGCCACCCCCGCCGCCAGCACCGCATCAGCCATCCGCCCCGACCCCGGTCCTGGCCGCGGTGTGGTGGGTGGCTGTGGTGTGGTGGGTGGTCGCGGTGTGGTGGGTGGTTGTGGTGTGGTGGGTGGTTGTGGTTCGGTCGGAGCGCATGACACCGCGACACCGGCCAGAGCCCGGTCTTGCGGGGAGTTGTCGGCCAGCGCGGTCATCGCCGTGCTCAGATCATCCGGATGCCTAGCGAACTCCCCGGCCAGCGACGCCACCGAACGCGAGGTCCCCCCCAACCCGGCGGTATGCAGCAACAACACCTGGGAGTCGGTGACCACACCACTGCTGATGTAGCGGCCCGGATCGGTCGGCGGTCCACCCGCAGTCACAACACCAGCACCAGCACCGGTGTCGGTGTTGTTGAGGTCCGGCACACTGAAGCCGAGGGTGTGACCGACCCCGGAAACATCGGTGTCGGTGTCGGTGTCGGTGTCGGTGTCGGTGTCGGTGTCGGTGGTGATGGTGTGGGAGTTGTCCGGGTTGTTCGGGTCGAGTACTTGGACCCGGTCACCGCCGACCGAGCCCGCGGTGAACTGTCCCGGCTGGCCATCGATCCCGGTATCCAACACGACCACCGCGATACTGGCCTGTGGTGGCCGAACACCCTCGAGTAGTTCGGTGTCGATCTGGCGGCGCACCCGCGCACGGATCTGCGCTTGGGCGGGTTCACTCAACGGGTCAGCGTCTTCGGGCAGTTGTGCTTGCGCCGCGGTCAGCGCCTCACTGATCCGGCGGGTGTGATCTCGGCGGGTCAAACGCACGACCGCGGCCTGCGCGGCATCGATCGCGGCACGCACCATCTCGGCCCGATCGGATTCGGTGACCGGTGTCGCGGGGTCATGCTCCTGCAACGAGGTCCGCAGACTGTCCCGCGCCGCCGCGGCCGCGACCGGCGCCGCCCGATACCCCTCCACACTGTCGGGCACCCCCGCCGAAGTGACCGCCAACCGGAACGGGCGACCAGCCACCATGACGACCTCACCGACCATCACACCCCGATCGGCGTCACGCTGCTGGTTCGTGTCGGTGACCCCGGCCACCGAACCCAGATCCAGCTGCTCACGCTCCAGCTTCTGCCACGAATCCCCCAACGCATCAGAACAATCGAAAACCCGACGGATCAGCTTGCCCATCTCCGCCTCCGACACCCGCCCACCCCACGCCCGCAGCCCACCATCACGGTCGGTATCAGGGCCGGCAGCCGTATCAGGGCCGGAATCGGGGTCGGTGGCCGTATCGGGGCCGGTGGCCGTATCAGGGCCGGAATCGGGGTCGGTGGCCGGGGTCGGGGGTGGTTGGACGGGTAGTTGTGCTTGGAGCTGGCCGATCCGGTGTCCGAGTTCGTTGATCTGTTGCTGGGTTTCTGATTCTTCCAGTGCACGCAGTTGCGTGGTCAGCCGCTGTCTGGAGCGGGCAAGGCTATCCCGCTGCCGTTGCAGCATCCGCTGGCGTTCACCCAGCTGCTGCTGCTGGCGGGCCAACTGCCCCTCTCGCCGGGCCAGCTCTTGCGGCGACAACGCCGGCCCGTCGCGCCACCGGGGCCCCCCTGCCGCGAGGTCACGTTCGGCCTGTAACCGGCGATGCTGGGTAGCCGACACGGTCCGGTCGGAATCCAGCGCGGCCAGGTCGGATTCCCGCTGCGTGATCTGCGCGGCGGCCTGAGCGATCGCGGTTCCCAACCTTTCCTGTTCGGTCTGCAGCCGCGCGCGTGCCTGCTCCCGCAGCTCACCCAACCGCGCGATCTCCGCACGAAGCTCCTGCGGGGTGCGGGCCTGCCCCCGCGCATCAGGCAGCCCGTCGGGACCGGTCGCATCCGGGGCCGCGTCCGGGGCCGCGTCCGGGGTGGGTTGGGGTCTGCCGTAGGTCGTGGCCTCGTGCATGGCCTGTACTGCCGCAGCCCATGCCAGTGCCTGCGTCGCGTAGGTGGTGGTATCGGTCAGCCATTGCGGGGAATGCCGGGTGCGGTCGTTGATCCGCGACAGCAGCCCGGTGCATTGGTCGGCGATAGCGGAAAGCTCGTGGTAGTAGTGCGCGTTCGCCGACACCACCCGCCACTGCGAGGAATCCGGTGACCGGGCCAGCGTGGTCTCGAATTCCGGGGACAGCAACCCCGCGTGGGTGTCCTCGTCCACACCCAACCCTGCTGCCGCGGTATTCAATTGCCTACGGGCGGTATCCAACTGCTGGTTCAACCGCGCCAGCACAAAACCCACCTGCCGGCTCACCTGACTCTGCAATCCAGCCCCAGCCCCAGCCCCGGCCCCGGCCCCGGCCTGCCCGGCCCCGGCCTGCCTGGTGGGGGTCGGGTTCGCGAACCTGGCCAGCAACTCCTGGGCGGTCTGCAGGTTCTCGGCCATCACCGGGGCGCGGCGCACCACCGCCGCCAACCTACCCAACCGCTCACCGGGCCTGGTCTCGTCGGGCCTGGTCTCGTCGGGCCTGGTCTCGTTCAGCCAGGCCAGTTCTGCTTCGAAGTCTCCGGCCAGCAACCGGTGTAGTTGGGCTTGTGGCACGCCCGCGGCCAAGGTCCGGATATCCTCGAGCGCTCCGACCCAGTCGGTGACCGCGCCCAGCAGCCCCACCACCCGCTGCTGGTGGCGGGACTGCTGGGCGGGGGTCGCTGTCGGGTCCGGTGGCTGCCCCAACGCTTCCTGTAACGAGTCCATGGTCTGCTCGACCTTGTGCAGGTGAGCGACGCTGTCACGCAACCGGTCCCGTGCCTCGAGCAGACGCACCTGCTCCGCGACGGTCATTGTCTCGGTGAGCGCGGGCGCGGGGAGCCGGGCCAGCGCATCGGTGTAGCGGTCGGGGTCGCGTAACGCATCCAGCACGTCCGGGTCGCTGACTCCCGCCGCCCGCGCGAGGTCATCGAATTGCGTACGGGTATCGCGATGCTCGGCGCGTAACCGGTCCAACGCGTAATCCAGTTGCCGTTTCAACCGGTCTTGTTCATCCGCGTCGAGGAACCGCCGCACCCGGTCACGCTCGTCTTCGTCGTCGGCGCCGTTGACGACATTCACGGTGTAAGGGGTCAGCTTCGAGCCGTCGAACCGGATCGCGGTCACCCAGATCTTGTCGGTGACCTCCGGGATCGCCTCCGGAGTGAAAACCTTCTTCAACCCGGTCTCCGGGTCGTAGATCATCACCACACCATGCTCAACAGATAAATGGACCACATGCCCACCGACGGTGTTGTCCCCGGAGGTATCGAAAGCCAGCACCGTCACCAAGGTGGCGCCCTCACCCAGAACCATCGTCTGGTGTTCGAGCTGATCGAACCGCGACATCCGCCGCCACCGCTCACCAGTGACCTGCCCGGTATCCCGAGACAGTTTCAGCAGCCGGTCTCTTTCCGTACCGGCCTTGGTTTCCAGCTCTTGTTCACGCTCCCGGGTCCGCTGCCCCTCGACCCGCTCACGGCTCTGGGCACGGTCCTGCAGTTGCTGGATACGCTGTGTCAACACCTGCTCGGTGGTTCGACCGGTACGCGCGGACACCCGATCCAACTGCTGCTGCAAACCCGCAGCGATCGGCTGCCCGTCCCGCACCCGCGCCAACGCGGTCTCCAACCGCCCCTGCACACGCCCGACCCGCCTCGTGCGTTTCTTCTGACGCGTACGCTGCTGCCCTTTGACCCGCTCGGCTTCCTCCCGCAACCGGTTACGCTCAGCCGCAGCCTCGCTATACAACCGTTTCGACTCCAACGACGCACTCGGCGCCAACCCACTCCCCGACCGGACCAACTCCGCACCGATCTGCCTCTGATACACATCCGAACCCACACCAGCAGGATCCGACGACCCCACCGGCCGAATACCCGCAGTCGGATACTGCGCAGCCAACACATTCGTCGACCGAGCAGCACACTGCCCCGTCAAATCGACACTGCCCACCTCCGGACCCGGACCAACCCCATCACCCCGACCACCCGAACCCGAATCACCATCCGAACCAGCCCGAGACCCACCATCAGACTCCGGCCCGACCTCACCATCAGACTCCGGCCCGACCTCACCATCGGACTGTGCGTCATCCGGAGTGCGCGAATCCGAATCCGAATCACCATCCGGATCAATCGAAGACTCACCATCAGCCCGAGCGCCGCCATCAGTGTCCGAACCAGCCCGAGACTCACCCTCGGACTCCGGACCGACCTCACCATCCGGCTGCGCGTCATCCGGAGTGCGCGAATCCGAATCCGAATCACCATCCGGATCAATCGAAGACTCACCATCAGCCCGAGCGCCGCCATCAGTGTCCGAACCAGCCCGAGACTCACCCTCGGACTCCGGCCCGACCTCACCATCGGACTCCGGCTTGACCTCACCGTCGGACCGCGTGTCATCCGGAGTGCGCGAATCCGAATCACCACCCCTGGCCGGGTCATCGGAAGTCGCGCCATCAGCCCGAGTGCCGCCATCAGTGTCCGAACCAGCCCGAGGCTCACCGTGGGATTCCGGTCCGGTCTCGCCGTTGTACTGGGTGGTTGTGGCGGGGTCGGGCGAGTGGGTTGGGGCCTGTTGGTCATCTGCCAGCCCCCCGCCGGTCTCGCTCGTGTCCGGTTGCGCGGTCGAGGAATCGGCCGCCGATTCGGGGATAGTGGCCGATTCGGGGGTGGCGGCCGATTCGGGGGTGGCGGTTGATTCGGCCTGGGTGCCAGCTGTGTCGCTGGTGGTGTCGCTGGTGGTGTCGCTGGTGGCGTGGCTGGGCGCGCTGGCCGCTTGTATTTCTGCGACGATTCCGGTGGTGTCTCTCATGATGTTGCGGAAAGCGGCCGCTGCGTCGGATCCGGCGGCCCCGGCACCGGCAGCGCGTGGCGTTGTTCGTGGCTCGGTATCGGAGGTATCCGGTACCGCGCTCGACCGTGACCGGTCCGCGCTCGTACCGCGCCGACCCGACACGGCAGACGACGAGCGCCCGGCACCGGCAGTACTCGATGCACTACCGCTACCGGCCTGGCTCGAGCCACCCGGCACTGCCGCCGAACTCCTGCCCGCACCCGACCCCGACGCCGGTCCACCAGCAGCAGGCCCACCAGCAACAGACCCACCAGCACCGGCGGCAGGGGCGCCGGCGGCAGGCCCACCAGTGGCAGGGGTGTCGGTGGCGGGGGTGTCGGTGGCGGGGCGCCGGTGGCGGGGGCAGGGGTGTCGGCGTGTGTGGTGGCTTGCCCGTCGACCGGGGTGGGGTCTGCGGCTGTGTTCCCGGTGGATCCGAGGCCTGCTGTGGGTTCGCTGTGCTGGGTTCCGGTGACCAGCGCCCCACCGTGCGGGTCGGTGCCTACCGCACCACCAGCCGGTCCGGCACCGGTCTCGGTAGTGGTGGTGGCTGCCGCGGCAGGCGGCGCGGTCGACGCCGAGGCTTGCGATGCTTGTGGGGATCCGTCCTCGGCGGTGTTCGATGCCGCCGCAGTATCGGACCCGTTCCCCTCGGCGTGGCCGGGCTCGGTGGTGGTGTTGCTGTGCCCTTGATTCGTGGTCGTGTTCGCTGTCGGCGAGGTATCGCCGGACGCCCGACCGTTCCCGACCCCGACCCCGGTGCCGGCCCCGGTGTTGGTGCCGGTGCCGGTGCCGGTGTTGGTGCCGGTGTTGGTGTTTATCGGGGGGGTTGTGGTGGTGGTTGTCGGGTTGCTGGTTGTGGTGCCGTCACCGATATCGGGTTGTCCGGCGATGAGGGTGAAGTCGCTGCGGCGCATCCGTTGGCCTTCACCGACCCGGGGTGCGCGGAACCCGCCGATCACTCCGGGGACCGCGCCACCGGCGACGCCACCGGACCACGCGTAGATATCGGTCTGCCAGTTGTTGTAGATCAGGCCGTTGGAGACCATCGCTCCGACCTGGCCGATGAGCCCCGCGCCACCACCGACGACGACACCGGTTCGTATCCGGTCCCAGCGGGCGCCGCTGTTCCAGTTGAATTTCTGGGTCAGCTTCTGCATACCGAGCCCACCGATACCGCCGATACCGCCGGCGATGGTGGAGATCACCGCGTTCTGTTTGATCGCTTCCCAGTCCAGTTTTTCTTGATAACCCTCACGGATCATCTCGGCCTCGACGAGAAGCTCCTGCCCGGTCCCCTGGTAGAACTCTTGGAACGCTTCCTTCCCCATGTGTTTGAAGATTTCTTTCGCCACGTCACTGGTGATCCACTGCACCAGCCGTGGGGTGTCCTCGATCGCGATCCTGGTGGCCATACGCGCCAGGATCTCCGCGGTTTCCTGTGTCACACGCGAGGCCAGCCAGCGGAAGAAGATCCGGGTCGAGGCGACCGCGTACGCCTGTTGCAACGGCGCACCCGGACCCCACAGACTACTGCTGGCGAACTCGGTGCCCATCCAGATCAGCCCGAAGATACCGTTCAGCTTCGCCGAGACGACCTGACCGCGGTAACTGTGAATCCCTTTGGCCAGCTCACCATAGCCACCCGCGACACTTTTGTTGTGCGAGATGATCCGCGCCAAATATTTGTCGATACCATCCGCGCCGTCACCCTCCGGATACGCCCGACGCGATTTGTTCCGCGCCATGGCCACCACCGGAATCACCGTGCCGTTGATGTTCTGCTGCAGATGCTCGAAACCCTGCTGCACCTGGCCGACGTCGTCTTCATCGATCGTCGGCAGCTTGACACCGACCAGATAACTGAGCCACGCCATCCCCGGAGGAGGAAACGGAATACCCATGTCAGATCACCCGGACCCGACGGAAATAAGATCGGACACACAGCCCGAAATACTCAGGGACGGACCGACCACACCACACACGCGCTACCGAAACCCCATCGAAATTCGATAGCACCGAATCAGCGGACATGGCAACCCATCTCAGGTCACCAGCTGGAATCGTAAACTCCAGAAGACCGATCCGACGGCCTTACCCGACCCGGTTCGTCGTCGGCTACCTCTTGACGTTCCACCGCGTTCGGTGGGGCCAGCGACACGACCGGCGCGGCGGGGATCTGTCCCTGCACGTCGGGGAACCCCTCGACCAGGTCCGAGAACTTGGGCATCGTCATCTTCTGCTCGGTCAACGGCGCGAGGAGTTCGTCGGTCCGGCGAGCGATCTCCGCGGCGGCCTGCTGCGCGGCCTGGGTCATCGCCGCGGCGATCTCGTCGTAATCCAAATCGTCGATATCCGAGGAGAACTTGGTCTCGATCACCACACCGTCGGCGTTGACCGTCACCGTGACCCGCCGATCCCGCACCGAAGCCGACGCGGTCAACCGGGCCCGCTGCTGCTGTAACCCCGAAATCAACTGCATCTGCTGGGTAAAGGAATCCATCGCTTCCGCGAAGGAAGCGTCGGCAAAATCATCCGCCATGCCTCAACCCTTCACCGTGACGTTCGGGACAGTGTTGGCGATGGTGTGACCGGACCCGATATCGACATTCTTCAACGAATCCGCCGCATCGACCTGCCCCTTGGACGCGGCACCGACCACCTCGGCGGCACTGTTGTTTCCGTCGTGCACCGCGGTGAACTGTGTCCGCAGGCCTTGCTGCCCGCCCTTGTCTCGGATGAAGTCCTCGCTGAAATCATCACCCGCGGCGACGGTCAGGAACTTGCCCCACAACGACGCCGCTGTCCTGCTGTGGTTGATCAACGCTTCCTGGGCCTCGGCGAGAGCACCGCCGGCTTCTTTCAAAGCTGTGGTGTCGACGTCGAGGCTTTCGTTCTGCGTCATGCGCAACCCTCATCTTTCCCGCGTAACCGAGCTGGACCTGGTCATACCTGCGCGCCTTGGCGTTGCTGGAAACGCTGCTCGAAACCCTTCACGAACGTGGTCGGAGCGATCGAGGACGACGAGTGCTCCAGCACTCCGTCATCAGCGATATAGAAGATGGCCCGGCCGATCGCGATCTCACCCCGAGGTACCGGCACATACACCATCCAGCCGCAACTGAACCGGTCACCGACCAGCTGATCGAGTGGGTAACCCGTCGTGTCCAAACCACGACCCTCGACATAGGAACGGACCCGGAAGATCGCTTCCTCTTCCGGCATCTGCTGTGGCAGCGACGCCACCACCCCCGCCAGCGTCAACTGATACATCGCGCCATCGATATCGAACCGGTCGTCCTCGGCGAACAGGTTCACCACCGTGTCCCGGGTCACCACACCCACCTCGGCGGCAGACACCAAAGCCGCCGCGGCGCTGCGGTGTTGCGCGCTCGGTGGCTGCGCGGCCAAACCCGCGACGATCCCGACCACCGTGTTCGCCGTCCACACCCCCGGCACCGCCGTAGCGCACTGCTCCGCCGACGGGGACTCACCCCGATACCAACGCCCACCCTCCCACCAATAAACAAACGACATCAACCCCGTCGCTGCCCGCGGGTTCAGCACCGGATTAGCCACCCACTCCGGTGCGCCCGCATAAAACCTCGGCATCGGCGCACCATCGTTATAGGTGGCATCCAGATTCGCCGACTCCCACACCCCACCCGACAACACCGCACGACCACCCGGCAGCGAATACAACGTGCACCCACCACGCCGCGAGCTTTCGAACCAGCCCATCGACGGCAACACCCGCGGACCCCAATCCGAACCCGCCGCGACGAAAGCCGCCGAAATACACGCCCACCGCGCCCACATCTCCGGGAAATCAGGAAACTCGTTCTCCGCCAACGACGGCCACACCTTGCCCGCCCGGTCGGCCCGAGCCCCTACCGCCGCGTCCTGCGGGGTACGCGCCTGCCGCCCACCATGCCCGATATACGCAGCCAGCCACACCGGCAACGTCTCACGCGGGAACACTTCCACATCCGCGCGATAAGACTCGGGCTCGAACAACTGCCCATCCGGGAACGGCTCATCACCGAAGTCGTAATCGACCTCGAACTCCCCCACCGCACTCAACCGGACCAGCAACCGCCACCACGGCTCCCCATCCAACTCCGCGACCAACCCCCGATGCTCCCGCACCCGCTCCAACACCACCGCAGGCGGCTCCGCGCGCATCGAACGCTCACCATCGGTATAAACCACCTCGGCATACCCATTGACCGTGGTCAACGCGAACACCGCATCCAACTGCCGCCACCCCTCCGGAGCAGCCCCAGCCAACACATCCGCGATCTCCCGCGCCAACACCCGATCCCGGCCCTCAGCCGCCTCACCACCCCCCTCAGAAACCACGACACCCTCAACTACATCCGCAACATCCGGCGCATCCGCAGCATCCGGGGCATCCGGCGACAAACTGAAACCGACATCCGGCGCCTCGTTGTTCTCGTTGGCGTCGCCCGGGATTTCCCCGCCTGGGTTGTCCTTGTCCTGATCGCTCACTGTTCGCTTCCGCCGGTCATCCTTATCGGCCCCCATGGCCTTGCCTACAATCCCCCCATTCTTGCATGCCGCCTGAAACGCAGGTCCCCAATCACAGGCTCCCACGAGCGGGAAGCCTCCCGGTGCGGCAGGATCGAGCTATACGGGCCATTGCACAGCGGGTTTCCCGGCCTCGGTCACCGTCAACGGCCAGGTCATCACATAACTACCGATCGACCACGGCACCAGGGCTTGCCGGCGCTGGTCGCTTGCAGGCCAGGTGTTTCCACCGCCACAAGCAGGTATCCGCTATCGACAACAACGCGGCTGGATCTCGGACCCGAGATCGGCCGCGACACAATGCAATCACGGACGGAGTCGACAGCCGCCGGTCCGGAGTACCGCCGATCCGCTCAAATCTCCAGCAGGAGGGTTACCGGCCCGTCGTTCACCAGCTCGATCCGCATATGCGCGCCGAACCGACCGGTGGCGACCGTGGCGCCCAGTTCACACAGCGCCTGTGCGAAGACATCGACGAGGGGTTCCGCGGTGGCGCCGGGAGCGGCCGCCGACCACGAGGGGCGCCTACCTTTGGCGGTGTCCGCGTACAGGGTGAACTGACTGGCCACCAGGATCGGAGCGCGCAGATCCGCGGCCGAGCGCTCGCCCTCCAGAATCCGCAGCCACCACACTTTCTCGGCCAACGTCTTCGCGGTCACCTCGGTGTCGGAGTGGGTCACTCCGACCAGAACGAGCAGACCGTGCGGGACACCGTGGTCGGCCGGGTCTATGCGACCGACGACCTGGTCATCGACAGTCACCTGCGCCGAAGTCACGCGCTGCAAGAGGGCTCGCACGACTCTCGATCATGCCTTGCCTATGGCCCGGGCAGCCGCACAGGTCGCCTGCACCGCCGCGCTGATGACTCCACCGCGCTCGCGCTCGGTTCCACCATGACCACGGTCGCTGTTCACTCGCAACGCTCGCTCGTCGACTCCCACCGCACTGACGCTCGGCTCCGTCATGACCGCTATAACGGTGTGCCTGTTGCTCGCTCGCTACGCTCACTCATGAACGGGTCCACCGGGCCTCGGCGGATCCAGGTGCGCGCAGGCGGTAACCGTGACAGACTCGCCCAAAAAGATGCGTTGCGCGGACCGCCGCGCGTTGGCGGAGGATCATGCTGGAAACGAGGATCGCGATGGATCTGGACGCGCTGGAGCGCCGGATCGGCGACGATCGGTATGCGGCCCTCGACCGTTCGGTCGAATCCGAGCTGCGGCTCGCCGCCTCTCTCGGCGAACTCGCCAAGGGCCTGATCGCCACCAAGACCAATGGGTCGGTCCGCGATCGGACCAGGGAGGCGCTTGCGCCCGCCGAGGAAGCGGTGGCGATCCGCCTGCGACTGCTCTCCAGAGGCCAGGTACTGACGGCACGCCTCGCGGGCGAGCTGAACGATGCGCTGCGATCCTTCGAGCAGGCCGCGCGGCACAGCGGTCGCAGGGAGCTCGCGACGACGACGATCCGCCGCGCATGCGACGTGTACCGGCACGTGGCAAGGGCGCATCCGGAAGTCGCCGGTCCCTGCGCCGATGGGCTGTCCAAGTGCGGCGTCTGGCTGGGCAGGCTCGACCAGGGCGCCGCGGTGGCGGCAACCGAGGAGGCGGCCCGCATCCGCGCCGCACTCGCCGCCGCGAACCCGGACCTCTCCGGCAAGTACCTCGCCAGCCTGAGCACCCTGCTGCGGACGCTGATGGTCGGGCGCTCACGCAAACAGGCCATCGCCATGTATCGCGAACGGTATTCGGCCCTGACCTCCACGAGCATGTCGATCCGATTGCGCGCGTGCGGGATTCAGGACCTGGATCTCACGCCCAAATCGCATCGCGCGCTGCTCGAGCTGGGCTGCCGCACGCTCGAACAGGCCGGGCGGCTGACCCAGCAGCAGGTCATGTTCAAGTCCTCCGGCGACCTGTCGACCGTCGAGGAGATCAACTGGAAGTTGGCTCTGGTCGGCCTGCGGCCGCTCACGCCGGGCGCGGAGCCGGACCCGCCTTCGATGCCGGTGCAGATCGGCGCCACCTTCGGAGCGCTGAGCGTGTACTGCCCGGACCGCGATGCCATCGCCCAGGTGCGCGCCGCGATCATCGCGGCGTACGCGATCGACGACGCCTATCCTCTCGACCGCGACAGTTACCTCGGTGCGCACGGGGAGAACTGGAAGATCGCCGATCCTCAGGTGAACGCCGCGAGCTCCCTCGGCGACGACATCGTGCTGATCGACCAGCCCTACGGCGGCTGGGTGACGGTCATGAGCCTGAACTGGGAGCTCACGCCGGTGGCGAAACATCCGCTGGCGCTGCGCCTTTCCCAGGACTGGCCGGTGGCGGCCATCACGGTCACCGAGAACGTGGCCTACGAGCTGTGCTGGTACGAGCACGGCGCGGCCACCCAGTATGCCGCGCTCGGCCGCCCGGCCGGGCAGGCCCCGCTCGACAAGCCGCTCGCGCCACTGGACTTCAAGACCCTCGCCGACTACAACGCCGACCGGGCGACCGAGACCAAGCTCCGCGCCGCCTTCGGCAACACGAAGATGTTCTCGAACCTCACCTACCTGCCCGACAGCGGCCTGCGGCAGATCGGCGTCACCACACCACTGGCCGAGCACGGCGACCGCGCACTGTTCTTCCGAACGACGCCATGAGCCGCACCACAAGATGTCGCAGCAAACTTGCGGCTCTTATAGCGAACGGCGATGAACAGGATGCCATGGGTTCCCGACCGCCCGCTCGCCGGTGATTAGACCAGCAGTTAGTGAGACAAACTGAATATAGGAATGTGCGTCGAGTTACGCCGGTGACCGGGGCGCAGCGGAATCTTCCGAGAACAAATTGAACGGAATGTTAATACCGTTCCGTGGGAGTGCTCTACTGAAACAGCGCCCGAAAGGTGCGCCGGATCACAGCACCGACGCCATAGCACCGACCGGACGACCTGAGAAGACAGACGAAGCTAGCCGAGGCTCCCATGGACCAAATGGCGTTAGCGGATACACCTACCGCACGATGCGCCTACTACCGACACACCTGCGACCTGCCCGCCGGTGTCCACCCCGAGATCGGCCGAATCGTCGTCCGGGCCGGCTTCGTCGGTGCGATCACGATGCCCGCCGCGCTCGGGCAGCAGGTCCGCAGCGAACTCGCCCACCGGCGAATCCAGCCGGGTCCGATTATTTCCCACGTGCGATCCGGGCGATGGACTTTCCTGATCCACCCCGATCTATCCGACGACGTCCGGCTGTTCGCCGAACTGTTCCGCCTCAACGTGTCGATCGTGCCCAGAGGCGGCGAGATCGCACTGCCCTCCCCCGTCGATGCCCACGCCAAGTACCGCCGGTGGATCGTGCCTCCGCAGAACGGTTTCCGCCCTTCCGGCTCGTCCATTGTCGACACCGTCCGCTCCTGCATGAGATCAGGGAAACGATGACGATGACGTCCCTGCCCGCAAAACATCAAGTACTGCAAGCGTGCAGAGGCGAGCTGTCGGGAGGAAACCCGATGCTGCGCTGCGCACACGAGCTGACAACACTGCACGAGCGCATGCTCGCCATGGCCGACGCGGACATCGACGAGATCGACGCGTTGCGCGCGAGACTGATTCGCGATATCGACCGCTGGATCACTGTACAACTGCCACCCGCACACGGCGCGGCACATGTGCACACCGAGACCATCGGCGCCGTGATCGACCGCCTGGCCAAGTTCACCGCGCACGCCTACGCGGCGCTCGCCAGAGCCTCCGAATGGGACCTCCGGGAGGCCTGGCAGCGCCTCGGCGAGCTCGCCGTCGGCTACGACGATCTGGCGGCCGAAGTCTGCGCGGGCATCCGGCGGCTACCCGGCGCATCGTAGGGTCGCCCGCCCCGCCGTAGGGTGAACGCATGGGGAATTCGAACGATCCCGACGCGACAACTGCCCTGCGCGCCAAGCGGGCGAGCTCCTTCGGCGTGCATGCCGCCGCCTACGCCGAACACCGGCCGGACTACCCGGCGGACGCCATCCAGTGGGCACTACAACCCATTGCGGACAAGCAGGCGCCAGTCGTTCTCGACCTCGGTGCAGGTACCGGCAAGCTCACCGGGGGACTGCTCGCTGCAGGCGCTACCGTGATCGCGGTCGAACCCGATGCCGAAATGCGCGCCGAGCTCGTACGGCGACTGCCCGAGGTAACCGCGCATGACGGTGCGGCGGAGTCGATTCCGCTGCCGAACAGCTCGGTTGACGCGATCGTGGCCGGGCAGGCGTTCCACTGGTTCGACCAGCAGCGCGCCTTCCCGGAGTTCGCGCGTGTACTGCGCGATGACGGGGTGTTCGCAGCGCTCTGGAATACCGACGACATGCGGGTCGACTGGGTCGCCGGGCTGGCGCGCGTCGCCCGATCGGATACGTCGTCCCCACTGCCGAAATCGGGTGACGACAAGCTGCCCGAGCACCCGTTATTCCAGGATTTCGAGCACGCTGAGTTCCCGCATGCCCATCGGCGGACCGCCGAATCGCTCGCCGCGACCATCGGGACGTATTCGTACACACTGGTGGTTTCGGCCCAACAGCGAACCGAGGTGCTCGGCCGTGTCACGGACTACCTGCGCAGCAGGCCGGAAACGGTCGAGGGCGAGTTCGACATGCCACTGCGGACCTGGGTAATCCGCGCGAGCCGCCGGGCTGACCTCGTCGTCGATTGACAAGTCAGAACTGCTAGACGGACATGCACACCGTGCGATCGGCCTACTGATCCGACACCGCATAGGCTCGTCGCAGATCGTCCGCGAGTCGCACTCTGCTCGGCATCAAGCGATATATGGCCGAAAGTTGCGCGGTTCGGCCTCCCCCGTGGTGCCGGAAGTAACATGTTGCGCCACATGCCATTTCGCCTAGGACTTTTCGTAGTGGCCGCCGACTCGGACTATGACGATATCCTCGCCGGTGACCTGGTAGACGATTCGATGTTCCTGCGTGAGCCGCCTCGACCAGAACCCGGCCAGCTGGTGCTTCAACGGCTCGGGTTTCCCGATGCCGTCGAATGGATCGCGCACAATGTCGGCGATCACCGCGTTCGCGTGCTTCAGAACAGTGCGGTCACGCTGAAGAAAGGACGCGTACTCCTCCCACGCAAGCTCCGTGAAGACGAGCCTCACTCGAGCAGCTCATGCTCGTGAACGCGGCCCGCGCGGGCCTGCGCGATCGACTTCAGCAGCCTCGGCCCGTTGTCGCTCAGCAACTCCAGCGTAGTGATAAGGGAGTCGTAGTCCTCTTTGGACATGAGGACAGCATTTCCCTGCCCCGACTTCGACACGATCTCGACCGTGTCGTGATCCTCATTTACCCGCTTTACCAACGGAAAAAGATGCTTCCGTGCCTCGCTGACGGTAATTGCCTCGGCCATGTCATCTCCCTGCAGTGGTACGGAAAATGGTACCACTGCAGGTTGTGTAACAATTGATGCCAGTCCGCTGGCAGCGTCTACTCCGGGCGGAGGGTGAGGATCCTGGGGCCGTCCTCGGTGACGGCGACGGTGTGCTCCCAATGTGCCGCACGACTGCCGTCGAGCGTGACCACGGTCCAGTCGTCGTCGAGGACCTTGGTCTGGGTGGTGCCGAGAGTGAGCATCGGCTCGATCGCGAGGACCGATCCCACCACGAGTTTCGGGCCCCTACCCGGCTCACCTTCGTTGGCGAGGAAAGGGTCGAGGTGCATCTCCCGGCCGATGGCGTGACCACCGTAGCCGTCGACGATGCCGTAGCCACGTCCGTGTGTCTTCTCGGCGGCGCGGGTGCCCAGCTCGATGGCGTGCGAGACGTCGGTGAGCCGGTTACCGGGCACCATTGCCTCGATACCGGCCTCCATCGACACCTTGGTCGCCTCGCTGAGCAACCGGTCGGCCTCGATGATCGTGCCGATGCCGAAGGTCCAGGCCGAATCACCGTGCCAGCCGTCGAGGATCGCGCCGCAGTCGATGGAGACCAGATCGCCCTCGGCGAGGATCTCCTCGGCACTCGGAATCCCGTGCACCACACGGTCGTTCACCGACGCACAGATGGACGCGGGGAATCCGTGGTAGCCCTTGAACGACGGGACCGCGCCCGCATCTCGGATCACCTGTTCGGCGACCTCGTCCAGCTCCAGGGTGGATGCCCCTGGCTTGGCGGCCGCGCGCACGGCGACCAGGGCACGGCCGACGATCGCGCCCGCCGCCGCCATGGCATCCAGTTCACCTGCCGTGCGGAATGGCACGACCTTCTTCTTGCGGTGGAAGACCATCCCGGCCTCAGCGCTCCAGCCCGAGCGACATCAGTGGCCCAGCGCGCGCAGCGCCCGCGCGTTGACCTCGTCGACATCGCCGACGCCGTCCACCGTGACGACCAGCCCGTCGTAGTGCTCCAGCAGCGGCTCGGTCTCGTCGCGGTACACCCGGAGCCGGTTGCGGATCACGCTCTCGTTGTCGTCGGCGCGGCCACGGGCGAGCATCCGTCCCACCACCGTGTCTTCCGGCACGACGAAACACAGCACCGCGTCGAGCTTGGTGTCCATGTCCTTGAGAATCTTCTCCAGCGCGTCGGCCTGGTCGACCGTACGCGGGTAGCCGTCCAGCACGAAACCGTTGACGGCGTCGGGCTCGTTGACCCGCGCCTCGACCATGCGGTTGGTCACATCGCTCGGCACGAGATCGCCCGCGTCCATGTACTTCTGCGCTTCGCGCCCCAGCGAAGTCTGCTGGCTGATATTCGCGCGGAACAGGTCCCCGGTCGAGATGTGCGGGACGCCCAGCTTCTCCGACAGCAGGACGGCCTGGGTGCCTTTGCCGGCACCCGGCGGACCGAGCAGTACAACTCTCACTTGAGGAACCCTTCGTAATTTCGATTCATCAGCTGGCTCTCGATCTGCTTCACGGTGTCCAAACCGACACTCACCATGATCAGCACCGCGGTACCGCCGAACGGAAGGTTCTGGGGGCCACCGGAGGAACCGATGTCGAGGAACAGGTTCGGCAGCACCGCGACCAGACCGAGGTAGATGGAGCCGGGGAGGGTGATGCGGCTCAGGACGAAGTTGAGATAGTCGGCGGTCGGCTTACCGGGCCGGTACCCCGGGATGAAGCCGCCGAACTTCTTCATCTCGTCGGCGCGTTCCTCCGGATTGAAGGTGATCGCGACGTAGAAGTAGGTGAAGAACACGATCAGACCGAAATAGATCGCGATATAGACCGGGTTCCCCGGATTCACCAGATATTTCTGGATGATGTTCTGCCACCAGCTCGGGTCCGGATTGTTCTGCGACGAGGTCAGCTGCGCCACCAGGTTGGGCAGGTACAGCAGCGACGACGCGAAGATCACCGGGATGACGCCCGCCTGGTTCACCTTCAATGGCAGGTAGGTCGACGAGCCGCCATACATCTTCCGCCCCACCACACGCTTGGCGTACTGGACCGGGATCCGGCGCTGGCCCTGCTCGACGAAGATCACGGCGGTGATGATCGCCATGGCAGCGACACACACCAGGCCGAACACCAGGCCGCCACGGCTGTCCAGGATCGACTTGCCCTCGGTCGGAATGCGCGCTGCGATGCCGGCGAAGATCAGCAGCGACATACCGTTGCCGATACCGCGCTCGGTGATCTGTTCGCCGAACCACATGACCAGCGACGCGCCCGCCGTCATCACGAGAACGATGACGATCATGCCGAAGACGCTGGTATTGGCAAGGATGTCCTTTTGGCAGCCCTGCAGCAGCTGGCCGCGGGCCGCGAGCGCGACAAGACCGGTCGCCTGCAAAATGGCCAACGCCACCGATAGATATCGGGTGTACTGCGTCATCTTGTTCTGGCCGGATTGGCCTTCCTTGCGCAATTCCTCGAACCGCGGGATGACGACGGTGAGCAGCTGGATGATGATGCTCGCGGTGATGTAGGGCATGATGCCGATCGCGAAGACCGACAACTGCAGCAGCGCACCACCGGAGAAAAGGTTGATCAGCTGGTAGATACCGGCGGACTCACCGCCGGAGACCAGGTCGATGCACTCCTGGACCGCCTTGTAGTCGACGCCGGGGGACGGCAGCGAAGCACCGGCACGGTACAACGCGATCAACCCCAGCGTGAAGAGAATCTTCCGCCGTAAGTCCGGAGTCCGGAAGGCCGATACGAAGGCGGAAAGCACTGATCCTCCTGGCGAACGACATGGTCATGACATGGATATTTCAGCGATGTCCAGTTCCCTGATTCCGCTCAGGAGGGACGCCGAAAACCATGACGAGGCTTTGGCAGACAACAATTGAACTCTAACAGTGGCATCGGACGAGCCTTCACTCATCCGATGCCACTGCTTGCAGAGTACCGTCAGCCCAGCTCGGTGACGGTGCCACCGGCCGCGGTGATCTTCTCCTTCGCGGAACCGGTGACCTTGTCCACGGTCACCTGCACCGCGACGCCGATCTCACCGTCGCCGAGCACCTTGACCAGCTGGTTCTTGCGAACCGCACCGGCGGCGACCAGCTCGGCCTTGCCGACCTCGCCCCCTTCGGGGAACAGCTTGGCGATCGCGCCGACGTTCACGACCTGGTATTCCGTGCGGAATCGGTTCGTGAAGCCCTTGAGCTTGGGCAGCCGCATGTGGATCGGCATCTGCCCGCCCTCGAAGGCGGCCGGGACGTTCTTGCGTGCCTTGGTGCCCTTGGTACCACGGCCCGCGGTCTTGCCCTTGGAGCCTTCACCGCGACCCACCCGGGTCTTCTCGGTCTTGGCGCCGGGAGCCGGACGCAGGTGATGCAACTTGATGGTCATCGTGAACCTTCCTGCCCGACTTCTTCAACGGTCACGAGGTGGCGCACGACGTTGATCAGGCCACGGTTCTGAGGGGTGTCCTCACGAACCACGGTCTGCCGGATCTTGCGCAGACCGAGCGTGCGCAGGCTCTCACGCTGGTTCTTCTTGGCGCCGATCGTGCTCTTGATCTGGGTCACCTTGAGATCTGCCATTACCTGGCACCTCCCGCTGCCTGAGCGCGCGCACGCAGCATGCCCGCAGGGGCAACGTCCTCGAGCGGCAGGCCACGGCGAGCCGCGACCTCTTCCGGACGCTGCAGCATCTTGAGCGCGGCAACGGTCGCGTGCACAACGTTGATGGCGTTGTCACTACCGAGCGACTTCGCCAGAATGTCATGAATGCCAGCGCATTCCAGCACGGCACGCGCCGCACCACCGGCGATCACACCGGTACCAGGAGAGGCCGGGCGCAGCATGACCACACCGGCCGCCGCCTCGCCCTGTACCGGATGGGTGATGGTGCTGCCGATCATCGGGACGCGGAAGAAGCCCTTGCGAGCCTCCTCGACACCCTTCTGGATGGCCGCGGGAACTTCCTTGGCCTTGCCGTAGCCGACTCCGACCAGACCGTTGCCGTCACCGACGATCACGAGGGCGGTGAAGCTGAAGCGACGACCACCCTTCACGACCTTGGAGACACGGTTGATCGCGACGACCCGCTCGAGCTGGTTCTTCTCGGCGGCGTTGTCGCGGCGGTCACCGCCGCCACGACGGTCGCCGCCACCACCGCGACGGTCGCCGCGGCCACCCTCGGGGGCGCTGCCATTCTGTCCGGCGGGTCCGCTTCCGCCGTCACGCCTCTGACGTCCCGGCATCAGACGTTCCTTCCGTTAATTCGAGTCTTGAGCAGTGTGGTCATCAGAACTTCAACCCACCTTCGCGAGCGGCATCGGCCAGGGCGGCGATCCGGCCGTGGTAGTCGTGACCACCACGGTCGAACACGACGGCCTCGACACCGGCGGCCTTGGCACGTTCGGCCAGCAGCTGGCCGACCTTCTTGCCCTTGGCCGACTTGTCGCCGTCGAGCGCACGCACGTCGGCCTCGACGGTCGAGGCGGCGGCGATGGTCTTGCCGATCGAGTCGTCGACCAGTTGCGCGTGCAGGTGACGCGCGGAGCGGTTGACCACCAGGCGGGGACGCTCGGTGGTGCCGGCGACCTTCTTGCGCAGGCGGAAGTGACGGCGCACCTTCGACAGACGGCGCGTGGTCGAGACATCTTTGCCACGCGGGATGCGCTTGATCTTCTGGTTTTCGGTTTGCGCCATGATCACTTACCCGTCTTTCCGACCTTGCGGCGAACGACCTCGCCTGCGTAGCGGATGCCCTTGCCCTTGTACGGGTCGGGCTTGCGCAGACCGTGGATGACCGCCGAAATCTGGCCGACCTTCTGCTTGTCGATTCCGGACACGGAGAACTTGGTGGGCGATTCCACCGCGAACGTGATGCCCTCGGGCGCCTCGATCGGCACCGGGTGGCTGTAACCGAGGGCGAACTCGAGGTTCTGCCCCTTGAGCGCCACACGGTAACCGACGCCGAAGATTTCCATCTTCTTCTCGTAGCCCTGGGTCACACCGACGATCATGTTCGACACGAGGGTGCGGGTGAGGCCGTGCAGCGAGCGGCTGCGGCGCTCGTCGTCCGGACGGGCGACCTCGAGCTGGCCGTCCTCGCCCTTGGCGACGGTGATCGGCTCGGCGATGGTCAGCGAGAGGGCGCCCTTAGGCCCCTTCACCGCCACATCCTGGCCGTCGACGGTGACGTCGACGCCGGCCGGAATTGCGATGGGCTTCTTACCAATACGCGACATTTGTCCTGACCTCCCTTACCAGACGTAAGCGAGGACTTCGCCGCCCACGCGCTGCTTGGCCGCCTGCTTGTCGGTCAGCAGGCCGGTGGACGTGGAGATGATCGCCACGCCGAGGCCGCCGAGCACCTTGGGCAGATTGGTGGATTTCGCGTACACACGCAGACCCGGCTTCGAGACGCGTCGCACACCCTGCAAGCTGCGCTCACGGCTCGGGCCGTATTTGAGGTCGACGACGAGGGTCTTGCCCACGTTCGCGTCCTCGGTCCGGTAGTCGGCGATGTAGCCCTCGCGCTTGAGGATCTCGGCGATGTTCGCCTTGAGCTTCGAGTGCGGAGCCTTCACCTGATCGTGGTACGCCGAGTTGGCGTTGCGCAGACGGGTCAGGAAGTCTGCGATCGGATCGGTCATGGTCATGGCTCGACCTAGACACCTTTCTTGCTGCGGTTCCCATACAGCGCCGACACGCACGTCGGCATGTGCGGCGGTGGGCCTACAACAATTCGGATGGTCCGGCCGACATTTGCCGACCGGATGAGGTTCGATCGCCCGGGCGAACCGTACGCATGCGGACATGGAGGCGCCCAGGCAACCGCTCTAGTGTAGGCAACGCGCAGCTAGCAGCCAAATCCGGCCCGGTCGGGCCGCCCTCGCCCGATGCGCGGCACCCGTTCCCGGTCCGCCGTGAAACAGCAGATCGCTTGTGTGCGTTCGTGATAACGTCGCATGGTGCACAGCGATCCCGCACAGATGCACGCCGCAGCGGACCGGATGACGGCAAGGGCGACCGAGTTCGGGGACGACATCGAGGCGCTGCGCAAGGAAGCCGACACCCTCATGTCCGCCGACTGGATCGGTGCGGCGGCCGATACACATGCCGCATTGTGGACCGAGTGGGTGGATTCCGCTCGAAAGGTCGCCACCGCTCTGAGCGACGACGCGGCGTTGGTACATCAGGCCGCTGACCGGTACACGAAGACCGACGACAGCAATGCGAGCGCCATCACCTATGTTCAGTTCAACCTAGACAATCTGTGATGCCAGCCTACGTTGCGGATACCGAACGGATTCTGGCTCTTGTCGAGAAGGCCCGACAAATCGGCCAGCAAATCGAGCAACGCATCGCCGACGTCGAGCGTGAAGTCGCCGCGCTGCATATCGAGTGGGAAGGCAGCGCCGCCGAAGCACACCGGACAAAGCATGACACCTGGCATCGAGAGATGAACGACATGAAGTCGGCGCTGGCGGACCTCGAAACCGCTGCCCGAGCCGCGCGCGACCGGTACCTGGCCAACGTAGCTCACAACCAGCGAATGTGGCCCTGATGGCGCCCATCACCATGGACCCTGGCGTCCTTGACAGCGCCGCTGCACTGTACGAAACCGCCCGCAACAGCGCCGATGCTGTCATCAAGACCCTCGCCGGGGCCCTCGACAAAGACTGGGCCTGCGCGGGAAGCGACAGCGCCGGACGCACCTGGACGAACAGTTACGACCCGGCCGCGTTCAACGGCGTTGCGGCTGGAACGAATATCGTCAACGCGTTCGGCAAGTTACACGACCTGCTTGCCTTCACCGCTGTCAATCATGTCAATACCGAGAAACTCAACAAGACACCTCCAGAAACGCCGGACCCCGCCCCCGCGGTCCTTGCGACCGCTGCTGCGCCGACATTCAAGGGCGCATTCGGCGGTGACACCGACCCACCATTCGGCTGGAGCCTGATCAGCAGCTGGCTGCAAGGGCACACCTGGCCGAACGGAGACCCCGACAAGCTGAGGAGGCTCGGGAAGGCATGGAGAGACGCGGCTGCAGGGCTACGCAATGCGAGTGACGGAACCGGACCGGCGTGGTTGAACCTCGAGGAAATTGCGTCGGACGAGCTGCCACAGGCTCTTGCCCAGATGGACGCGGTGTTCACGAGCGTCGAGAACGTCGCGACGCAATACGAAAGTCTCGGCGGCGCATGTGACGATTGGGCACAGCAGATCGAGGACGCGCACCACAAGATCCTCGCCATCCTTGCGGGAGCGCTCGGCATCGGCCTGATCGCGGGCGGCCTGGTCGGCTTCTTCACCGCCGGAACGGGTGCCGTAGCGACGACAACCGCCACGGGCAGCGCGGCCGGTGCCGCCGTCGTCACCGTACTCATCGCGTTCGACGCCGCCGCCGCGGTCGCAACAGGAGTCACCGTCGCCGCAGGCGCGGCAGTCATCGGCGTGGCCACCGAACTACAACCCCTCCTCGAGGCCAACCCCACCCAGTTCAATGCCAGCACGAACGCAGGTGGAAACAACTGGCACTATCAGCCCGCACCCAAGGATCTACCGGCGTTTCCCAAGGCCAAGTGGGCGAAGAGTATGGGTCGACGGAAACGATGGGTGGACGATGAGGGAAACATCTATGAATGGGATTATCAGCATGGCGCCGTCGAGAAGTACAGTAAGAATGGAAAGCATCTAGGAGAGTATGACCCGAAGACGGGCGAGCAGACAAAGCCGCCTGACCGCACACGAAAACCCGAGGGAAAATAGATGTGGCACTTAGGGGCATTCGACAAGAATTCTGGCCTGTTAGTTCAGGAATACATTCTTCGGGGGATGGACGGACCGACGCTGAAAAGACTGCTGAATCTCGACGACAGCGAGTATCCCGTGGAGGCCGCTCAGCACGATGTTCCTGTGACGAAGCTCGGAGAATTTGCCGACTATATCTCCGAGCCGTTCATGCCGGACAATTCGCTCGATTACGAGGTTGGCTTCGCAAGCGACTGAAGTATATTGGCAATCCGTTGACGATAGACCACGCATGCGACTACCAGATCGGCCCCTGCCGAGAGTAGTGCGAGTCAGCGCATTCGAACAGAACAATCTTCAGGAGTCGTCGTGGATTATTTGGACCGATGGAACGTAGAGCAGCGTCGTGCCGCAGCAGAATTGCGGCGCAAGAATTACGCCTTGCAGCAGGCTCTCGCGCGGATCGCGGTTCGCGCGGGCTCCCGTAAGGGCGAGCTGAGCGTTTCGGTCGATGCGCACGGCAAAGTCACCGATCTGCGGCTCACGCCACAGGCGCTCCGGCTTGGCGAAGACCGGCTCGCGCGAGTGCTCCTTGAGACAATCCAGCGCGCTCAATCGGACGCACAGCACCAGGTAAAAGCCGCGTCACGCCCGTACACCGAAGACCCCGATGCTGCCACCGCGATGACGTTCCTCCGCGAGGCTTTGGGCTACGACGCGCCTCCCGGAGTCCGACCCTGATCTGCCCGCCACATTTTCGTAAGAGCAAGCCAGAGGATGTCGCCGCTCGCGACTACCATGACACCATGTCGAGTCCGCGAGTCGATCGGCCGGCCCTCCCCGAGTTCATGACCTGGGAGGAGCTCGAGCAGCTGCCCAAGGAGATTGCCGGGCAGATCGAACTGTGGAACGGGCGGGTTGTCTGGCTACGGCGGGGGCCTGCCGAACATCAGGAGTTCACCAACCTCCTTTGGAGTGGTCTGCGCCGGTGCGCCCGCGAGGAGATGGCCGCAGACCCGCAGCAGTGCTGGCGAGTCCACACGGAAACAAACGTATTCTTCGGCCGATCCGGAAAGTCCGATTTCGTGACGCCGGACTTCCTGATAAGCCGCTGCCTTGGGGACGCGTACCAGGATCTTCGCGCCGCCGATGTCCTGCTGGTCGGCGAAGTACTGTCTCCGTCGAACACGCAGACCGACATGGAGGAACAAAAGGCGCGTTATGCCAAGGCGGGTATCCCCTGGTACTGGGAGGTGACGCTGGAGCGCGAGAAGAGCGCCATCGCGATGGTCCACGCCTTCGCACTGGAGACCACCCACGGCCAGCTTCCACCCGGTGTGCACCCGCTGCACCCGGCCAACTACCTCCTGACCGGTAAGTGGGCACCCAAAGATTCCGACGGCATAGACATCGACTTCCCGTTCCCGATCCACATCCCTTGGTCGGACCTCGAGTTCTGAGTCCCGCACAGGCCAAGCGCGCCCGGCAACGGGATTCGGCTCACTTTCGGGCCCGCCACCAGCGATACCTGCATGCCTGGTCAAGCGGGCCCGCACGCCGTCGTTACGTAGACGGCGGCGCAAGCGCCTCCACCTGCTCGAGGGCCAACGAAGCCGCTGTGCCCGACCGTGCAGGTGTCCGTTATCGACCACCTCGAGAACGGCGCAGCCTTCTCCGCAGCGCCGACGGGGTCACCCTGATCCACGCGGCCGCCGAGGGGCACATCTATGCCACAGTGCTCATATACCTCTCGAGCGCACCATGGTCTACGCCGATACCGACGACTTGGCCGTCATCAGGGGGACGCGGCAGAGCGCAGCGGCATCAGCGAAGCAGAGACCATCCGCAACGCGATACATTTGGCCGCGATGCGGGTGCGCCGCCGATCGCAGCCATTGCGTCTGAGACGTTTCGCGAGCGGTGATCCCGCACTTGCCGAACGCGTCGACGACATCCCCGCAGACGACTTCCGCGACGACCCGGACGGCTGATGATCTGGGCGCCGAGGCGAGACAAGGGACGTCCCGTCGACGTTGTTGTCATTCATGTTGGTCGGGTCGACGAGCGGCGCCTCGCGCGTACACCATGCAAGTATCGGTAATCGCCTGCCGGCCCTCTCCAGGCGCAAACCGATCTGCCGACGGGAGCGCGCTCTCAGAAGCTCCTGGTGAGGTACACCATCATCGCGCTCAGCGCCCATACCCCGACCGTGAAGGCGACCGCCTCCCACCGCGCCCGCGGGAAGGCGAACCACACGGCAGCCGAGATGAGCAGCGCCACAAGCGGCGCTGTCCGGTAGTCCCAAGGGAACGGGACGAGGTCGGTATCCGGGTCTGTGTACAGGATCATGAATGGCCATGCCGCGCAGAACGAGGCCAGTAGCGTCAAGACCCGGCACAGCACCTGACCAAGCCCCTTGCCTTTACGGCCGACCTCACTCTCTGATGATGACAAGGGACGTCCCATCGACGTTGTTGTAGTTCATGTTGTTCGGGTCAACGAGCTGCGCGTCGTGCGCATATCGGATGCAAGTGTCGATAATCGCCTGCCGATCACCTTCCAGGCGCAAACCGAGCTCCCGGCCGGTGTGGTTGTTCCACTCGTCCATTTCTTTGGAGCCACGCAACGGGCTCGGCTTGTCCCTTTCGTGGGCATCCGCCATTCGCTTGGCGAAGTCGGCGCTCGCGGATTCTGTGGTCAGTGCCTGCCAGATGCAGTGCCTGGCGGCGTCCTGTCGGGTCGACTCGGGATCGCCGGGAAACGCGTTGACGGATTCCGCCTGAGCGATATCCATGTCGCGCCGCTCCCGGGAGTTATTGCAGTCTCGAGGGTTTTGCAAGCAAACTGCCTTCTCGTTCTCGCCCAGGTCGTTCCAGTTATCGATCTTGTCGTTGACGGGCTTGGCTTGCGGTTGCCCGGCCGGCATCTGATCTGATCTCGGCAGGTCGGCGAAGGCATCGGCGATCGCTTGGGTCGCGGCTGCGTCGGCGGTATTCGCTTGGGCAAGAGCCTGCTTGATCGCGGCAGTCCGAGTTTCCGCGTCGGTTTCCAGTGCCCCCATCGCCTTCTGGAGCTGGCCGGAGTCGCTCACGGTCGCCAGCAGCGTCTGCTGTGCGGAAGTCGCGGGCGTGCAGGTTCCGTCCTCGGCGACCGCGTAGCCCTTCTCTTCGGCGATCCGCACGGCCGCGGCGACGGCGGCCTGCGCCGCCGCGAGCTCGGTGGCACCGGCGCGCGCGGCCTCGGCGCCCACCTCGAGGGCACTGCGGAGCTTGCCGGTGTCGGAGTGAAGCAGTTCGTATTGGTCGCGCATCGCATTGCCCGAGTCGCCCTGCCAGGTGTCGAGCGACTTGTCCACCGCGCGATACTGGGTGTCCAACGCTCCGGTGAGCTCGTGGGCCTGCTGTGCCCACTGCTCAGCCTGAGTGGTCAGGGCATCGGGTCGTAGCGCGAGTATCTGGGATTTCGTGAGTGCGTTCACGGCAGATCCAGTCCCATTTCGGTCATTTCGGCGGCGCGGTTCCCATCTTGGGCCAGGAACTGGCTGATCACCGTGTCTGTGGCGTCGCCAAGGGTCTGCATGCCCGCAGCGGCTCCGAGGGCCGCGCGATCGACCGCGGCGATTGCGGTGCCGCAGGCCCCGAGAACGCTGGTTTCCGCCAGTCCGTCCGGGACTCCGGCGGCGAGCGAATTGCGCAGGCCCACAGCGCTGATCGTTGACGTCGTAGCTGCGAAGGTGTCCGCCAACCTCCGGATGTCGTCCGGGTCGACGTGAAACTGTTCGAGCGCACCCACCGTATCCCCCTTTGTCGCACACGGTGTTTCGTGGCGACCACTATAGCCAGCCGTGCGACGGGATGCGATCGCCATCGCTAGCGCCGCCCCACATCCCAGTCGTCCCAGTGATCGTAGAGCGGGTGGAGTTCTTCGGAGCCGAATTCTGGCAACTGCGGTTCGAGCCACTCCGGTAGGGGCGCAGGCTCACCGACCGCGTGAGTCGCCTCGGTCGGCCTGTTGACGGCTCGCCGATCCTCGTCGCTGCGAAAGGACTTGGGCACCAGAGGGATACGATGCACGTCGGCGCCATTCGTAGCTGCCACCTCGACAGGTCGCGGTGTTCTTCGAGGTGGGGGCGGCTCGGGTGTTGCGGTGAAGTAGAGGTCGTCGTCATCATCCGGCTTTGCGAACGGTTGGATGACGTGCGCCATCGACTCATCTTGCGCTGCGTCGCTTTCAGAGGCAGAGCCGGAGGGAGAAGCACGGCCGGGGCGAGGGCCGGAGGAGGTTTCGAGTCTGGGGTGGGGGCCAGGGCTGGGGCCAGAACGGGGGTTGAGGCCAGAGCCTGTGCCGGAGCCAGAGCTGGAGCCGAAACCCGAATCGGAGCCGAAGCCGGTATCGGTATCGGTATCGGAACCCGAACGGGAGTAATCGCCGACGCCGCGGCGAGGGCGGCCCTCGGGCGAGTGGTCTGATCCAGCGGGGTCGTCACAGACTGCAGGAGTCGAGTCGCCCTCGGACCGGGCCGCATTGTTCCCGCCGCCGAGTTGCTCGACGGCCTCTCGTACGGCGGCCGCGGCCTGCGCGAACGCGAGCTTGTGCAGTTCCACGACGACATCGGCCAACTGGTGCACGGTCAGCCTCACCGCCCCGTCACCCAACTCGATGGGTTGCAGCACGCCGTTCGCGCCGACCACGACGGTGACGGAACCGTCCGAGGACGAGGCCGTCCCCCGCGTGCGCGCCATAACGTCCTGGAGTCGCTCGATCCGCTGAGTCTCCGAGCTCCGATCCCCCATGTCACCCCCGTACTACTCCCCCGAGCTTAGTTGTTCGCGAGAAGGTTGGGAATCCATGAGACCGGCGAAATCGAGGGATGCGTTAATCTGACGCGCTACAGGCCGAGGTTGGACAAGGGGGCGGCCGATGCCGGACGAACAGTACCCACATCCTGACGACGCGCGCACCCTCGCGGGCGCTTTCGCCGCAGCGGGGCTACGGGTCGCCACCGCCGGTCGCCCCGCCGTGGACGACATGGATGCCGCGCTGTTAGACACCGCTGTTCTGGAATCATGCGGCGCTGCAGTGCGACTCGTGGATCTAGCCATCCAGGAGACGGCGGCTCGACTGCAACGCTCGGGTGCGGCGACCCTGCGTGCGGCCGAGTCCGTTGACCAGCACGGTGCGCCACCTCCCAGCATCCCGTACTGCCTTTGATCAGGGCTGATCACACCACAGGGCAACGACGGCCCCGACGAGTCCGACAGGGGCGAACGATCAACGACGAGATCGTCAACTGCCCGTGCCAGCACCGGGGCCGTCCGCCGCATCTGCGACCACTTCGAGGAGAAGGAACGGCGGTAGTGAAATGGTGGCTCGTGCGCCCGGTGGAAACCACCATTTCACTACCGCCGATCGGTAAGCGCGACAAGGGCGAAGGAATATCTCCGCGAACGAAAGTCCCGCGTCCGGGGATGCCTCGACCGGCTACCCGGCGTCATGGTTCGAGGTAGAGGCGTTCACACGGTAGTCGCGCCAATCCGATTGCGTTGCCAGGAATCACGGCTATGTCTTCGGCAGCGCGAACAGTGCGCCATTCTCGCAGGAACCGCATTGCCGCGGTGCGGCAAGCAGCGAAGTCCAGGCTGACGCCGCCGAGGTGAACGCGCAGGTGAACGTCGGGCTCGTGCGGGCGCGGAGTGGTCATGGCTCCGGTTCGGCCGGATCGGACTCTAGATGTGTGTGCTCGGCGATGCTCTGCGAAACCCGCAGCCGTACGCTCCCGGTTGCCACCGCTTCCACCATGGCGTTGAACCCGTCCCAGTGCCGCACATGATGGAGCACTTGGTCTTCGGTGATTCCGCCGGGCTGCCGCTCTTCGCGACGGCATTGCACGAAGTCGGCGGTGAGCAGGCTCACCATCTCCCCGTAGGAGTAAGGCATCTCCTGAGCATCCGGACCGGGCCGGTAGCCGCGTCGGCATGCCGCTGCGAGCGCGTCCTCGACATGCTGGTCGATGGCCCAGATGTGCAGGTCCATCAGATAGGCGAGCCGACGGCTCATCGGTCGTCCGGGCCTGCCGTCCTCGTAGTGCCGAGCCCAGACTCCGAGCAGCCCCACGGCGGACACCATCGTCGCGTCGGCAGGCCCGGTACGAGCGTTGAAGATGTCGAAGAAGGCGCGAGTGCCTGGCAAGCGCAGCTCAGCTTGCGCGGAAGGAGAACGTGTCGAGTGCGGCTGTGTTCGGACTTCATCTGTCATCGCGCTCCCCGTGCCTGGGCACAGTTCCCGACGGCGACGCCGAGCAAGGACAGATCGATCGCCCGAGCGGGCAGGCATCGGCTGATCGCAGTAATCACCACCGCCGCCGAGGGCCGGAAACCGTCCTGCGGCAGCTCGACCCAATGACGCATCGCAGGGGGACGGTCGGTGGGAGACGGCAACGCGATCACCTGGCCGTGGCAGTACGCCGCTACGCCTGCCCGGTACAGCTGGGCGAACAATGCGGGCGACTCCGGTAGGTCGGGTCGGACCAGGAAGGTCCAGGTGCGCGATCGCGGGTATGACACGATCGGTCCGATCGCGTGTTGATGGCGGCGTAGTTCTTCGCGGACCTGATACCCGCAATGCGCTGGCATCCCCAATCCCCATACGCTTCCGGCCCGGACCGTGATCCGTCCGGTGTGCGGGTCGACTCCCGCGGCGAGGCCGGCGATGCGGCGATAGAACACGCACCGGCTCGCGGGGGTGTCTCGAAACGGGCCAGCCTGCATGGTGATCCCCTACCGTCGAATGGATTCGGAGGTGCGCCGTATCGAGGAATGCTCGGGTTCAGTGCCCGCGATGTCCCTGCTCAGCTGCCTGGCGCACGCACAGCACATCAGCCTTGCGTCGATCATTCGGCCTGATCTGAATATTCAGACCAACTTCTCCGAAAGACCATGGCGGGATGGAGTTTTGCGGTATCACTGGCCCGCATTCCGCGTAATTCTGGTCGCCTGGAGCCGCGATTTGGGTCCTGAACTGCGTGGACATGGGTGAGTGCGCCGGGAGACCGTGTCTCTAGGCGTGGGTGTCGGTGCTGGTCAGGGGGTTGGGGTGAGTTCGATGATCTGCTTGGGTGCAGGGATGTCGAGCTTGGCGAGTAGGTCGCGTTGGGGCTTGGTGGGTTCGGTGGTTCGGCGGAAGGTGCCGGTGGGGCCGGTGAAGGTGCCGACGTGGAGGCGGTCGAGTTCGCGGCGGGCATTGAACCAGGTTGTGCCGGTGGTGGTTTCGGTGATGCGGATGAGCAGCAGCGCGAGCCAGCAGAGGATGACGTGGGCGCGGATGCGTTCCTCGAGGCGGTGGTAGACCGGTCGCAGGTCGAGGACCTGTTTCATGTCGCGCCAGCCGCGTTCGACTTCGAGGAGCTGCTTGTATCCCAGGGCGATGTCTTCGGCAGACAGTTTCGGGTCGCTGCAGCGCAGCAGGTACTTGCCGTCGAAGTTGGCTTCGGCCTTGACCTTCGCGGCGTCGATGCGCAGCTTCCCGCTCGGGGTGACGCGCAGGAAGCGGGTCAGTCCGGGCTTGGCTGAGATCTTGCCGCGCAACTCGCCGCGTTTGAAGTCCGACAGGGTGTCCGAGCCGTCGATCAGCTCGCCCAGCTGGGCGACGAGCTGTTCACGCATGTGCTTGTCACGGTCGGCGGCCTCGGGGTTGTGGCAGATCACGAACCGTTCCGACTCGCTGATGCGGACTTCCTTGACGCGCATGTTCTCGGCGATCTCGAGGTAGCGGCCTTGGCGCGACATCGCTGCCTTGACTTCTTCGGAGCCCGACCGCATCTTCTCGCCGATGATGTAGTGGTGATCGCCCGAGCGCAGGTAGCGGCGGTTTTCCGCGGAGGAGAAGCCGCGGTCGGTGACCCGCACGATCTTGGCCAGTGTCCAGTCCCGCATGTCGTCTTTGACCTGCCGGATCAGCGCCTGATCCGACGCGTTGCCCGGCCAGCACCAGGCGCGCACCGGGATCCCGTCACGGGTCACGGCCATGCCGATCACGATCTGCGGCAGGTCGTCACGGGAGTCCTTGCTCTTGCCGTAGGTACGGAACCCGCCCTCGGCCGCATCGGTGGTCTCGCTGCCGGGGATCGGGGTGCCGCGCTCATCACGGGCGATCGGGTCGTCGGCGTCGGCGAGCTCGAAATATGTTGAGGTGGTATCGAAAAACAGCAGGTCTACCTCCAGGTTGAGCAGGGTCGCGACCCGGTCGAACACCTGCTTCTCCAACTCCTCGCGCACCGAGTGCAGCCAGTCCATCGCCCGATAACAGGCATCGTCGCTGGTCTGTGCCAGTCTGTCGATGTGCACGTCGTGGTTGATCCAGTCCGCGGCAGCCAGTTTCGACGACGGCGCCAGCGCCCGGTTGGCGACCAGCCCGAACAAAACCCTCTCGGTCGCGCTCACGTCCCGGGGCCGGCCGCGGCGCGGCTGCCCGAGCCGGGACACGATGGTATCTATGCCCAGCCGCCGCCATAGATGATCGAGCACATACGCCCCGCCGAACGCCCTGGAGGACACGAACTCCAACCCCGCACCCTCCGCTGTGGCGGCCAGGCCCTCGCCCGGCTCGAGCAGCCGCGACAACGACCCGACCAGCCGTTTCACCGCGTCACGGTCAAGTTCGTCCTCACGGCCGAAGGTAAACAGCACCTTCGGAGTCGCCCGCCCCTTCACCGGATCCCACACGTTGTGGGCCAGATGCAGATACCTGACCGTGCCGGACTTGTTGTCCCGCTTGGTCGTCTTCACGTACATGACTCCAGACGCTACGACAAAACAGCAGAACAATCCACTGAAACAACAAGAATCGCGTCTCTAGGCAGAATCAGGGAATCCTCTCCACTCCGACCCGCCGACCAGCTGATACGCCAAGCCACTACCTCCACAACCCCCGAATTACGCGGAACGCGGGACTGGATGCACATCACATTAGGGGCTGGATTCACGTACCTGGGGGAGAGCCGATGTCCGAGAACGAGTCTCCGACACTGCTGCGCCGCCAGCTCGGTAGATTTCTGCGTGAAGCGCGCGAAGGCCGAGGACTGACGATCGCCATAGCCGCGGAGGAAGTTCAACTCAGCTTCAACGGGCTACAACGCCTGGAAACCGGTCGGGCGGTGAAGCCGCGCCGTCAGGATGTGCGCGAGCTGTGCATGTTGTACGAGGTGAACGCCGAGCAGACCGAGCAGGCGGTCGGGTTGGCGTCGCGCGCGGCGACGGCCAGGGGCGAGGACGGCATCACTCCGCTGGGCGGGCTGTTCTCCGATGCCTTCAACATGTACGTCGGTATGGAGCGATCCGCTCGACGGCTCACGTCCTACGCGGTGCAGGTACCTGGACTGCTGCAAACCGACGACTACGCACGCGCATTGATCGGCGCTTTTCTGTACGACGGTTCGGCCGAGGAAATCGAGCAACGCGTGCGGGTGCGCCGCAGCAGGCAGGTGGTCGTCACGCGCAAGGCCAGCCCGGTGGACCTCCAGCTGCTTCTCGATGAATCCGCGCTGCACAGGATGGTCGGGGGGCCAAAGGTGATGGCCGAGCAGCTGCGCCATTTGGCAGACGTCAGCACCAGACCGAACGTCACACTGCGTATCCACCCGTGGTCGGGCGGATACACGCGCGGAATCCTGCACGGCTCGTTTGTCATCTTGGACTTCGGCACCGACAACAAGGGCAGGCCGATCGAACCGCCGGTCGTCTACCTCGACGGGGGGATGAGCAGCGATCTCTATCTGGAAAGGCCCGAAATGGTGCAGCGTTACACTGAGATGGCTGACGCCATCGGACAAACGGCGATGGACGAGAAGACTACGCGAGACCTGCTTCGCCGGGTAGCAAGGAGTTATGACGGTGACCGTTGACCTATCCGGGGCAAGCTGGTTCAAGAGCAGCTACAGCGAGTCCAACGGCCAATGCGTCGAGGTCGCCCACCTCCACGGCGGCATGGTCGGCGTTCGTGACTCCAAGAACCTTTCCGCCCCGGCCCTCGTCTTCACTTCCGCCGAATGGGACACCTTCCTCACAGATGCCAAGAACGGCGAATTCGACCGCTGCTGAAGACAATTCGAGCACAGCCGGACAAGTCGGGCGAGGTCGAGTAGCAAGGAGTTATGACGGTGACCGTTGACCTATCCGGGGCAAGCCGGTTCAAGAGCAGCTTCAGCGCTTCCAACGGCCAGTACGTGGAGGTGGCACACCTGGACGGCGGCATGGTCGGGGTGCGTGACTCCGAGAACCCGACCGGCCCTGCCCGGACGTTCACCCCCGTCGAATGCAGTCGCTGTCCGGCCTGAACTCCCGAGGCGGCCTCAGCGGCCTTCGGCACGGGCAGGCATTTGGTTCGACGGCACCGGGCGAGTCGGATCCGATGTTCGTGTGTCTCCATCCGGACTGGCAAGACGCCGTTCCAGCGCGGTGAACGCGGTGATCGCCTCGGGCGCCTCGAAGGCCCTGTTGCGGCGGCCGACGGTGAGCTGGCGCAGAATTCCGCCTTCGGTCAAACGCTGCACCGCGGCGTTCGTGGCGGGAAAACTGCGTCCGATCAGTGTTGCCGCGGTGGCAACGGTGAGGATCGGAGCTCCGACGAGCTTGCCGAGGAGCAGGTCCAGCGCGGAGTTCGTCCGCACCGGCGCCACTCGATCCCGCCACGAATTCTGCAAGTCGGCAGCCTTCACCTCGAAGGCGGCTGCGTCCTCGGCTGCACGGGCGCAAGCAGCGGCGAAGCGGGCTACCCAGGTGTTCAGGTCATCGGTGGCCTGCTCGGAATCGACCGCACCGACGTGCCGGAAGCGAGACAGACCATCGACGTAGCTGTCGCTCCATGTGGCGAGGATCAGCGACACGGGCGCGACGACGCGTTCAGCTGCACCACGTCGGCGCAATATCAGATGGATCAACGCTCGACCGGTTCGGCCGTTACCGTCGATGAATGGGTGGATTGTCTCGAACTGCGCATGCGCGATCGCGGCTTGCGCGACGGCGGGCAAGTCGTCGCTGTTGCAGAAGGTGATCAGGTCGTTCATCAGTTCAGGCACATACTCCGGCGGTGGCGGGACGAATGCGGCCGAGCAAGGATTGAAGGAGCTGCCGCCGATCCAGTTCTGCACATCCCGGAGACATCCGCCGGGCTGCGCGAGTCTGGTGCCGACCAGCAACCGTCGATGAACCTCGAGCAGAACATCCTCGGTGATCAGCTCAGAACGACCGACCGCATTGGCGGCCACCGCCATCGCGTCGATATTTGCCAGCACCTCGGCGGCGGTCACATCGGATGATTCGCCTTCCAGCTGCCGTGCCGCCTCGGCGCGCAGAAGTCGACGCGCGCCGACCACGAGGCCCTCGATCCGTGACGATGCTATGGCCTCGGCGCGCAGCAGCAACCGAGACAACGCTTCCGTCTCGACAAGCGCTTTCGCCTCCGTGTCGAGGCGGGCGATCGCCACCTCTGCATCAACGACGTCGGCGGCGGTCTCACTGGTCAGAACAATGCGGCGGCCAACCAACGGATCGGGCAGGTACGCCTGGTATGTGCCGGAGCCGCGATCTCTTCGAGACAGGCCACCGCCATCCAGGTTTCCAGCCCACCTCCGCCGCACAAACTCGGCCATGCTCGCCTCCTTATTTAAGGATAGCAGTTAACCTTAAATAAGGGAGAAATGATTTACGGTCAGCTGCAACTGCGGGGTCGACTTCCACCTGCGACTTCTGGCCGCGAAGCCTTGATCTTGCCGAACTGCTGAACACCAGGGGCTCAGACGCGGCCCGGCCGGTGGCTAGCGGACCAAGTCGGCGAAGCTGATATCGCCGAGCACCACATGCTCCAATCGAACGAACCCGTCGCGGTGCAGCCGGTGCAGCCGATATTCGGCGGCGTGGGCGTCGAGCCGGAATTCCCGCACCTCTTCGATGTCGAACTTGGTGTCGAGAACGACAACCAGGTAAAGCGGAATACCCGCGCGGGCGTACTGAACCTTTTTGTCCAGCAAGTCTTCAGCGGCAGTGGACGGCGAAGATACCTCCACGACGATCAGTGCGTCACCGGCCTCCGGCTTCGCTCCACGCTCGGGCAAGCAGCGATACACCGTCATATCCGGTCGCCGAAAGGTGAACTTTGGCATCCGCCAAAGCACGACATCTATATCGGTCTCGACTCGGATGCACGGTTCAGTGCTCGGCAGCTGCTCCATCGAGCCGGCCAAGCGGCGTGCCACGCGATTATGTTCAGGCACTGGCGATTCACAGACGATCACGTGGCCGTGCACAACCTCGATCTCGCGCGCGACACCCTCGGGCAGCCGGCGGTACTGCTCCTCGGTCATCTCGTGCGGCAAGTGGTCCGACGCCCGGATCGTCATGACCGCAGCCTACCTAGTCCGTTGTGGCGAGAACCACGACCGTCAACGCAAACGAGGGCACGGACTCGGGTGGAGTCCGTGCCCTCGTTCGGGTTCAGTGTGGGGACGCTCCGGGGAGCGTCCGGCTCACCAGGAGCTCTTGTGCACGCCGGGCAGTTCGCCCCGGTGTGCCATTTCGCGCAAGCAGACGCGGCAGAGGCCGAACTTGCGGTACACCGCGTGCGGGCGGCCGCAGCGCTGGCAGCGGGTGTAGCCGCGGACCGCGAACTTCGGCTTGGCGTTGGCCTTGTTGACCAGTGCTTTCTTTGCCATGTGCTCAGTTCTCCTTGAACGGGAAGCCGAGGTGCTTGAGCAGGGCACGGCCTTCTTCGTTGTTGGTCGCGGTGGTCACGACGGTGATGTCCATGCCGCGCGGGCGGTCGATCGAGTCCACGTCGATCTCGTGGAACATCGACTGCTCGCTCAGGCCGAACGTGTAGTTGCCGTTGCCGTCGAACTGCTTCGGCGACAGGCCGCGGAAGTCGCGGATACGGGGCAGCGCGATGGACACCAGGCGGTCCAGGAACTCCCACATCCGATCGCCACGCAGGGTGACCTTGGCGCCGATCGGCATGCCCTCACGCAGCTTGAACTGCGCGATGGACTTGGTCGCCTTGCGGATCTCAGGCTTCTGACCGGTGATCAGAGCCAGGTCGTTGACGGCGCCGTTGATCAGCTTCGCGTCGCGGGCGGCGTCGCCGACACCCATGTTCACGACCACCTTCACCACGCCGGGGATCTGCATCACGTTGGCGTAGTCGAACTCGTTGTTCAGCGCGTCCTTGATCTCGGCGCGGTAGCGCTGCTTGAGGCGCGGCTGGATCTTGTTCTCAGTCGTGGTCATGTCAGATGTCCTTCCCGTTCTTACGGGAGATCCGGACCCGCTTGCCGCTCTCCTCGTCGGTCCGGTAGCCGATACGCGCTGGCTTGCCATCGGAGTCGACGACCATCACGTTGGACACGTGGATCGGAGCTTCCTGGGTCACGATGCCGCCCGAGGAGGCGCCACGCTGGTTGGCGGAGTTCGCGACGTGCTTCTTGATCCGGTTCACGCCCTCGACGAGGACCCGGTTCTCCTTCGGGTAGGCCTGGATAACCTTGCCCTTGGCACCCTTGTCCTTGCCCGAGATGACGAGCACGGTGTCGCCCTTGTGCACCTTCATGGTCAGAGCACCTCCGGCGCCAGCGAGACGATCTTCATGAACTTCTTCTCGCGCAGCTCGCGGCCGACCGGGCCGAAGATGCGGGTGCCGCGCGGGTCGTTGTCCGGCTTGATGAGCACGGCCGCGTTCTCGTCGAACTTGATGTAGGAACCATCGGCGCGCCGACGTTCTTTGGTGGTGCGCACGATGACCGCCTTGACGACTTCACCCCGCTTGACGTTGCCGCCGGGGATGGCGTCCTTCACGGTAGCGACGATGATGTCGCCGATACCGGCATAGCGACGCGACGAACCACCGAGAACGCGGATGCAAAGAATCTCCTTCGCACCCGTGTTGTCGGCGACGCGCAGTCGCGACTCCTGCTGAATCACTTCAGCGTCCTCCTTGACCTGGACGTATTAGCACGCCGGATTACCGACCCGACGGGCATGGTCAGTCACCCTCCGGACGCGCGCCTGCCAGCGGTTTTCCTTGGTCTGAGGAAGAAACGCAGAACCAACCACTGGGGGTTCGCTGCCGGATTGCGGGCATAGCTCCCGCAGGCAACCGGTCTAGTGTAGGGGAATCCGCAGGTCGTTCCCAAATCGGGGGGTGGTCACCAGGGAGCGGGCGGGTCCGGTCCGAGGTTATCCGGCTCGAATCCGGGCTCGACCGGCGCCGCGCCGGTAGCCTCGATCCGAGCAGAGGCTGCTTCTACGTTCATCTGCGGCGATGCCGCGTCGGGGAGAGGATTCTCGTGACATCAACCGATCGTCCGGTCCAGCTGGGCCGTCGTGGCTTTCTCATCGCGCTCGGGGCGGTTCCGGCCGCCGCCGCGCTGGTGGCCTGCTCGAACGACACCGAACCGGCGAGCAAGACGCTCACCGGGGTCGATCTGAGCGGCGCGGACCAGACGATCCGACCGCAGGACGATCTGTACCGGCATGTCAACGGGAAATGGCTGCGGGAGTACCAGCTCCCGCCGGACAAGGTCGCCTACGGCTCGACCAGCGAGGCGGCCGAACGCACGCAGCAGCAGTTGCGGGAGATCATCGACGGCATCCGTGACCCGAAAGAGGGCTCGGAGGAGCAGCAGATCCGGGACCTGCACGACGCCAGGGTGGACTGGGATGAAATCGAACGGCTCGGCATGACGCCACTGGCCGGCCTGTTCGCCAAGATCGACGGGGCGGCGACCAAGGCGGACCTGGCCAAGGTGATGGGCGAGCTGCCGATCGGCGGGCTGATCGGCATCGGTATCGGCATCGACCGGAAGAACTCCAGCGCCTACATCCCCTCGGTCGGCCAGTCCGGGCTCGGGCTCGGCGAGCAGTACTACCGGAAGCCGGAATATGCCGAGGTGCTCGCGCAGTATCGGGTCTTTCTCGGACGTATCGCCGCGGGCGCCGGGTTCGCCGATCCGGCGGGCATGGCTCAGCGGGTATTCGACCTGGAGAAGCGGATCGCCCCCGCGCACTGGGACAGCGTGCGCAACCGCGACACCGACGCGACATACAACCTGTACGGCTGGGCCGATATGACCGCGCTCGCGCCAGGGTTCGACTGGGGCCCGTGGATGACGGGAAACACCGACCGCCCGCGCGAGCTGTTCGCGACGATGGTGGTCAACCAGCCGTCCTACCTCACGGCGGCGGGCCAGCTGTGGACCGAGGTCGACATCGCCACGTGGCGTGACTACCTCAAATTGAGTGTGCTGCGGGACTTCGCGCCCTATCTGCCCAAGGCCGTCAACGACGCGAACTTCGACTTCAAGGGCAAGGTGCTCAACGGTCAGGACGAGCGCCCGGAACGCTGGAAGTACGGGGTCGGGATCGTCGACGAACACCTCGGCGAACAGCTCGGGAAACTCTATGTGGCCAAACACTTTCCGCCGGAGGCCAAGCAGCGCGCCAAAGAGATGCTGGCCGACGTGCTCGCCGCCTATCGGGAAAACTTCACCAACTCGTCGTGGATGTCGCAGGCAACCAGGGTGGCGTCCATTGCGAAACTGGACAAGATCGATCCGAAGATCGGGTACCCCGACAAGTGGGTCGACTACTCGAAGCTGAAGATCACCAGGGGCAAGCTGGTCGAATCGCTGCTGGCCATCAACCACTTCGAAAGCAAGCGGGCGTTCGACCGACTCGGAACCCCGGTCGACAAGTCCGAATGGGGGATGTCGCCGCAGACGGTGAATGCCTACTACTCGGCGACCTCCAACCAGATCGTGTTCCCCGCCGCCTACCTCCAGCCGCCGTTCTTCGACAAGGACGCGGAGCCCGCCGTCAACTTCGGCGCGGTCGGATCCACCATCGGCCACGAGATCGGCCACGGCTTCGACGACCAGGGCTCCAAATACGACGGCGACGGCAACCGCCGCGATTGGTGGACTCCCGAAGACCGAGCCGCGTTCGACGCCAAAACCAAACAGCTCATCGACCAGTTCAACGTGCTGGTGCCGGAGGGGCTCGACCCGAGCCAGCACGTCAACGGCGAACTCACCGTCGGCGAGAACCTCGCCGACCTGCGTGGACTTCAGATCACGTTGGCCGCCTTCCGCATCGCGGAGAAGCGCCGCGGTATCGACAGCCCCGACTATCGCACGATGTTCCTGTCCTGGGCCCGCAGCTGGCGCGAGAAGCAGACCAAGGAACTCACCGTCCGCTATCTCGCGGGCGACACCCACTCCCCCGCCGAATTCCGCTGCAACCAAGTCGTTCGGAACCTCACGGAGTTCTACAACACCTTCGAGCTGAAGGAAGGCGACAAACTGTTCATGCCCGCCGATCAGCGGGTCACCTTGTGAGCCGGTCCGCCGAGCGGAGGAAAATGGTGGTGCGCCAAGGGCTGACGGCCACCATTTCACTACGCTCGATCGAGGGCGTGCCGGATGGGGGTGGTGAAGTGGTGCGGGTGGTGGTAGACGTCGGCCGCCGTGGCGTAGTAGATGGTCCAGCCTTCGGTGCTGAGCCAGTTGTGGCGGGGGTTGTCGCGGAGCGCGGCGGTTTCCCCCAAATGCCATGCGGCGCTGTCGTATTCCAGGCCGATTCGCCAGCGCCGCCAGCCCAGGTCGATGCGGCGGAGTCCGTTCCGGGTCGGCACCACCACCTGCGGCTCCGGGGGTGGCAGACCCGCGTCGATGCAGCGCAGCCGGGTACGTGACTCCATGGGGGACTCGGCGCGGCCGTCGGCCAGCGCGATCAGCTGGGCGGCCTGTCGGCGGCCGCGACGTCCAGTGTGCTTTTCGAGCTCGACGATGAGCGCGGGGGACGAAATTCCCATGCGCAGCGCGGCATCCAGTGTTGCCAGTGCGTCCATTCGGGTCAGGGTGCGAGCGACATCCACCGCCGTGCGGACGGCATTCGTGGTCGCCGTGCCATGTACCAGCTGCAATTCCTCCGGATCCACCTGATCGCGGTGCACGACGAGGCGAGGGGAGCGCGACGCCTGTATGCCCAGCACATCCGTCGGCTGATTCGCCAGAACGGAGAACCCGTGCAATTCGGCGGCGGTGTTGTAGGCGGCGGCGAGCAATGTCAGCCCCATCGACAGCCGTGCGGCCTCAACGCGCAATTCGGGTGATGGAGAGGTGGTCGCCTCGCGGTATACACCATGGAAAACGCGCACCCACTCCCCGCGGTCGATCCGAGCGCGCAGCTCGGCACGCGTGTACTCGCTCAGTACCTGCCGCGTGGTGAACACGCCGAACTGCTTGTTCCGCACCTGCTCCAAGCCGAGTCGCATCCCCTCAGCCTGGTTCGCCCGCCGCCTTCGCCCCGGGGCCCAACCAGGCACTTCCCCACCCCTGTGCATAACCCACCGGATGTGGATTCTTCAGCGCGCGTAGTGAAATGGTGGCTCGGAATGGGGGCCCGAGGCACCATTCGACTCCGCTCACGGTGTCCGGAGCAGAGTGCGGAGGCTTGTCCTGGGTGGTGAGGGTGGGGTAGCGGGGCCCTGTCGATCGGCGTGCGCGCCGGCGGCCGCCAGGATCCTGTCGCCGCCCCCGCCGCACACTGATCGGCTCCAGTTCCCGTGTACTCCTTGATTTCCCGCACCCGAATTCGTATGTGATTCGGTATGTGGGAACTTGAGGCGTGTGCCTCGAGTGGGTAGCGCAGGGAGGAAAGCGACGTCCGATTACCGCCGGTCTCAGCCGGTGCGCATTGGGCAGACTGGCCGCATGACGCGATCGACAACAGATCCGATGACCGTGCTGACCGGGATGTACGCGGCCGAGGCGGAGTACATGGCAGCAGGCGGCCATGGCCGTGCCTCGTTCCAGCTGCTCGCGTCGTTCTTCGCCCCTTGCGTGGTGCTGCATCAGGCGGACGGGCTGCCCTACGGCGGAACCTGGCGCGGACACGAAGGCATGGAACGCTTCTTCCTCGCCATGAGCCGCACGTGGGAATCGTTCGACCTGCTGGAACAGCATTTCCTGGCGATCGGCGAGACCACCGTGGTACACACCCGCGTGCACGCCCGCGCCCGCGCGACCGGCCGCGAACTCACCTTCCCCATCCTGCAGACAATCACCATCACCGACGGCCGCATCGGCGAGGTGCACCCCTTCTATTGGGACACGGCGGCGATCGCGGACGTGTGTGGCCTCCCGGAGGCTTAGGCTGACCCGTGCTCCTGCGGGGCTCGATCGAGTCAGCCGCGACGTTCCTCGGCGAGAAGGGTCCGGCGGTGAAGGCTGTTCGACTGGCCCGCGTTGCGGCGCTCGTAGTGTTTGTCGGTGCGACGCTGCTCGGGGTTGCCGCGTGCACTTTGCCGACCAGGGACTCGCGAGACAGGTACGAACCCGTCACGGTCAGTCACATGCTGGGCGCGACCACTGTCGACAAGGTGCCGAAGCACGTCGTCACCCTCGGCAATCAGTGGACGGACAACGCGCTGGCGCTGGGCGTGACGCCGGTCGGTTTCATCGCGCCGGCGGCCGGCGGCGCCACACCATGGACACCTGCGGCACTCGAATCGGCGAAAACCCTGGACACGAGCGGCAGTCTGACCGAGCAGATCGCGGCACTGCATCCCGACCTGATCCTGGTGGACGGCTTCATCGCAGACCGCAAAACCTACGACGAGCTGTCCCGAATAGCCCCTACGGTCCCCGCCCTCGGCCCGGAAGCACCCTGGCAGGACCAAGTGCGGATGCTGGGCCGAATCCTGCACAAACAGAGTGCCGCCGACACCCTGATCACCGATGTCGACAAGACGATCGCCACCATCACCCAGGCCGCCCCGGCGCTGCGCGGCAAAACCTTCGTGACCACCTGGCTGGCCAGCGACACCCAGCTCCTCGTGCTGACGGCGCCGGACAACCCGACGCTCTTCACCCGACTCGGCCTTCGCACCCCCGACCATCTCACCGAACTCCCCACGTCCCTCCCGCCGGACCAGGTCAGCGAACTCGACGCTGACGTCCTCCTGGCCGGCTACTCCCCCGGATTGGACGAAATGTACCGCCGACTCCCGGGATACGCCGATCTACCAGCAGTGCGGAAGAACTCCGTCACCTTCCTCACCGCCCAGGAGCTCAGCGGGATAGCGCAGCCGACTGCCTTATCCGTGCCCTACCTGCTCGAAAGACTGAAACCCGCCCTCACCAACGCGGCGAAGTAGGGGGCCGTTGGGCCTGCGACGGTTGATGACACCGACGAAGAGAATCGTCGCTCCGGCAAGCAGGGCGGGGCGAAGGTTCCTCGCCGTGGACGTTAGAACTCGCGCGGTCGAGCGACCAACGGCCGCTCGGTCAGCGGGCGGGAACCGGGGCGGCGTGCTCGGCGAGTTCATCGGCCGCGGCGAGCTCGGCCCGCTCGTCGTGCACATACTTGTCGCCGGCGAAGTAGGAAGCGGCGGCGGCCAGGATCATCATCACCGCCGCGGCGACGAATACGACGATCAGACCGGAGTGGAACGGACCGGTGAGCAAGTGCGGGAAGAACTCCTGTCCGGTGAGCATGTCGGCGTTGACGCCGGGCTCGGCCAGTTCGCCGGTGGGACCGAGCAATTCCTGGATGGGGTTGAAGCCGAGGAAGGCGGCGAACATACTGGCCACGGGCGGCATTCCGGACACCTCCGCGGCTGCTCCCGCAGAAACACCCTGCGCGCGAAGGCCGGAGTCGAGTGCTGAGGGCAGGCTCGCAGCGAGGCCGACGACCATGAGGGAGAAGAAGATTCCCATGGACAGCGCGTTGCCGCCGTTGAACAGCGTGCCGCGCATGCCGGATGCCGCGCCGCGTTGCGCGGCGGGCACGCTGGACATGATGGCCGCGGTGTTCGGCGAGAAGAACAGGCCGCTGCCGATGCCGTTGATCAGGATGATCGCGGCGAACACCCAGTAGTTGAAGTCGACCGGCAGGATCAGGAGCAACAGGAACGTCACCGCCGAGAGCAAGGCGCCGCCGGTAGTGAAGAGGCGGGAGCCGTATCTATCGGACAACCAGCCCGAGAGAGGTCCGGCGGCAAGGAATCCCACGGTCAACGGCAGCAGATAGATACCTGCCCACAGCGGTGTCGACTCGAAGTCGTAGCCGTGCAGCGGCAGCCAGATGCCTTGCAGCCAGATGATCAACATGAACTGCATGCCGCCGCGACCGATGGATACCAGCAGGTTCGCGAAGTTGCCGAGCCCGAAGGCGCGGATACGGAACAGGCCGAGATGGAACATCGGGTCACCGACCCGGGACTCGACGAGGCAGAACACCCCGAGCAGGGCGATCCCGCCGAGCACCGACGCGAGCACCCACGGACTCGACCATCCGGTGGTATGCCCACCATAGGGCTGGATGCCGTAGGTGATCCCCGTGAGCAACGCGGTGAGCCCGAGTCCGAATGTAATCGTGCCCGCCCAGTCGACCTTGCCCGTCGAACGGACACCGACCTCGTGCAACGAACGGTAGGACCAGACGGCACCGAGGATGCCGATCGGGACGCTGACCCAGAACACCGCGCGCCAATCCCATTCCGACAACACACCACCGATGAGCAACCCGAGGAAGGAGCCCGCGACCGCCGCGACCATGTTGATGCCGAGTGCGGTGCCGCGCTGCTTCGCGGGAAAGGCGTCAGTGAGGATGGCGGTCGAGTTCGCGGTGAGCATCGCGCCGCCGACACCCTGGATCACCCGCCAGACGATGATCCACATCGCGCCCGTGCCTCCGTGAAACGGATCGAAGGACAGCGCGATCGCGCAGAACGCGAAGACCGCGAAACCCACGTTGTACACACGAACTCGGCCATAGATATCGCCGAGTCGCCCGAACATCACTACGAGGACCGCCGTCGCGAGCAGGTAGCCCATCAACATCCACAGCAGATACCCGACGTTGCCCGCTTCGAGCGGGTTCAGTCCGATGCCGCGGAAGATCGCGGGCAAGGAGATCAGCACGATGGAAGAGTTGATCGCGCTGAGCAGCACACCGAGCGTGGTGTTGGTCAGGACGATCCACTTGTAGCGCGGGTGATCGCGGTCGTACCGCAGCCGATGGCGGATGGTCCGCACCTCGCCCAGATCTGGATCGGTGGATGGAATCGTCACGGCAGCCCCTTACGAATGGTTACTTCCGCAAACTATATAATTAGCAGATGTAACGATCAAGCGGTGCGTTGACGACCATCCAGCCCGCCGACGGCAACCACCCAGACGAAGGCGACCGCCGGCAGCACCAGCCGGTCGGGGAGCCGGAAGCCATCAGCTGCCCGCAGGCACCCGCACGCGGGCTTCCGGCCACTCTCGCGCCAGCTGCGGCAATAGGGCGAGGACCGCGACAAAGAAGAGGAAGCATCCTGCGGCGCACAGCTCCTGCGCCACGACGTCGAAGCCGACCGGAGCAGCGCGCTCACACCTCGATGATCGATACGAACGCGACGATTGTCATAGCGATCGAAGGCCTGTGGATCATCGGCCGCGGCCCAAGTGGCCGAGCGACGGTCAGTGTTCGGCGGCCATCCGGTAACCGCGGACGGCCAAGGCGGCGAAAGCCGCCACCAGGCCGGCCGACCAGGCGATAGTTTGCAGCAGCGGTGTCGCGATCGGGCCGCCGAGGGTCAGTCCGCGCATCGCCTCGATCGCACAGCTCATCGGCTGGCCGCGGACGATCGGCTGTAGCCATCCCGGATAGTTCCGCACCGGGGCGAAGCCGGGATTGAAGAACATCCCGAGCAGCACCACCACGGCGAAGATCTGCGCGACTTTGTCGCCGATTCGACTGACCCCGACCACGATCACCACCGGGGTGAAGCCCGCGATCACGATCACCGGAACGAGCAATACCCCGAGTGCCCCCACCCAGCCCTGATGGAATCGCAGGCCGAGGACCATCCCGACCCCGACAACCACGACCGTCGCGGCAAGCGCACGCACACATTCGGCGAGCAATCGGCCGACGAACCCGGCCGAGCGATGTAGCGGAAGCACCCAGAACCGGCGCAGCAGTCCACTTTCCCGCTCTCCGTACAGCGAGATACCGGTGCCCATCGCGCCGTACATGGCGGCAGAGACAGCGATCATCGGCACGAAACCGTAGATGGGTTCGACACCCTCCGCAGCGGTCAGCGACTTGTTCAGCACCAACTGATACATCAGCAGCAACAGGATCGGCAGCACCAGTGTGGTCGTCAGCACCTCGTGCTGCCTGCTCCACCGGCGCAGCAGCCGCCCGGTCTCCACCAAGCTCTGGTCGATCAGCGCGTTCACCGCCGACGCCTTTCCACTCGCACCGACAACACCGCGGCCGCCGCAAGCAGACCGACGACCCAGATCACCGCGACACCCACCGCCGAGCCGAACCGGCCTTCGGCCAAGTCGCGCAGCGCGGCGGCAACCTGTGATACCGGCTGGTTACGTGTGAACGGCTGGATCCAGCCGGGAAAGCCCTCAGCGGGAACGAAACCCGTCGACGTCATGAGCAGCAGCAGCTGCGGCACGAACAACACCGTTCCGCCGAGTTCCGGGTTGGCGGTGGCGGTACCGAGTGCATCGGAGGCGACCACGATCGCCGCACCGAACGCCAACGTCAGCACCACGAACGCGACGGCAGCGGGCAATCCGTGGAAGCGGAATCCGAACAGTATCCCGATCGTCAGCGCGCCCGCCAGCGCGACGCTCGCCCGTAACACGTTCGCCGACATCCGCGCGGCAGGCGGAACCCACGACAAGACCGGCATGGCACGCAACCGCGTGCCCATCCCCGCCGTGATCTCCCGGCCTGCCCGATCGGCCGCGAACATCGACGTGAAGAACATCGACTGCACCGCGATCAACGGGAGCAGGTACTGGGCGTAGTCCAGACCCGATGCCTCCACGGATCGGCGCAGCGGAACATAGACGCAGATGAAGAAGGTCATCGGCGCAGTGCAGGCCAAGATGAGGTCGCCTTCGCGGAACGCGGCGCGAATACTGCGCTCGCTCAGAGCGGTCCATTGCATCCCGGCCGGAACACGGAGCACGGCCACTGGATCGGGTGTGGCGGTGACGGTCACGCGTGCACCTCGGCCACGGGCTTGGTGAGTTCGATGAACACCTCGTCCAGCGTCGGCCTGCGCAGAGCGATATCGATCAGTTCGATACCGGCCTCGTTGATTCGGCGCAATGCCTCGGCCAATGTCGCCGCACCGTCCGGCGCAGGCAGCGAAACCCGGTCCGCGGATTCGGCCACGGTGATCTCACCGAGTCCGGCGAGTGCGGCCGCCACCGCGGCCACGTCGTCGGCCTCGACCGGGACCACCTCGCAGCAACTGGTTCCGGAGCGAGCCTTGAGTTGATCGGCGGTGCCCTCGGCGATCACGGCGCCCTTGTCGATGACGATGATGTTGTCGCTCAACACATCCGCCTCTTCGAGGTACTGCGTGGTGAGCAAGATCGTCACGCCCTGCTCCTTGAGCGACCGCACCAGCGACCACAGACTCTGCCTGCTGACCGGGTCGAGGCCGGTCGTCGGCTCGTCCAGGAACACCACCCGCGGCGGGCGCACCAGCCCGCACGCGATGTCGATGCGCCGCCGCATGCCGCCGGAGTACTGACCGACCCGCCGGTCGGCCGCCGCGGTCAGCTCGAATTGTGCCAGCAATTCCTCGGCGCGCTCGCGAGCCGCCTTTCGGCGCAGCCCCATGAGGCGACCGAACAGCACCAGGTTCTCGCGACCGCTGAGCATCTCATCCACCGCGGCGTACTGTCCGGTGAGCATGATGGAAGCGCGCACCGCCTCCGCCTCGCGTACTACGTCGTGGCCCGCGACGAGCGCCCGGCCGGCGTCGGGCCGGATGAGCGTGGACAGGACGGAGACGGTCGTGGTCTTCCCCGCCCCGTTCGGACCGAGCACGCCGAGCACGCTGCCCGCGGGCGCCGTGAAGCTGACGCCACGCAGCGCCTTCACCTCGCCGAAGGACTTCTCGACGGCCTCGACGATGATCGCCTGGTCCGTATTCGATGCCAACGCCATATTCCCCGTCCTGGTACGCGCGAATATCCCTGTGGAACATTACTTTGGCAAGGCTAACCTATTTCTATCGGCCAAGCAGGGATACCACCTCGTCGAACGACGCCCCGCCCAGAATCGCGGTCACCGGCAGATCGCGCTTCAGATCCGACTCGATGCGTTTGCGCAAGTCCAGGGCCTGCAACGAGTCCAGTCCGAGGGCGACCAGCGGTGTCGACCCGTCGATGGCCTCCGACATGTCCATGCCCATCACCGCGCGAAGCGCGATGCGCACCGTTTCGGCGGTGTCGGTCGCCACCGTGACAGCGGAGGCCGCGGGCTCGGCGGGTGCGGCAGCTTCCAGGGTTCGCACCGCGACCGGGTCGGTCGGGACGGCAACCGGCGGGGCTTCGAACTCCAACTTGCCGAACAGCGGGCCGAACCCGAAGATGCTGAAGATCGCTTCGATCCGGTCCCAATCCGCAGTGGCCACGATGACGTTCTCGGCCCGAGTGGTGAACCCGGCCATGATCGCGCCGGCCGGATCCATCGGTACCAGGCCGCTTCCGCTGATCCGGTCGCGCACGTCCTGCCGGCTCATGCCGATCTCACGCCACAGCCCCCACTGCACCGACGTGCACGCGATGCCCCGGCTGCGGTACTGCGCGGCCGCGGCGTCGAGCATCCGGTTGACCGCCGAGTACAGCATGTGCCCGCGGCCTCCGATGGTCGCCGACAGCGACGAGCACAACATGATGCGGCCTTCGGCCGCGAGCGGGAAGTGCCGGACCAGCAGGTCGAGAGCGAGGGCTTTCGGGGCAGCGGCGGCGCGCACCGAATCCGGACCGACCTCTGCGGCCGCGGCGTAGTCGACCGCAGCGTGCACGATCAGATCCGCGGGCGTTTCACGGTATTCGGCGGCGAGTGTGCGCACAGCGGATTCGTCGGTCACGTCACACGACCGGACGACCACCTCGGTTCGGCCGAGTCCCCTGATCCGGTGGATCCGTTCAGCGGCTGAATCCGAGCCACCCGACCTGCTGATCAGGGTGATACGTCCGGCTCCGCCCCGCGCGAACTGCTCGCAGAAGTCGAGTCCGACTTCCCCCGTTCCGCCCACGATCACAACCTCACGCAGATCCGCGCCGCGCAACGGCCGGTCATCCGAAATAGGTTTGACGACAAGACGTTTAGCGTAAATACCACCGTCGCGCACCGCCAGTTCCGGCTCTTCGGCAACGTGGATCGCACCGGCAATCGCCTTTGCCGCCGCGGAAAGCGCTTCTCCCGGGGCCAGATCCAGATGTCGGAAGCCGACACCGATGTGCTCGGGCGCCAGGCAACGGAATCCGGCCTGTGCCGCCGCGTGGAACAGGTTCGGCACATCCGTGTCGAGCACCTGCTCGCCGCCGATGGTCACCAGCCACACGTCGCGCACGCCGTCGAGTTCCGGCAACCAGCCATCACTACCGAGGAACCCGGCCAGATCCGCTACCGCCGAATCGATGTCGGCGCCGGCTTGCTCTGGCAGCAAGACCACAACAGTGTCCACAACCGCACCGGTGCGGTTCGACATGGCGGCCAGGTCGATGACCGTCGCCCCCTGGCGCGGCGCGGCCTCCTGGATCGCGGACACCAGGTCACCACTGCGACCGGTGGGGTCGACCACCGCGACCGTCCGGGGCGGAACCACCGCCCGCCGACCGAGTCGCTCCCACACCTCGACAAGTGGGCGCACGGGTACCGTCTCGGCGACGGATTCCACCGCAGCCACGTCGGCCACCTGCGCCGGGTAGTCGAACGGCGCCCACAGATGTCTCGAGTTCATCTGGGTGTTCGGAAAGTCGAGCAGCGGAAGACACCCAGCGGCGCTCGATTCCGCGCGCAAAGCGGACCATCCGTAATCGAGGTCGTGCACGGCGGCGACCGCCAGATTCCTGGTGAACTCGCGAAGATCCTCGGCGGTGCGCCGTGACGTGCCGATCATCTGGAAATCGCGCGGTGTGCTGACCGTGCTCAGGTTCTCCATGATCGCGAGCATGAGCGCAGGATGATCGGCGATCTCGATGAAGGTGTCGACTCCTTGCGCCACAGCTTCGAGAATTGCCAGGTCGAATCGAACCCTGTTGCGTAGATTCCAGAACCAGTAGTCGCCGATCGGGAAGTCGGCGGAGATCGGCGCGCCGAGCGTCGCTCCGATACAGGGAATCTCGGTCTCGGCGAACACGGGATGGTCGAGTTCGTCGGCCAGGCCGTCGCAGAGTTCGCGGCGGAACTTGCTCACGATCGAAGTGTGCGCCGGGTAGGCGACGCGAATCTCTTTGGCGAACTTGCCCTCTTCGGTCAGCGTGGCGATGACATCGGACACCAGCGACAGCTCACCGGAGATGGCGATCACATGCGCCGAATTGACCACCGACAGTTCTGCCCAGCCCGACTTCCGCGCCAGGAGTGCTTCGCATTCCTCCCGGTCCACCCCGACGACCGCCATAGAGTACCGGCCTTCCAGACCTTGCTCATGGCAGATGGTTCCGACCAGGTTGGCCCGTAGCGTCACCACGCGCACACCATCGGCCAGCGACATGATGCCCGACACGCACGCGGCCGCGATCTCGCCCTGCGAGTGCCCGATGGTCACCGCGGGTTCGACACCCGCGGCTCGCCACATCGCCGCCAGGCCGATCATCTGCATGAACAGCGCAGGCTGGACGATCTTGACATCATCGGCCAGGTCGTCGTCGCCGAGCAGATATGACCGTGGCGATATCTCGAACAGCTTCTGGAAGATCACTTCGCACTCGTCCACGGCAGCCCGGAAGACCGGCGAATGCTCGTAGTACAGAGTTCCCATGCCGGGACGCTGGCTGCCCTGGCCAGGGAATACGTAGCCGACGCGGCGTGGACCGGCTGGCTTCGCGTTGGCCACAACGGCCGGATGCACACCGCCGGAAGCGATCGCCCGCAGTGCGTCCAACAGATCGTCGCGGCCGATCACCATGGCCAATGCGCGATGCCGACGGGCGACCCTGGTGCGGAAGATCATGTCGGCGACCTGATCCGGCGTCACCGCGGGTCGGCTCTCGAGATAGCCCAGCAAGGCGGTGGCCTCGCGGCGCAACGAATCGGCGGTGTCCGAGGACAGCAGCACCGGAATGCGACCGTCCGGAAGTCGATAGCTAGACATGGATATCCTCCAGAACGGGCATGCTCACGATCGCGTGTGCGTTGGTGCCTGCCACGCCGAAAGACGAGACCGCTCCGTAACGAACGCCGTCCCGGGGCGCCCAGTACTCGAGCTTCTCGGCCAGACGCACGCTCGACGAATCCCAATCCACCTTTCTGCTGGGATTGTCCGCGAATCTGGTCGGCGGGATGTGTCCGTGCAGACCACTGAGCAGCACCTTGATCAGGCCGAGCAGGCCGGCGGCGGCTTGTGCGTGGCCGAGGTTCGACTTGACCGAGCCGAGCAGCGGACCGTCGCCGGTCGGGTGCACGGCAGCACCGTAGATATGTTGCAGCGCAGCCAGTTCGATCGGGTCACCGACCGCGGTACCGGTGCCGTGGCCCTCGATCATCTTGATCAGTGCCGGCTCGATACCGGCGGCGGCGACGGTCTTTCGGATCAGTCGTTCCTGTGCCGCGGTACTCGGGACCGCGATCGGCGCGCCTTTGCCGTTGTGGTTGACCTGGGTACCCAGGATACGGCCGTACACCCGATGCCCCATCCGCCGGGCCCGCGACTCCCGCTCCAGCACAACCACTCCGGCCCCCTCGCCCCAGAGCGTGCCGTTCGCGTCATCGGAGTACGGTCTGCACTGCCCGTCGGCGGACAGCGCGTTGGCCTTCGAGAACTCGAAGAACCCGGCGGGCGAGCCGAGTACACACACCGCACCGGCCAGCGCCCATTCGCAGTCCCCTGCCCGAATCGCGGAGGCAGCCAGGTGCACCGCGGTCAATGACGACGCACACGCGGTATCCACGCTGATCGTCGGCCCGACGAGCCCGAGGCAATGGGAGATCCGGCCCGACACCGCGCCGGAAGCGGAGCCGGTCGCTCGGTAGCCGCTGTACTCGTTCACCTCGGCCCCGCGCGGGCCGTACTCGGTGTACGACACGCCCATATAGCAACCGCCGTCGTCACCGTCCAGCATCGCAGGGTTGATACCAGCGTTCTCCAGAGCACGCCATGCGACCCGCATCGCGACGCGCTGCTGGGGATCCATCGCGACCGCCTCGCGTGGTGTGATGCCGAAGAACATCGGGTCGAATTCGCCTGCGCCGTCGAGGAAGCCTCCGGCATCGGAGACCTGGCTCCAGCCCTCCACCTGTGACAGCGAGAGGAGCCGGTCGATCGGCCAAGCACGGTTCCGAGGAAAGGGCCCGGTCAGGTCACGCGATTCGGCGAGCGCGGTCCAATAGCCCGGCAGGCTGTCGATACCGCCGGGTGCCTCCACCGCCATGCCCGCGATGACGACCGGATCCGCTGCGCTGTCCGCCGCACTCATCGGCCCACCACCTGAACCGGTTCAGCGGAAAGGATTTCCGTGATGTCGGGCACGCGGTCGTACAGATAGAAATGCCCGCCGTCGAACATCGTCACCTCGAGCGACTGCTCGGTGTGCTGCTGCCAGGCGTACAGATGGCCGACCCCGACGAATTCGTCGTCGCTGCCGCCCATCGCGTGGATTCTGGTGCGCAGCTGGATATCTTCGGCGCAAACGTACCGATCGAAGGCGCGGTAGTCCGCTTTCAACGCGGGCAACGCCATGCGCATGAGCTCCCGGTTGCCGAGAACGTCGCCGCCGGTCCCGTCCAGTCCGTCGAGGTGGTCGAGCAGTTCCTCGTCCTCGGTCGGATGCGGTGGCATGTCGGCTACCTGCCATGGCGCCACGGCGCCGGACACGCCGAGCAGCCGGACCGGCACTCCTGCGGCCTCGGCACGCCTGGCGAACTCGAACGCGACCATCGTGCCCATGCTGTGGCCGAAGATGGTGATGGGAACGCCGCGGTTGAACGGCGACCGGGCGAATTCGTCGAATGCGCCGGCCGCGATGCCCTCGATGGTCTCCTCGGCGGGTTCGCGGACTCGATCCTGCCGCCCCGGGTACTGGAACAGAATGACGTCGAAATTCTCGCTGAGCCCTTTGGAGAAAGGCCGGTACGTCGATGCGCCGCCGCCCGCATGCGGGCAGATCAGCAACGGCGGGTTTTCCGCGGAACGCGGTTTGTGGAACTTCCGGATCCATCCGGGTGTAGATGCCATGAGCTAACTCCTGTCCAACTCCACGTTCACTGCCACATCCGCCGCATCACCAACATGCCGAGGTCTTCCTCGTCGATGACCAGCACGTCGCCGACCAGGCGGTCGGGATCCTCGGCGATGGCGAACAGTGTGTTGTGGAAGGCGGTTTCGATGATTTCGGCCTCGACCGCGTCGAACGAGTCCTCGGCGTAGAAGACGACGGCCTGTACGGCATCAGCGGGCAATAGCGAATTCGCGGGAAAGATCATCACCAGCAGCGCGTTGTCGGTGGCGCCACCACCTTCGAAGGAAACCAGCTCGAGCTGCTGTTCGCCCAGCAGCCGAGCTAATTCCTCCCGCCCCGGCGGATAGGACTGGAACACGAACATGCTGTCGAAGAGCCTTCGAGCGCCGGAGGCCCGGATCGCCGAGGTGAGGCGGTACTGGTGGAACTCCATGAGCTCCACGCGCCTGCGTTGAATTCTCGCGAGGTGTGCGCGCCAGGACTCATCCTCCCGAAACCCGATGGCTACCGGGAGGGTGTTGGCGAAGCAGCCGATGGCGTTGTCGACATCGTCGAGGTCGGCAGGCCTGCCCGACACCACCTCGCCGAAGACCGCCGAATCCTCGCCGGTCACGTGGCGGAGGACATTCGCCCACGCCAGTTGGCACACGACGCTGAACGTCGTGCCCAGTTCCGATGCGAGGCCGGTGAGCTTATCGACCACCGTGGCGTCGATCGGGGCAGACCTTCCGGTAGGTATGCCCGCACTGCCCGGCACGCGATTCGGCGCCACGACGCAGGGCCGCACGCCCGCCAGATAGTCGGACCACGCCGCTTCGGTGGCCGCCGCACGGTCCTGAGTCATCCGCAGGAAGTTCGCGAAGGTCTCCGGATTGCCGAGCGGCCGCGCGCCGGGGTGGGCGTACTCGGCGAAGATCTCCCTGGGCAGCAGTTGCCCCGACCATCCGTCGGTGAGCAGATGATGCGATGTCAGCACCAGCATGTGCACCTCGTCGGGCAGATGGATCACCGTCGCTCTGCTCAGCGAACCGAGGGCCAGATCGAACTGCTCGGCCTGATCCGCGAGCAGATACTCGTACAGCGGGTCCGGCGCATCCGGCAGTTCGGTGACATCGACCTCCCTGATGCCGATCGTCACCTGGTCGGCCACGATGGCATACGGCTGCCCGGAGTGCGACACCGAAACGGCAATGCGCAGGTTCGGATACCGGTTCAGCACGGTGTCGATCGAATGCGCCAGGCGAGTGATGTCGAGATCGCCACGGACGCCGATCATCGTCTGAACATTGTAGAAGTCTTTTCCCACGGCACCGAGCGCGGTGAAGTACAAACCGGCCTGCATCGGCGCCAGCGGATGGACATCGGTGTATGGACCGTACAGCGTCTGCCATCGGTCCAGATCCAGCTGCGTCACCTCTCGTGCCAGCACATCACTCGGTGTGAGCCGACGAACGGGGTTGTCGCGCACCGTCTTCGCGAAGTCACGCAACGCACCCGTCCAGAGATCGGCGAATTCGTCTACATCGGCGGCGGTCAGCGGGCCGTCCGGAAACCGGAACGAGGCGTGCAGAACGGGTGTGTCGTACTCGGTCAACGTCACGGTGTTGATGTCGAGCAGAGCTGCCGCGGGCATGGATTCACCCGCATGCCCACCGAGATAGCCGAACTCCGGTGCGGCGGCCCACGTCTGCACAGTGCCCTGCGATCCAGTGCGGACGAAGCGGCCCATGTAGTTGAACGAGAGCTGGGGGGATCGACTCTGCTCCAGTACCTTCCGGGTGTCGTCGCCGAGCCAGCGCAGCACTCCCCAGCCGATGCCGGAGTCCGGCACCGCGAGCAGTTGTTCCTTGACCGCCTTGACCGCGCTGACCATGTCGAGCTCGTCGGTTCGTCCCCCTTCGACATCGAGCTCGACCGGGTAGGCACTGGTGAACCACCCGACCGTATTCGCTAAATCAACACCGCTGAACAGGGTTTCGGCACGACCGTGCCGCTCCATGGTGCACGACACCGTCGCGACGTCCCGGTCCCGGGCGCGCCGGAACCGATGGGTGGCCACAGCCAGCGCCGCCACCTGAATGTCGAGGAAGTCGCACCCGAATGCCTGTGCGGCGGTGGTCATCAGGAATTTGGTGTCCTCGGCGTCCAGCTCCGCGGTCACTTCGCACAGCGCGCCCACGGTATCGATGGCTGGGTCGAAGCCGCGGCTGCCGAGCAGCGGGTCGGCGCTCTCGGCGATCGACTGCCAGAACGGCAGCGAGTCGACCACCGCGTCCGTGTGGGCGAGGCGGGCGAGATTCGTGTTCCAGGTCTGCACCGAGGTGCCCGCATCATCGGCCGAATGCGACTCGTGGTCCCACAGCTGCCGCAGGTCATCGTGGATGATGCGCCAGGAAACCCCGTCCACCACCAGATGGTGCAGCACCAGCAGCAGGCGCCCGGCCGACTTGTCTTCGGTGTGCACCCAAACCGCACCGAGCATGCGGCCCGCGGCCGGGTCGAGCGATTCGCTGACCTGACGCAACTGTTCGCGCAGCACCTCCGGTGCCGTGCGCTCCCAGGCAGCCCGCTCGATACCGATCTCGGCGAGCGACGGATAAGTGAAAGGCTCGTCGGACCCCGGTACGTAGTAGGAGGTTCGGCCGTCCGGACCCACCGCGATACGGGCCCGGAGCAGCGGGTGCTTGTCGACGATCTTCTCGACCACCGTTTCCAGACGCTCGAACGAGCAGTGCGCCGGCGTCACCACGGCCGTCGCCTGGGTGTAGGCGGAATAGTCGGCGGCCTGCTCGATCAGCTGGGTGGCGATCGGACCGAGCGGGATCCACCCGGTGCCGTCACCGGATTCCACCAGCGTAGGGGCGGTCGCCTCAGCCATCGGCTCGGTCGCGGCGGCGATCAGCGCTATGGTGCGGGCCTCGAACAGTGCGCTGGTGGTGATGAGCAGATCGCGCTTTTTCAACGCTGAAGCCATCCGGATCGCGCTGATGGAATCGCCCCCGAGCGCGAGAAAGTCGTCGTCGGCGGCCAGCTCGGTGGTTTCCGGGATGCCGAGGACCTGTCGGACCACGTCGGCCACCGCGTGCTCAGCAGCATCGCGCAGCGCCCGGCCGCGTCCGGTGCTGCCACCCAGATCCGGCGCAGGAAGCGCCTTCCGGTCCAGCTTTCCGTTCGCGGTGAGCGGCAGCGCCGCCAATCTCACCAGGGCTGAAGGAATCATGTAGTCGGGCAGCAGCCGCGCGAGATGTGTTTGGATCTGCCCGGCGTTGTCCGCGTCGGAGCCGGCCTCGTACGCCGAACCAGGTTCGGCCACGTAGTAGGCGACGAGCGTCGCGTCGGAGTCCCGCTTGACCGCAATCGCCGCGGCGGAGACGATGCCGGGCAGCTGGCGCAGTACCGAACCGACCTCGCCCAGCTCGATCCGGTGACCGCGGATCTTGACCTGATCGTCGACCCGGCCCAGGTATTCCAGACTGCCGCTGGGGTGCCAGCGCACGATGTCACCGGTGCGGTACATCCGCGCGCCGGGCTCTCCGGAGAACGGGCAGGCCACGAACGTCGCCGCGCTCAGCCCGGCCCTGCGGTGGTAGCCCTGCGCGAGTTGCGCGCCGCCCAGATACAGCTCGCCGGTGACGCCGATCGACACCTGCCGCAACTGTTCGTCGAGTACGTACACCGCCGAATTCGATTCCGGTACACCGATGAGTGCGGAGCGGAATTCCTCCGGCGCGGCCAGCGGGCCCGCGAAGTCCTCGTGGGTGAGGTCCATCGCCGCCTCGGTCGGGCCGTAGAGCCCGAGAACAGTACCGCCGAATACGCGGCCGGCTTCCTCGACCAGCGGCGGTGGAACCGCCTCGCCACCGAGGTAGACGAAGCGCATCGAGCGCAGCCGCGCCGGATCCGGCCCGGCATCGAGGAACGCGCGCACCACGCTGGGCACCAACGACAGCTGGGTGATCCGGTGCCGGTCGATGATGTCGGCCAGCGCCACTACATCCGCCTGCCACCAATCCGGCGGCGGCAGCACCGTCGCCGAGCCGGTGCACAGTGCGTTCACCAGCTCGAAGACCGACACGTCGAAGCCGATCGGCGCCTTCTGCAGAATCCGCTCCGCCCCGAAACCCAGCTGGTCCCGCATCCACTGGACATGGTTGGCGACCGCGCGGTGCTGGATCACAACGCCCTTGGGGCGCCCCGTGGTTCCGGACGTGTAGAGCAGATAGGCGGCGTCGAGCGGATGGAGCGGCCGGGCGAGCTCGTCGCGCCGGACCGGCGAACCATCCAGCCGGGCGAGATGATCGGCCACCCGCGGATCGTCGAGGTCAACCACCTCGATCTCGGTGACGATGTCGTGCTCCGGCGACCGCGCCGCGGCAACCGACCGGACCAGCAGGGCGGGTTCCGCGTCGCCCAGCATGAACTGGATGCGGTCGGCGGGATAGCTCGGGTCGATGGGGACATACACCGCGCCGACCCGGAGCACCGCGGCGAACACGACGGGCAGCCGCTCGCTGCGTTCGGCGAACACACCGACTCGATCGCCGGAGCGCACGCCCTGCTCGATCAGCAGGCGGGCGAATCTGTTGACCCGGGAATCGAATTCGGTGTAGCTCAGCTCGATATCACCGAACACCACCGCGACCCGATCCGGGTGAGCACGCGACGAGTCCCGGATCATGGCGTCGACCGTCGCCGGTTCGACCGGCACGATGGGGCCACGCGACCAGGTCTGGAGCGCGGCGCGGTCGCCGGCGGAGAGCACGAGCAAGTCGTCCACTCGACCGCGCGCGGCCGCGTTCGCCAGGGTCTGGTCGATGTAAGCGTGCAGCCGTGCGATCGTCGCGGCGTCGAACAAGTCGGTCCGATAGGTGATCTGTACATCGACCCGGTCGGCGTGCATGAAGACCTCGACCGCGATCGGCAGCAGCGACGCCCCGTGGTCGGCCAGCTGCCAGCGGGTGACAGCGCCGGGCAGCTGCGGTCCGTCGATCTTCTGGTGCAGGAAAAGCACCATGGTGTCGAACAGTTTGGAGCCGATGTTTCGGGTCGCGCGGTTCACCGCGCGGACAATGCCCTCTTGCGGAAAGTGCTTGTGCCGGAATGCCTCCGTGGTCACCGTACGCACCTGCTCCACCAGATCGGTGAAGGTGTCGGCGCCGCCGCCGGTGATGCGCAGCGGGAGCATATTGCTGAAATTGCCGATCAGCAACTCCATGCCGGACTCTTCGCGGTTGGCGACCGTCGTGCCGATGACCACGTCCGACTGGCCGGTGATCTGCCGCAGCGCAAGGTAATAGGCGGCCAGGAAGACCGCGAACGGCGTCGCGCGCAGTTCCGTGCTCAGACTGCGCAGATTCGCATCCGCCGCCCGGCCGAGCGGACGGTCCAGGCGGGTGCCGCGCTCGGTGACCGTCACGGGTCGCCGATTGTACGGCAGGTGCAGTTCGGGCACCTCGCCGTCGAACCGCCCCGCCCAGAACTCGATCTCGGCCGCGTGGTCCTGGGAGCTGAACCGGTCCTGCTCCCATTCGGCGAAGTCGGCGACCTGCAGGCGCAGCGGCTCGACCTGGACCGCGCCGACGAGCGCCGCGCGGTAGAACCGCTCGACATCCTTCGACAGTGCGGGCAGGGTCATACCGTCCCAAGCGATGTGCTGGATGACCACCACCACGACGAGCCTGCGCGCGTCGATTCGGACGAAACTCAGCCGCATAGACGATTCGTTCGACAGGTCGAATGTCTCGTGGGCGGCGTCCTCGACCAGGGCGGCCAGGCGCTGTTCCGCCGTGGCGACATCCACGGCGGTCAGGTCGACCTCGGTCACCCGCGGCGGCAGATCGGCGTGGATGAGCTGGTAGGGATTGCCCTGGTCGTCGTTGTGGTACGTGGTGCGCAAGACCTCGTGCCGCTGTACCAACGCCAGAAAGGACTGTCGCAAAGCGTCATCGACGACGTCGCCATCGAAGGTGAGCGCCAGGCAGAGGTTGTAGGCCGTGCTGTTCGGCGAGATCTGCTGGTGGGCCCACACATAGCGTTGACCGAAGGACAGCGCCGCGCGGGTCGGGTCCCGACGCACCGGCGCCGTCGCAGGGGCGGCCAACCCCTCCTGCGCGAGCCTGGCCCGCATCGCCTCTTGTAGGTCTTCCAGCGACTTCATCTAACTCGAACCAATCTTTGTACATCGAAAACTCCCGGGCGGACAGCGTGTTCCCGGGTCAGACCGCCGCCGGTTCCGGAATGGTCACCTCGGCGAGTTCGAGCAGAATCCGGCAGACCTGGGTCAGCCGGGAGGGCGTCTGCTCCGCCGCCGACAGCGCGGCACTGATCCGGCGCACGGTCCGGCCTTCGAGCACACTGGTAACACCGAACCCAGATACGGCGAGCAGACCGCGGATCTTCGCGGTCAGCGTGGTCGCGAGGATCGAGTTGCCGCCGATTTCGAAGAAGTCCGTGTCGACTCCGACTTTGTCGAGTCCGAGCACCTGGGCGGCGATGTACTCGACGGCCGCTTCGACCTCGTCGGCCGGAGGCACGTAACAGGTGCCTGCATCGGTGTCGCCCGAGGCGAGCAGTCTGCGGATGGCGGAACGATCGAGTTTGCCGTTGCCGGTGAGCGGGATATCGCCCAAAACCTCGATGAACTCGGGAATCATGTAGGCGGGCAAGAGGTCCCGCAATTCGTCACCGATCCGATCGGTGTCGATCGGACGGTATGCGGTCACCGCCACCGCCAGCCGGGCCGATTCGGTGATTACTGCGACGGCCTCTCGAATATCCGGCAGCGCGGTCAACGCCGACTCGACCTCCCCCAGTTCGACACGGTAGCCACGAATCTTGACCTGGTGGTCGGCGCGGCCGAGGAAGTCGACGGTGCCGTCCGGCAGGTAGCGCGCCAAGTCGCCGGTCCGGTACCACCGCACACCGTCGACTTCGACGAACTGATCGGCTGTCCGCGCAGAATCGCCCCGGTAACCGGCGGCGACACCGGCCCCGCCGATCCACAGTTCGCCGAGAACCCAGTCCGGACAGTCCTCGCCGCGCTCGTTGACCACACGCAGCCGAACATTGGCCAGTGGAGTGCCGTAGGGAACGTTCGCCCACTTGGCCGAAAAGTCGTCGGTGACCTCGCACACCGTGGAGTGGATCGCTGTCTCGGTGGTGCCGCCGAGCCCGACAAAGCGCAGTCCGGGTACCAGCTGCCGCATCCGCTGTCCGAGCTGGGTTTTCACCCGGTCACCGCCGGTCAGCACCAATCGCAGCGACGAAAGCTGCTCCGCCGTTGCGATATCGAGCAGCATGCCGATCAGTCCTGGCGCGCAGTTGATCACGCTGACCCGGGTGTCCGCGATCAGCGAGGCCCACGCCGCCGCGTCTCGATCGATCTCCTCGTCGACGCAGACCAGCGCACCACCCAGCGACAGCGGGCCGAAGATGTCCAACACCGAGAGGTCGAAACTCAGGGCGGACAACCCGATGAACCGGTCTTCCGCGCCGATCGCGAACCGCGTCGCGATCGCATCGATGGTATTGGCGGCGGCGCGGTGGCTTACCTCGACGCCCTTCGGCTCGCCGGTGGAGCCGGAGGTGAACAAAAGGTAGGCGTGCGCATTCGGTGCCGGACTGTGCGCACGATCGAGCCGCGGCCCGGTCAGCGCGTTGGCCGGCACGACGCGGGTCAGCTGCTCCGGGAGTTCGTCCGGCCCCTCGGTAATGACGACTCGCACGCCACCGCGTTCCAGAATCCGATCCCGGCGAGCCTGCGGCTGATCAGTGCTGATCGGCAGATAGGTCGCGCCCGCCGCGAGCACCCCCAGCACGGACGGAATCTGCCGGTGCCCCTTCGGCACGATGACCGCCACCGTGTCACCCGGGCGAACCCCGGCCTCGACAAGCGCGTGTGCCACCGCCAGCGCCTGATCCGACAGCTCGCCGTAGCTGGTCGCGCCGCCCTGTCGCCACAGCAGCGCGACCCGCTCCGGATGCTGTTGTGCGAGCGCGAAGAAAGCGTCGTGCAGGTTTCGCTCGCCCAATTCCGCTTCGGTGTCGTTCACCGCGGCACGCACCGCGCGTTGCTCTTCCGGCAAGGCGACCGCCAGATCCGCGGACCAGTCGGCATCCGGCTGGATGAGAGTTTCAAGGGTGCGGCGGAATTCGGCGAACATCGTCTCGGCGACACCCGCGGGGAGCGCGTCGCGCCGGATGTCCCAGTTGACCAGGAGCCCGCCGGCAAGCTCGACAACCTGCGCGTCCACATCGACCTGCGGCCCCTGCGACAGTATCCAGACCGGATCACCGAAGACACGGGTGACCCGCTCGGCGAACAACTCACCGAGATCGAGTCCGGAGGTGAAGACCACCGAGGGGGTCACCGGTCCGCCGCGCAGCCGGCCCAGATCGCGCAGCACGTCCAAGCCCTCGTAGGTGGAGTGCGCTGCGCAGGTGTGCAGTTCGCGCTGCAGCCGCTTGGCCCTGGCCACCATCGACTCCGCTTCGCGCGCGTCGACATCCACCAGCACCGAGTTGGTGAAATCGCCGACCACCCGATCGATGTCGTCATGCAGCGGTTCCCGCGCGAACAGCGGCAGGTTGAGCAGGAACCGCTGGTGCGCCGACCAGCGCGCGACCACCTCGCTGAACACCGTGGCCAGGGCCACCGCGGGGGTAACGCCGTTGCCGTGCGCGTTCTTGTACAGCCGGGCCTTCGCGGTGGCGTCGAACCAGTGGTGCAGGCGGATGCTGCGGGCAGGGTCGCGGCGCTCGCTCTCGGGAACCACCGGCAGCGTCGGAGTGTCGGGTAGCGTGAGAATCTTGTTCTCCCACCACTTCTCGTCCTCGGAGTTGTCCGGCGCGGCGCGCTTCTCGGCAGCGAGGTAGTCCCGGAAGGTGAACCCGATGGGACCGAGCGAGTCGTCGTCAGATTCGTACAGCGCGGCGAGATCGTCGAGAATCCGGCGGTAGCTCTGCGCATCCGCGGCGACCATGTCGACGTCGAGATGCAGCCGGTGTCCGCCGTCCGGAAGCAGGGTGACGGCGATATCCACCACCTGCCCGGCCGACACGTCCATGCGCTGATGGCTTTTGTCCTGGCGGATCCGCTCGAGTTCGGCGGCCACCGCGGTGGTGTCGGATTCCGCCCTCAGATCAGTGGCGTGGTAGACCGGAACCAGCGGCTCGGGCAGAATCCGCTGGGTGCCGCTGTCGAGGAACTGGGCCCGCAGCATCTCGTGTCTGCGAACCAGGCGGTCCACCGCCCGCCGCATCCGCTCCGCGTCCAATCCACAGCCATCGAATTCGACGTACAGATGGGCCGCGACACCACCAAGACGCTGATCCTGTCTTCGGCCGACCCAGTAGGCGTGCTGCATAGTAGCCAGCTCGAATTCGTCGGAGCAGGAGGCCTCTTCGGCGATGATGGCCTGCTGCGGAACGGCATCCGGGGCCACCCGACCACCAGCCAGCAGCTCCGTCCACGCGGCAATGGTCGGCTGGAGCGCCAGGCTGGAGCTGCGCACCTCGTAGCCCTGCTTACGCCAAGTGGCCGCGAGACGCATGAGCTTCATCGAGTGCATACCCAAGCCGACGAGATCGTCGTCGTAGTCGATCGTTTCAGGCGCTACGCCGAGATCCGCCGCCACCATGTCGCGAACTTCAGCCTTGTCGAGCATGGAACTCCTCACAACCAGCCTTGCAAGATATAAAGGCTAGCCTTGCCTAACCCGCATGCATCGTAACTCAAAACCTGACCCGAGAGGCAGAATGTGGTTTGGCTTACCTATCTTCAGAATGTCGACCGCCACCCGTACCCGAACCATCAAGGGCGGGCGGCAACCAGTCGGTCTTCGACGAAGCCGGACAACACATCCGACCAGCGGGAGATACGAGCATCGGCCTCGGCGTCGTCGAGTACGGCAGAGTTGATATCGAATTGGGCCACCAGGGAGGGCCGGTTGCCGCGGGGGATCACCACCGTAGAAATTTCGGCGGTGAAACGTTGAGGGAGATCGGGATGGGGCGCGATGCCGAATTCCGCAGTGAAATCCGACATCGGAACCGGCACCCATGGACCGTCGCCGGACTGCAGCACGTCGAATCGACCGAGGTGGTTCACGCGCAGCTGACCGCGAGCATCGAGCGTGCGATCGGTCAGAAACGGCCGACCCTGCCGCGCTGTCCAGTTCTGCGCATGGGCGAGCAGTACCAGGATCGTCTCTTCTATGTTGAACCAGCCCACTCTGCGGGTGTCGTCTTCCGCGGAACGACCGTGTGACTCCCTTGTCACCGCGACGCGGCCGGTGTCGTCAACGCTGTCGTGGAAGGTGAGCACGCAAGCCATGATGAGCACGTCCTCCAACGGCACCTCGGTGTCCGCACAGCGCGCGAGCAGGTACTCGGTGCGGTCGGGACCGAGTTCCACCACCCGTTGGATCGCATTGCCCGCGCGATCGGTGGCAGGGTCGGTGAACCGCCCGCCGATCGGAGCACCGAGGATCTCGGCTCCCGACGTCGGTGCGACAGTCGAGATGTCCTGCGTCAGTTCCTCGTTGATGGGACGCAAACCTCGGTCCAGCCGTCGCAGATCGTCGATGAGGACCAGCCAGGACACAACATCGACCGCGAGATGGTGGATCGACAGCAGCAGCCGCCGTGGCACCGGCCCGCGACCATTCGCCCCGTCACCGACAACCCCCTCCAACACGGTAGCGGCGATCATATGACCGGCTTCCGGATTCAGCCGCTCCACGGTGTCGCGCAGATGTTTCGCATTGTCCGTCGGATTTTCGGCGACAACGGATAACAGCGCCGCGGCGCTCGATGACTCCTCCACTACCAGCACGGGCCGGCCTTCCGCATCCGAATCCAGCCGGGACCGCAGCGTGGGATGCGCGGTAGCCAATGCCTCGAGTCGGTCGGCGATTTCGTCGACCGAAACACCGTCCGGCAACGAAATCACCTGGCTATGAGACAGATAGCGGAAGTTGCCATTGGCAATGATCTCGTGTGCAAGCGCCGCGAGTGGCAGAACCGTCCCCACGGGTGTCACCTCCGCCGCGGACTCACCGTGACCGAGTGGGCTGAGCTCATCGAGTCGGCGCGCAAGATCGCGGAGGTCCGCGGCGGCAAGGATGTCTTTCGCGGCGACGCGATAGCCGCTACCGCGTAGCCGGGAGACCAGATCCATGACCCCGATGCTGTCCACGCCCAGATCGACCAGAGTGTCCAGGATTCTGGCCCGACCGCAGTGGCCGGTGCCGGATTCGCCCATGGCAGCGATCAATCCGAGCAGGGCACGCTCGGTGTCGGTGGCCGGCTCCGCCACGGCGGTACCTGCGGCCTGTCCGGCCAGCAGCGCGGTGGCGGCGTGCACATCCAGTTTGTCGTTGCGGTTCAGCGGGATCTCGTCGACGTGCACGATCCGGCTCGGCACCAGGAATTGGGGCAGTCGCCGGGCCAGTTCCGAGCGGATCTCGGTGACCGAACGCTCGGCAACGACCAACGCGCCCAGCTTGGTTCGGCCGTTTTCGACAAACGCCAACGCCGCGGCGTGCCGCACGCCATCGAGCTCGCGGAGCACGACGGTCGCCTCGCCGGGTTCGACGCGATAACCGTTGATCTTGACCTGACTGTCGATCCGGCCCTCGTACACCACGGTCTGGTCCGCCACGCGGAGCACCAGATCGCCGGTGCGATAACGCCTTCCGGCCGAGCCCGCGACGAAGGCCGCCGCGGTGGCGCCCGGCCTCCCGAGATACCCGAGCGCGAGTTGCGCGCCCGACAGATACAGCTCGCCCTGACCGCCCGGCGGCACCGGGCGCAGACGATGGTCGAGCACTTCGGCGGTCATGCCGTCGAACGGGCGCCCGATCGTCGGTGCCGGATGGTCGTGCACATCGGCCATCAATGCTTCCACGGTGGTCTCCGTCGGACCGTAGAAGTTGATGACGCGGGTGGTGGGCAGCCCCTGCAACCGCTGCCAAGTATCCGAGCTGATCGCCTCGCCGCCGAGCGCGAGGACGGTCAGCGGGCAGTGCGGCGTGCCGTCTCGTTCGGTGAAAAGGCCCGCGACGATCAAGCGGCTCAACATCGATGGCGAAGTGTCGAAGATATCGATCCGGTGGCGCTCGATGGCGGCGACGATCTGCTCGGCATCAGTGCGCACCTTGTCGCCGAGCAGGACCACCGTGTGCCCGCTGAGCAATGCCACGGTCGGCTGCCACGCGGCATCGAAGCCGGTCGACCAGCCGTGCCCGACACGCAACGGACGACCGGTCCGCGCGGCCGCGGGTGCGAAGATCCGCCGCTCGTGGTTCGACCAGTGGTTGAGCAGCGCCCTATGGGGCACCGCGACGCCTTTCGGGCGGCCGGTGGTGCCGGAAGTGAATACCACATAGAAAGGCGTGTCCGAGGTCGCATGCGGTGCGTCGTGGGTGGCGGTGGGCTGGCCCGTCAAGCGGAGCCCACCCGCGTGATCCGGAATCGCATGTCGCACATCGATGCCCTGTTCACGCGCTCGGTCGAGCGCCTCGCCGAGAGATTCGTCGCCCAGCACGACACGGACCTCGGCCGAGCCGAGGATGTAGGCCAAACGGTCGGCGGGCGTGGCCGGATCGACATGGACGCAGAGTCCGCCTGCGTGGCCGATCGCGAACGGCGCGTGCAGCACTCGCCTGTCGCGCGGCAGCACAACCGCCACCGCATCGCCGCGCCGCAGCCCCGCGGCACGCAGACCCTCGGCCAAAGCCCGTACCGCCGAACCGAATTCGATAAACGACTGCTCCCCCGACTCGTCGATCACCGCGATCCGGTCGGCGGCACCGTCCGCCACGGCCAGCAGCGCTTCCTGGACGGTTGTCGGCATCGTCCCAGCCGTGGGCTCCCCCGTTCCGGCGAATGCCGGGTCCCACTCGAGGTCAGCGGAATCCGCATCCGCACCGGACCCGGGCCCGGGCAGGAACGACGGCGCGCCTTCGGACTTCAATGCCCGCCCCAGCACGGCGGTTTCGTCTTCGAGCAAAAGGTCCACATCACAGCAGCGGGCCACGTCGACGATCCGGCGCACCACGGCAAGCATCCTGCGCGCCAAGCGGTCCGGATCGAACCTGGTCACCAGATCGGGCCGGATCTCGACCCGAGTTATCAGCTCACCGTTCTCGATGACCGGTACCACCGCGAGGGGATAGTGGCTCGGCGAATCGATCCGGCGCGGCGTGAGCGTGGCGCCCGCACCTATCGGCATCTCGGCGGTGATCGACCCTATCGGGGTATTCTCGAACACCAGCAGCGTGTCGAAGAGCTGACCGGCACCGGCCTGCCGAGTGATCTCGGCGATGCCGAGGTATTCGTGTGGCCGCAACTGGGCGACGTCGCGCTGCAAGCGCGTGCCGAGATCTGCCGGTGACCGCTCATCGAGCCGCACCCGGACCGGAATGGTCGTCACGAGCGCGCCGACCAGGCGTTCCGCATTCGGCAGCGATGCGTCGCGGCCGGAGGTGGTCTGCCCGAACACCACGTCATCGCGTCCGGTCAGCCCGGAAAGCACACGCGCCCAGGCCATCTGGAGCACGGTGTTGATCGTGAGTCCGCGACCGCGGGCCCAGTTCGTCACCAGTTCGGTTTCCCCGCGGCCGAGTCGCGCTTCGCCGAGCGCGGGAATATCGGCCGGTGCGGGTGCGGCGATCATGGGCATCGGCGTCAGGTCCGCGAGTGCCGCGGTCCATGCGCGGATCGAGGCGGTGGTGTCTCGCGACGCCAGCCAGGCCGCGTGCTCGCGCAACGGCGGCGCGGACGGCAGTGTCGCGCCCTCGCCGCGGTGCAGCGCGATCAGATCGGCGAACAACAGCGGGATGGACCACCCATCGATGATGATGTGGTGTGCCGTGCAGATCATTTCGTACGCATGCTCACCCACGCGTGCGACAGTCACCCGGAACAGCGGGCCGCTGTCCAGATCGATGCGCCTGCGGCCCTCCTCCCGGTAGAGCTGCCCGGCGGCCGCGTCCGGATCGTCGGCTCGACGCAGATCGACCTCATGCCAGGCGATGCGCCCCGCCGAGGTCATGACCAGCACCGGGTGCGGAAGACCGTCGGCGAGCACCGCGCCGCCGAGCTGCGGGTAGCGGTCGAGCAAGTGGTCGAATGCCGTTCGCAGCGTGGACACCTCGGCCAGATTCTCGATCCGCACCACGAAGGTGACCAGGTACGGATCGACACCGTGCGACATCGTGCTGACTGAATACAACCCACGCTGCAAAGGCGACAGCGCGACGACGTCGAGGATTTCGGTGCTCACTCGGCGCCGAACTTCTTGCCGAGCGCGGCTAAGACGACCGGGTCGAGTCCCGACGCGCTCATCGGCGCGACCTGTGCCTCGACGGCCGCCGTGCCGGTCGCCGCGGTATCGCCTGCCTCGGTCAGCTGGGTGGCGAGTTCATGGATCGCGGGGAAGCCGAACACCGTCTGCACATCCAGCACATACCCACGCTCCCCGAGGTCGGTGACCAGGCGCAGCGCGGCAATGGAGTCGCCGCCCAGTGAGAAGAAGGTGTCCTCGCGGCCGATCTCATCGTCCTCGTCGAGGTCGAGTACCTTCCGGATCGCCTCCGCGACAACGAGTTCAGCCTCGGTCCGCGGCGCACCACCGAGTCCGGAGACACCCATCAGCGCGGGTGTCACCGCGGGCCGGGTGAACAGCGCGACGCCGGTTCGCTCGTCCCGTCCAGCGGCCCACGCCGAGCACAGCCGTTCGAGATGCCCGGCGAATTCGTCGATTTCGGGGTGACCCGCCAGGCGCGCCGAGAAATCGAGAGTCACCTTCGCGCCGTCGGCCTCGGTCGCGACGTCGACAACCAGATCCACGCCGAGCGGGCGAGCGGTATTCCGGATGATCTCGCGCGCCGTGTAGCCGCGCCCGGCGAGCTCGACCGGCCCGCCCGCGCGGACGCCGACCAGCACCTGGAACAGCGCCCCGGTCGCCACCGCGCCGGTGCCCTTCAGTTCATGGGTGAGCCGTTCGATCCGGGTCTGCGCATGCGTACGCGCCTGCGCCATACTCCTCGCGGCGGCCTCGACCAGCTCGCGTGGCGTGCCCGCAGGCGCCGAATCGAGCCGCAGCACCAGCTGATTGGCGAAGTTCCCGATCGCCGTCCCGGCGCCGGGAGCCGACCTGGCGGTATCGACGATGCCCACCGGAATGTCCGCACCCATCCCAGCGTCGCGCAATGCGCCGGCCAACAGTGCCGCGAACGCGGCGGCGGTGTCCTGACCGGCGACCAGCGCCGCGATGGTGTCGGGTGGGACGCGGAACACCCGCCGCGCAGCACCTTGCCGATCCGCGGATTCCCCAGCCGGGACGGCACGTTCGGGCAGCTCGGCCAGCCGGTCCAGCCAATAGGCCAGCGCCGGGTCAGTGGCCACGGTGGTCGCCAGCCCCTTCAACTGCTGCGCGACGAAACTCCGATACTGCGCCGCGGCAGGCTGGGCCCGCCCGTCGTCATAGGCCGCGAACAACTCAGTGGCCAGCAACTCGAGTGTTCGGCCATCGGCCGCCACCGGATGCACGGCGATCGAGACGACCGCGCGGTCCGGCAGCACATACCAGCGGATCCGAGTCGGAATCTCCCGTACTAGATCGAAGCGATGCTCCGCGTCCGCGTGCAGTGCGGCATCGAGTGCGGCATCACCGAGCCGGATGACCTCTACCGCCGACTCCGGCACCGGGACGACGCGCTGATAGGGAACGCGCCGATCATCCGGGAAGACGGTACGCAGGATTTCGTGCTCGGCCAGCAGTGCGACGGCGGCGTGGTCGAACGCACCCTCCTCGAGCTCGCCCGAGATCTCCAGCGCCAGAAACAGATTCGCGGCAGGCGTGCGCCGAAGACGTTCCGGAAGGAGTGCGGCCTGCTGCGCCAGCGACAGTGGCGCGCCGCGGTCACCAGTGATCTTGGTCGTGTTCTTGTTCCGCACGAGCGAATCTGGCATTGCGATCCTTCCGGGCACCGAAGCAGCCACTCCGAGGCGCCACTTCAGCCTTCTGCTACCGATCAAATCTCGGGCGTGCGATCACGCCAATATGCAGGTTAGCCTATCCTAATACATCCCGCGACTCCGGCTGTGCGGGTCGGGCCTACTTGCCTACCGCCGCGAACGTTGAATCGAGCCTGTCCAGGACATAAGGCACCGACAACGCGGTCGGCGTGTTGATAGCGCTGATCGTCACCGTGTCGACAAAAGCAATGCCGTTGTTCCGCACCGACGGCAAGTCCGCGTAGCCGGGCAGCTGCTTGAACTTCTCCTCGAAGGCAGGCATCGCGCCGCAGATCAACATGTCGGAAGTCAAGTCGCCCAGTCGTTCCGGCGACATGGCCAGCCGACCGCCGGTAGGCGCCTCGCGTGCGATCCGCTCCGGAATGCCCATACCCAGCCGGGTGAACAGCGCGGCCGAGCCGTCCTTCGGATCCGCCAGCACCATCAGTTGCGCGGGTCCGGTCAACATGCAGGTGAGGAAGGTCTTACCTTTCAGGCCCGGATAGCGCTCGGCCACCGCGTCGATGCGCCCGTCGACACTCGAGACGACCCGGCTCGCCTCACCCTCCCTGTGCAGCACCTTGCCGAGCGTGGTCACCTGGTCGGACCACTGGTCGACCTGTGCGTCGGCTGTCACGGGCCCGATGGTCGGCGCGAGCCGGGACAGCTTCTCATACATCGCCTTGTCGACCATGAAGCCGGGAACCAGGATCAGATCCGGCTCCAGCGCGGCGATCTGCTCGGCCACATCGGCACCCATGTTCAGCACCTTGGCCTGGCCCAGCGAGTCGGGTGCCCACGGCACCTTCGACTTCGCGCCGAGAGAAATGTTGTCGGCATAACCGACCGGAGGAACACCGAGCGCCAGGGTGGCGTCCAACCACTGGTTGCCGAGGGTGACCACGCGCTGCGGGGTGCCCTCGACCGTGGTCTCGCCGAGGCGGTGCGTAATGGTCACCGCGCCGGACCCGTTGTCGCTCCGGTCATCCGACCCACAGGAGACCACGGTGCACAGCAATCCCACCCCCATCATCGCGAGACAGGTCCGTCCGAGTACACCGCGGACGCGACCCGCCGTCATTCCGCCCAGCTTCATTCCGTCAACTCCTCAGCGTCACCGACCGGCGCGTGGTCGCGCGGGTCCAATACCAACCACCCCTCGGTGGTCCAGCGGGCGTGGTCTCCGGACCGAAACAACCGGGCGCCCGCCAGGAACGGGTCGGCCACGAATCGGTCCACGGCGGGCGTGCCGGCATAGCCGGTCGCCAGCGCGGCGCCGCCGACATACACCTCGCCGATCACGCCGGGCGGCACGGGTTGTCGCGACTCGTCCAGCACCAGAACCCGGCTGCCTGGAATCGGGCGAGTGCGTCCGGTGCCGTCGAGCGGACCGCGCGCCACCAGCCCCGCGCAGGCAGGCACGGTGTAGGCAAAGGTAGCGACCGATTCGGGCGCGACAGCGGCGAGGCGGACGGGGAGCATTGGGGCCGAATCGGTTCCGGTTATATCCCAGCGCCGGATGGTCGGCAGCAGCACACCATCGGCGCGCGCTATCCGGGCGACCGTCTCCGCGGAGGCGACCACATGTGTGACCGCATGGGTCACGATGACCTCGGCCAGCTCCACTGTATTCGCCCGCTGCGCTTCCGTGGCGACGATCAGCGTCGCACCGTCAGCGAGGGCGGCGAGCATTTCTACCGCCACCTGGGCATCGCTCCACCCGGCGGCAATCAGCCGGACATCCGCCGAGCCGTACGCGGGATCCGAGTGCCTGCAGCGGTGTTCGGCGGCGACCGCACGGCGGTCCGCGACGGCGGCCGCCAGAGCGGCACCGGACAGCACGACGGTCTCCGACCCGGTACCGACCACGAGACCTCGGTCCGGAGCAATGCCGCCGAGGGCGGCCAGCAGCGGAACCAGCCGGTCGACCGACACGCCCGCCGCCGTTCCGTGGTCCTCCACTCCGGCGTCCAGGCGTGCGAACAGCTCCTCGTAGGTGAGAGCCAGTGCGCCGCAACGCACTGCGATCCGAATGCCAGGAATCGCACGACCACGGCGGACCAGTTCGGTGATCTCTGGAATGTCCGACAGTTCCACACCGGTCGCCCACTCACCGAGCATGCGGTGGCGCTCATCGGCGGTCAGCACATCCGGCGCGGCAACGGGAGTCGCCTCGATCAGCGCGGCGAGTCCCACGACGGTCGGCGCACCGAAGAGGACACGCACATCGATCTCGACGCCGAACTCGGCGCGAAGCCGCAAAACCAGCCGGTTGGCCAGCAGCGAATGCCCGCCGAGTTCGAAGAACGAGTCATCCGCGCCGACGCGGTGCAGACCGAAGATCTCCGCATACAGCTCGGCGACGCGAATCTCGATGGCAGTGACTGGTTTCCGGTAGCCGCGGTCGGTGCACCGCACGGGCGCGGGCAGCGCGCGCTTATCCAGCTTGCCGTGCGTGGTGAGCGGGATCTCGTCGAGCACGGCGAACGCCGACGGAACCATGTACTCGGGCAGGCTCGCCGCGGCGTGCGCGCGCACCTGCTCCAGGTCGAGGCCGGTCCCGTCGACCGGGACGAGGTAGGTGACCAGCATCGTCCCCACCGCCCCGTCCGCCACCGCGATCACCACACAATGACCGACATCCGGATGGCTCGCGATCGCGGCCTGCACCTCGCCGAGCTCGATACGGAACCCACGCACCTTCACCTGGTCATCGGCGCGGCCGACGAACTCGAGCTCACCGTCGCCATTGCGGCGGGCCAGGTCGCCGGTGCGGTACAGCCGCTGCCCAGGGAGAAACGGGTCGGCGACGAACCGTTCCGCGGTGCGCCCACGGCGGTCGAGGTAGCCGCGAGCCAATTGCGCACCGCCCAGATAGATCTCACCGACCACACCAGCAGGAACCAGCTGCAACCGCTCATCGAGCAGGTACACGTAGACATTGCGATTCGGGACGCCGATCGGCACGATGCGGGTGCCCTGCGGGCCCTCGACCGGCATATGCGTCGCCGAAACCACCGCCTCGGTGGGGCCATAGTGATTACGCAGTTCGGCGTCGAAGACACCGGCGAACCGGTCAGCCACCTCGCCGAGCAGCGCCTCGCCGCCGACCGGGACATGCCGCAGCGCCCGCCACTCGCGCACATCGGGCAGCAGCAGGAAGGTGCTCAGCATGGACGGAACCATGTGCAGCACGGTGACGCCGCACCGCGCGATCAGGTCGGCGACATAGGGGATGTCGCTGAACGCGCCGGGTTTCGGAATCACCAGCCGCGCGCCCACAGTCAACGTGACGAAGATGTCGAGCAAGGAGGCGTCGAAGCTGACCGACGACGACTGTAGCAATCGGTCCGCTGCCGTAATCCCCCACTCGGCGCTGAACCCCTCCAGGTGGTCGGCGATGGCAGCGTGCGAAACCAGCACACCCTTGGGCGTTCCTGTCGATCCCGAGGTGTAGATGACGTAGGCGAGATTGCCGGGACGCAGCGGGCGCACCCGGTCGTCATCGGATGGATTGCGCTCGGGCAGGCTGACACTCGCCTCTTCCGCGGCCGCCAATTCGACCGAGCCGAGCAGGATCCGGGGCCGTGCATCCCGGTCGATCAGATCGATCCGCTCGTCCGGATAGGCCGGATCGATCGGCAAGTAGGCCGCGCCCGCTTTGAGCACGCCGAGCGCCGCGACCACGAACTCCACCGAATTGGTGATACGCAGCGCGACGATGTCCTCGGCACCAACTCCCTGTCCGATCAGCCAGTGTGCCAAACGGTTTGTACGGCGGTTCAGCATCGCGTAGGTCAGCTCCACATCGGCCCCGTCGTGCTGGGGCGCGACCACCGCGACCGAGTTCGGCGCCGCCGACACGCGGCGCTCGAACAGCGCGACCATGGTGGTCGGCGAGGTGTCGACCAGTTCGCCGCGCGACAACGCGAGCAGCAGTGCGCAATCGTCGTCACCGAACATGTCGAGATCGCCGATGCGGCCGTGCGGCTCGGCAAGCGCACTGTCCAGCAGCTGCTCGTAGTGCATCAGCAACTGCTCTACCAGGCCGCGCTCGAACTGATCGTCCCAGTATTCGGCCTCGATGCGGGGACCCGCCTGGTCGAGCACGACGGTGAGCCGCAGCGGGACCGGCGCCACCGGGCTGCCGAGCTCGAGCGGAATCGCGGTGCAGCCGCCGAGCTCGAGTCCGCGACCGCGCTCACACACCCCGAAGCCCAGGGGTACCAGCTGTTCCAGACCGTCCCGGCCACCGGTGCGATTCGGATTCACGGCGTGGATGACCCGATCGATGCCGACCTGCCGGTGCGCGAACGCCTCGGCACACATATCGCGCACGGTCGCGGCGACATTCGCGAAGGTGTCCGCCGATCGCGGTGTGGCACGCAGCAGCAGAGTATTGCCGAAGTAACCGACAACCGATTCCGCGGCGGCGTCGCGGGTGCTCGCCGGAACCGCGACCAGAAAATCCGTTGCCGCGGTGTAGCGGTGGATCACCGCGTGATACCCGGCGAGCAGCACGGCGAACGACGTGGACGCGTGATCGCGAGCGAATGCGTCCACCCGGGACAGGAGTTCACGCGGCAGCTCTCTGGCACAGCGCCCGGTCCGACGTGTTCCGCTTGCGGACAGCGCTTTGCCCGGCAGCACCGGCGACTCCGGCAGCGGACTCAGGAGCCGGCGCCAGAATTCCACCGCGGCGTCATCGGGTTCGGCGTCATCGAGCGCCGCTGCCTCGGCGAATAGCTGTGGCGGTTCGGACAATTGGGCGCCGCTGTAGGCGGCGTTCAGATCGGCGGCGAAGACAATCCACGAGCGGTCGTCCCACGCGATGGTGTGCGCCACGAGCACCAGGACGAATTCCTCCGCGCCCGTGCGGATCAGCGTCATCCGCATCGGGGCATCGGTGGTCAGATCGAACGGTCGGCCGAGTTCGCGCCGCGACAGCACCTCGAGCCTACGTGCACGGCTCGACACGGGCAGCTCGGAAAGATCGTGTTCCTGCCAGCTCGAAGGACCGTTCCGCACGATCTGGTAGGGCTCGCCCTCCGCGTCGAGCCCATAGGTGGTGCGCAGGATCTCGTGCCGGGCGACAACTACCTCGGCGGCGGCGCGTAGTCGTTCGGGGTCCAGTGAGCCGGTCAGCCGATACGCGATTCCGATATTGAGCGTGACGTCCTCGGGATCGCGGGTCTGCAGGAACCAGGCGCGCCGCTGTGCCGAAGACAGCGGTTTTTGCTCGCCTGCCGACCGGGTGGGCGTCGCTGCGCTGCCGATCAGCCACGATGCGGCTCGACGGCGCTGCGAACGCTTCGCGTCGTTGGCTATGGTCGACATGAATTCCTTCGACCTCCCAGGTCGGACATTTGATTCCGGCAGGCTTGCCACGAATAGCGGCTCACTCCGGTGCGTCGGTGAGATATCCCCCGCGCGTGAAGAATTCGGCTCCAGAGTGTTCGACGCCATCCGCTGTGCGCACACGGGTGATCACCAGGCCGCGGTTGCGTCCACGAATCGCGTCCGACCCGCACACCACGACACCGCCGCTTTCCTGGACCACTACCCGCCCCACGGTGCCGCCGTAGCGTGCCGCGGACACCTCGGCGGCCAGAATCTCGACCTTCTCGCCGCGGTAGCTGCTGAACGCGCGCGGATACGGTTCGGACAGCGCGCGCACGAAGCGCTCCAGATCGACCGCGGACAACGACCAATCGATCCGGCTGTCGCGCGCGGACCGCTTGTGGAAGTAGGTTCGCTCGGCCTTGTTCTGCGGCCGCCACTGCGCGGTACCGGACTCGAGGGCGCTCAGCGCCTCTCGCAGTGCGCCGGGAATCAGCTCCATCCCGGCTTCGACCAGCTCGGTCCCGGTGGCGGTCGGCCCGATCGGCAGCGAGCGCTGCACAAGGATGTCGCCGGTGTCCAACTGCTCGTCCATGCGGTGCACGGTGAGCCCGAATTCGGACGCACCGCTGATCAATGCCCACAACACCGGCGAGAAGCCGGTGAACTTCGGTAGCAGCGAGTCGTGCAGATTGAGCGTGCCGTGCGGCGGCAGACTGTACAGCTCCGACGGCATCCAGGTGTACCAGCTGTTCACCACAATGACATCCGGCTCGGCCCGCTTGACCAGATCGATGGTCTCCGTGTCGGCCCGTTCGGTCAGATGCACCGGAATGCCGCGCTCGCGGGCCAGTTCCTCGACCGAATCCGACCAGATCGCCTTGTAGGACTGGGCACTTGCCGGATGGGTCACCGCGAGCACCACCTCATGCTCCGAATCGAGCAGAGCCTGCAGGGTTTTACGGCCCCAGGTCTGGAAGCCGAACGACACGATACGCATGAACCGAACTCTCATCCTCGATGGCCAGTAAGGCTAGGCTAGCCTATCTATGAGCGGACGTTGGGGCGGCCCGCCTGATCGACCCGGATCCGACCGGCTCCGTGGAAAGCACCCGATCCGAAAGTTCGCCGAGGCAGCTGAGGTTCGGGAAACCCGGCCCCTGAGCCAGACCCGCGAGATTCGGCAGATAGAGCTTCGCCTCGAGCCCGGACACCGCCAGGTCATGGCCGATCGACGCCTCAATCCGCGCCTGGGTGATCGGCCCGCCGATCGCCAGCTCGACCAGGTCCGCGGCATCCGCGTCGAACATGTCCAAGAACCACAGTGGCTGCCCCCCGGTCGCGTCGACCACGAGATCGAAGGCATGCACCTGGTCCGGGCGCTGCTCATTGCGCAGGGTGAGCGCGATGCCCTCGCCCTGCTCGACTACCCGCACGACCCGCCCCTGCAGGTGGTGAACACGGCTGTCGCCCAACAGGTTCTCCTGCACCCGCACCGAGAACACGCCGCGGTCGGTGCGCCGGACCACGTCGCGGCGCTCCGCGATGCTCAGCGCCCGCCACTTGACCGGATCGCTGTACAGCGAGTTCTCGAAGTAGCTCTCGCCACGGGTGTAGATCGTGGCCGAGGGCGAGATCACCGAAACGGTCAGCACGTCGTGGCGGACCAGTTCGTCCATCGCCGAGCCGCCGGTCTCGCCGCCGCCGATCACCGCGGCCCGCGACGACACCGGCAGCTGGCGACGGCCCGCGAGATCCCAGAAGTCCGCGATGCTCAACACCTTCGGGTGGTCGACCAGCGCGCGCCCACTGTCGCCCGGTCCGGTGATCATCAGCCGGTCCGCATCGATCTCGGCGACGACACCATCCGCGTCGATCACCGAGACCAGCCAGCCATCGGCCGCCGCGGAGATCTTGCGCACCGAACCGAGCACGAGCTCGACATCGGTCTTCCTGGCGACCCACTGCAGGTATTTGGCCCAGACATGATGCTGCGGACTCGGGCGGCCCCTGTCGATCCATTCGGCGAACATGCCGCGCTCGACCAGGAACGACGTCCAGCTGAAGGCCATCATCGCGTCGTTGATCGCACTGTTGTGCCTGCGCGACCAGGTCGAGCGGTAAGGAAAACCCACATCCTTCTCCGGACTGGTGCCGAGCCGGTGCCGACCATCGGTCCAGCCGCCGCTGGACAGCCAGTTACCGCCCACCGCATGCGATTCCACGACGATCACCTGCGGCGCGGGCAGACCCAGCTCGCGCAGTACATGCGACTTTGCCGCGACGGCCATGGCCTTCGGCCCCGCACCCACCACAAGCAGTCTGTCCACCGGTTCTCCCATCTGTGATTCCAGCCACCACACAGCTATCGGATCGAGCATTCAGCTGCGCAGACGGTCGCCGGCGTCTCGCGAACCTCACGGCATCCTATTTGGCGTCCGCCCATATTTGCATAGGCTTACCTTATATTGCTAGGAGTACCGCTGCCGCGGCGAAAACCCAGGCGCCGGACGACCGCACACCGAACGAACGGAAACTCAGATGATCAAGCGCTCCACGCGCGCGGCAATCGCCGCGTTCGCCCTCACCGCCGCCACCCTGGTCGGCACCATCGGCACCGCCGCGACCGCGACCGCAGCGCCGTCGATCGCCCACACCGCGGCACCGTCGGTCGGTGAGCTGCAGTCCAAGCTGCAACTGGTGCTGAACACCGGCGCGTCACGCGCAGGCCGGGCCGCGGAGCTGGAAGCAGGCGATCCGGGTGTGTCGATCGCGGACCAAGTCGCGGCCAGGATCGCGATGTTCCCGAGCTACCGCTGGTCGGTCGTCGGCCCGGTCGACGCGCATGGCGACAGTCTCACCGCCCAGCTGAAGACCGCGGTCGACGGCTTCGAGGACCTCCCGCTCATCGAGGTGTCCTGGCGTCAGATCGACGGAACCTGGAAACTGACGCGCGAAGCTTTGTGCACAGTCGCCTACTACGCGTCGGTGCCCTGCGCCGTATAGGCCACCGCCGCACCGGCATCGAGTCCCGGCGCTCGGCGTCGGCGGATCCGATCGCCCGGGACTTCGCCGCATCAATTCCACGGCATCCACCACAAGACTTTCGAGTTTACTTAGGCTAACCTTAGCCACATGGGCAAAGGAACCGAGGGCTTGCTTCTGAAGGTGTGGCGGGCAGACGACTACCGACTCCGCGTCACCTCCACCGAAAGCATTACCAACGCGTACCAGCGAATCGGCTTCACTGCCGGTGGGCTGCTCGCGGACCATCCGGTTCATCCCACACAGTGGATCCGCCTGTGGATCCCGGATACCAACAGTGAGAAGCTTTATCAGCGCGGTTACACCCTGGTCGATCAGGATCCGGCCGGCGACCGCTTTCACATCGAATTCGCCCTGCACAGCGGCCCGGCCAGCGAATGGGCACGGCGCGCGAAGGTGGGCGACGAGATCGAGGCCGCGGTGCTCGGCTCGGACTTCCAACTGCCCGATACGACACCGAGCGAATACGTCGTCTTCGGCGACACCGCCTCACTGCCCGCGATCAACTCGCTGCTGGATGCCATCGGCGACACTCCAGCTCGGATCTGGCTGGAGTGGCAGGACGAGTCCGATAGGACACTGCCGGTGCGCAACAAGCCACACCACCAGGTGACCTGGTTACAGCGCGTCGACGACGGGCGGCTGCTGCGCGAGCAGGCACACGAAATATCCTGCCCGCAGGACGCATACGGCTGGGTCGCCTGCGACGGCCACACCACTCGTTCGATCGTCAAGACCCTCAAGGCCGCCCACGGATTGCCCAAGACCGCGATCAAGTCCCGCGCCTACTGGAAGTAGCTCGCACCCCGCAACCGGATCGCCGGAGCGCGGCGTCTTCCCCGCCGCTCGCACTGTTTGTGTAGATAGTCGCGCCCTGCTGTTGCCGCGACCGCACCCGCAGTCGTCGGGGAGGATTCCATGGAGGCGCGGCCCGTCGGCAACGGGTCAGACCGGCGTGGGCTCCAGCCGCCAGCCGGACGCGCGCGACCGCTCGTTCCAGAAGTCGGCGTAGCGGCCACCGAGCTCCAAAAGCTCACTGTGCGTGCCACGCTCGACGATGCGGCCGCCGTCGAGAAAGAGGATCTGGTCGGCGTGCGCGATGGTTGCCAACCGGTGCGCGACGACGATCACCGTCTTGCCGCTGGTCAGCTCGTGCACGCCGCGCACGACGACTGCCTCGCTGTGTGGGTCCAGTGCACTTGTCGCCTCGTCCAGCAGCACGATCGGTGCATCCTTCAGCAACGCGCGGGCGATCGAAACCCGTTGCCGCTCACCGCCGGACAGGGTGGCGCCGCCCTCGCCGACAACAGTGCCGTATCCATCCGGTAGCCGTTCGGCGATCTCGTCCACGCGCGCCGCCTCCGCCGCCCGGCTCAGCTCGACATCGGTGGCGTCCGGCCTGCCGATCCGAATGTTGTCCGCTACCGACCGGTTGAACAGGTAGACGTTCTGGAAAACCAGCGATAGCTGGTTCAGCAGCGTCTCCGATGGCTGCTCCCGCACATCGTGCTCGCCGACCACGACCCGGCCGGACTCGGCGTCGTAGAACCGCGCGGCCAGCCGCAGCAGCGTGGTCTTGCCCGCACCGCTCGGCCCGACGATCGCCGTCGTGGTGCCCGCGGGCACACTGAAGGTCACCTCGGACAGGATGAGCTCGCCCGGCCGATAGCCGAACGACACGTTGTCGAACACGATGTTCGACCGACCAGGCGTAACAGGCGTAGTCGATTCCGGAAGTGTGGGTTCAGCGAGCAGCTCGGTGACCCGGTCGGCCGCGGCCGCGGCCGCGCGTAGACCGTTGCCCAGCTGCGCGGCCTGGTTCAGCGGCTCGATGAAGCGGGAGCTGACCGCGATCAACGCGATGGCGGCGGCGACCGAGATCGCACCGTCGGTCGCCCGACTCACCACGACATAGGTGAGCACCAGGAAGACCGCCTGAACGAACAGGGCGAAGACGATCAGGCCCGGCACCGAGGTGAACACCATCCGCGCGCTCGCCGCGCGCTGCCGGTGCAGCGCGCCATCGAGCGCGCGATTGCCTGCGCCGACCGCACCGAAGGCCCGCAGCACCGGCTGCGCCTGCGCGAACTCGACCACCCGCGAATCTGCTTCGGCCGCCGCGGCGTGCACCCGCTCGTCGGACCGGGTGTATGCGCCGTTGGCCAGTCCATTGACCAGAAAGAGCACCGGAGCGGCGAGCAACATGGCCAGCGAGATGCGCCAATCGATCAAGAGCATGCCCACCGCGACACCGAGCGGAACCACGATGCTGGTCAACACCTTGGCCAGCAGATAGGCGATGGCGCCTTGGATCTCGCGCACATTCTCTACGGCAATGCGAGACAGCGGCCCGGTGCCGCGCGTTTCGAACCAGCCCAACGGGAGTGCGTTGAGGTGGTCACCGATCCTGGTCTGCAACCCGCGCTGCATGCCGACCGCTATGCGCAGACCGATCGTCGCCTGCAGGTATCCGAAGACGGCCATGGCCGCGACGGCGACCAGCATCAGCAGCGTCCAGAACCACGCGCGGCCGAGGTCGTCGTCGAACAACGCCTCCAACACCGGCACCAACAGGAGATAGGCGATCGACTGGCACAGTGCCTGCGCGGTGATCGCGGCGAGCAGTTTCGTTGTCAGCGGTGCGAATTCATCCGGAACAAGCCCGAGCATCTTGCGAATCATCGCATTTCCTCGCTTTCGATCAGCGCAACCTCGCGCAGCGCCGCCTCGTTGATCTCCCAGAGCCGTTGATAGGTGCCGCCCGCGTCACGCAACGTTCGATGGTCGCCTCGCTCGACCAGGATTCCGTTGTCCAGCACCAGAATCTGGTCGACGCCGGTGACCGTGTGCAGGCGATGCGCGATAACCAGCACGGTCCGCCCTGCGACCAGCACGGCCAGCGCATCCTGCACAGCGGCCTCCGATTCCGGATCGGCGAAGGCCGTCGCCTCGTCCAGCACGAGCACCGGGGTATCCGCGAGCAAAGCGCGAGCGATCGAAAGCCGTTGCGCCTCACCACCCGACAGGCTCGCATCGATGCCGATCTCGGAGTCGTAGCCACGCGGGAGCGCCATGATCCGATCGTGGATCTGCGCTGCGCGCGCCGCCCGCTCCAGCGCGGCATCATCGGCGTCTTGCCTCGCCAACCGCAGGTTCTCACGGATCGTGCCACGGATCAGCCGGACGTCTTGGAACACGAAACCGACCGTGCAATACAGCTCGTCGGTGGAGTACTCGCGAATATCGCGCTGCGCGATCGTGATTCGACCGGAGCCGATATCGTAGAAGCGCGGCAGGAGCTTGGCGAGCGTCGACTTGCCCGATCCGCTCGGGCCGACCAGCGCGGTAATCGTGCCCGGCCGCAACTCGAGGTCGATATCGCGCAGCACCTGGTGATCGCCGCGGTAACCGAAGCAGACCGACTCGAAGCGAACCAGCCCCGCCTCGCCCATGCTCGAATGCTGCGCCGAAGTGCCGGCGCCGGAACGCAACTCGGGCGTCTGCTGCAGTTCATACAGCCGCACCGCCGCAGCGCCCGCAGCGCGCAGCGCCTGCCCGCCGTAGCCGAGGCCGAGCAGCGCGCCACCGAGGCCGAGGCCTGCCAGCAGGAACGGCAGCACATCCAGCGGCGCCAGCCAGTCCAGCTGCACCGCGGCGAGGCCGGCCACCACGATCACCACCATCACGAACACCGGCGCGACCACGATGTCGGAAGCCGACTGCAACCGGATCATCGGCGTCTTCCAGCGGTCGAGGCTTCGTGCCTGGCCCTCCACCGCGTCCCGGAACTCGCTGTGCGCCTTCCCTGCCTGGCCGAATGCGCGCACCACCTGGATTCCGTCGACGAACTCGATGGTCGCCTCCTGGACTCGCCGCTCCCAGCGGTTGTAGATCGCAAGGCGATCCCGGCTGTCCTGATCCATCATCTTGCTCAACGCGATCGCATAGGTCGCGAGCGGAATCAGCAGCACCAGGGTGAGCCGCCAGTCGACGGTGACCAGGTAGCCAAGGGTGACCAGCGGAACGATCAACGCGCCGACGAACTCCAGCCGCGCGTGCGCCACCAGGTAGTGCAGCGCCTCGACGTCGTCCTGCAGGTACTTCTTCACCTCGCCGGAACTGCGCTCACCGAACCAGCCGAGCGGCACCCGGGTGAGCTTGGCGGCAAGCAGCCGCCGCACTGTCAGCTGGTAGCCGGAATCGACCAGATGCGACCAGGTCAACGCGAGCGCTTGCAGCAGGCCGCGCACGACGAGCACGATCATCGCCGCCCAAAGCAGCTTCCAGACCCGATCGGAGTCCGGGTGGTCGGCGAGCAGTTCCCGGCACGCCTCGACGATCAGCACGAACGGCACGACGGTGCACACCGAGGCGATCGCCATGATGATGCTCGCGAACGTCAGCGTTCGGCGGACCGGCGCGAGGATCTCCTTGCGCGCCAACACCTCCCGCTGCTGGCGTTCCTGCTGCACCGCTCGCGGCGGGCAGTTCCCCGCCTCCGCGGCCGACAGCGACCCGACCTCCACCGTCATATGCCCTTGCCTCTCGACCATCATGGTTCTGCCACCAGAATCGGACCTATCTTCACAGAGAACAGGTCCAAAAGATAGGTTAGGCTAAGTTGAGTGACGGTCGGCCCCACTGCGCGACGGCCGTCTCGGCGTGCATCTCCAGTCCTCGGCTCTGCCGGCGCGTCGGATGGCACCGGAGGTGGGCCGGGCCGCGGACTCGCCCGCCGCCGACGTGCACGCGTCCTGCGCGGCGGTTGCCCGCAACCTCGCGTGATCTGCTCGCGCCCCCTCGGACTAGGGTCGATGTCGATGAGAAGGCGGCAGCAACCGCCGTTGCCGAAGCGGCACGGCTTGGATCCGGCCCGGCTGCGACTGCCGGAGCACGGCGACTGGGCGACGATTCGCGACCACCTCGTCGAGCGGCTGCCCCGGGTGCCCACCGCGCGGATCGACGAACTGCTGCGCGCGGGCGGCATCGTCGACCTCGACGGCCCGATCGCGCCCGACGCTCCGTACGTGCCGGGTGGCGCGGTCTGGTTCCATCGGGATCTGCCCGAGGAGGCGACGGTGCCGTTCGACATCACCATCGTGCACCGCGACGACGATCTACTGGTGATCGACAAACCACACTTCCTGGCCACCATCCCGCGCGGTAAGCACATTCTGCAGACCGCGCTGGTGCGGCTGCGCCGGGAACTCGATCTGCCCGACCTGATCCCGGCACATCGGCTGGACCGCGTCACGGCGGGTCTTCTGCTGTTCGTCATCAACCCGGCCCGGCGCGGTGCCTACCAGACCATGTTCCACAAGCGCGCAGTTCGCAAGGAGTACGAGGCGCTCGCTCGGTTCGATCCCGGACTGACGCTGCCGCGCGTGGTGCGCAGCCGGATCATCAAGGAGAAGCAGGTGCTCGCGGCCCAGGAGGTGCCGGGTGAACCCAACGCGGAGACCGAGCTCGAACTGCTCGAGCACCGCGACGGGCTCGGTCGCTACCGACTGCGCCCGCGCACCGGCCGCACCCACCAGCTGCGGCTGCATATGAACAGCCTCGGCATCCCGATCCTCGGGGACGACTTCTATCCCGTGCTCACCGACAAGCCGGTCGACGACTTCACCCGGCCGTTGCAACTGCTGGCCGCGTCGCTCGAGTTCACCGACCCGCTCAGCCGTGCGCCACGCCGCTTCGAGACCACGCGCACGCTGCAAGCCTGGACCGATCCGGAAGGATGGGCCGGCTGACGGCACTCGGGTCGGCAGGCCCTGACTCGGGACGCGGTGGCTCGGCCACGCCCCGCACGGGCCCCACCACCGAGTTCCGCGACATCCGAGGTCCTGTCCCCGGACGGCCCACACCTCGACCGACTCGGATGGCACCGAGAAATGTGACCCATCTGGCAGTGGAACCACGGCCCCCGGCGTACCTGCCGCCGATCCGTACACTGATCGGGATGTCCCAGCACGATTCCGCAGCGCCGACCCATCCCCGCCACAAAGTTCACGCGTACATCGACGTGGCCGTCGTCGTGATCGTCCTGGCAGGCACCAATCTGATCGCACACTTCACCACAACATGGGCGAGCATCGTCACGGTGCCGATCGCCGCCGTCGCGCTGCTCGCGCTGGTACGCAGGCGTGGTCTCGGCTGGTCGGAGCTGGGGCTCTCACCTCAGCACTGGCGACGCGGTTCGCGCTACGCACTCGGTACGGTGGCGGTGGTTCTCGCGGCAGTGGCGATCGGAGCGGCACTGCCCGCCACCCAACCGTTCTTCCTGGCCGACCGCTACGCGACCATCTCCGGCGCGTTGATCGCCTCGATGATCGTCATCCCATTGCAGACGGTGATCCCTGAGGAACTCGCCTTCCGCGGTGTGCTGCATGGCACACTCGACCGCGCGTACGGTGCACGCGGAGTCTTCGCGGCGGGCTCTCTCTTGTTCGGCATGTGGCACATCGCGTCCTCACTCGGACTCACCTCGGGCAACCACGGCCTGACGGGATTCGTCGGCGGTGGGATCGCCGGGCAGGTCCTCGGGATCCTGCTCGCGGTGCTCGCGACGGCCGCGGCGGGCGTGGTGTTCACCTGGCTACGCCGCCGCAGCGGCAGCCTGCTGGCCCCGATCGCGCTGCACTGGTCGATCAATGGCGCGGGCGCACTCGCGGCAGCGGTCGTCTGGCACACCACACTGACCTGATCCACCACTCATGATGGCCGCCCGCGAGAGAATCACTCGATATTCGCCGTCGCGCCGACCTTTCCATCCGGGGCCAACGGGGTTTCCGGAGGCGGTTCAGGCGCGAGCCGGAGTGAAATAATCGAACCAATTTTCGACACCGAACGCCAACGGCGAAAAGCGCCGCTCACCCGGATTTTTCGGCCGCATGGGGAATTTCGGCGGCCCGGCGTGTCGCCGTCGCTCCCGAACGCATGACATTGACCTCGGACAGAGGCCGGTTTAGTCTCACTCGGATCACACATATGTTCGAGCGACTCATGTCTCCACCGATCGGCATGACACCTGCTCTTGGGAAGGCTCGCGATGCCCGACGAACTGTCGCACGGTAGTTCCGAGATCGCCGCGCTGGCACAGCGGGTCGAGACCGCGCGCGGCAAATTGCCCCTGCAACACGACCCGGCGCTGTTGCAAGTATTGTCCGAACGCGAAATCGCCGCGGAACGCGAACTCGCGGAATGGATTCGCGCGCAACGACGCAAGCAGCAGCGCAGTGCGATCGAAGCGGAACTGGCCGCCGAGAAGCGCGACCGCAAGTCGGCGGCAGCCATTCGCCGCTCCGATGACGCCGACGCCCGCTGGCATCGACGCGCGTTGGCGGCACGGCGGCGAGTGTCCAGCGCGGACGCGAGACTGGCGCAGCTCTACCGGCGAGCCGAATGGTCGTCGCGAGCGCTGATCGCCGTCGTCGTACTCGGCATGGTGTGGGCCGGGGTCAATGTGCAGCACAACCTGGTGCCCAGCGGCGACATGTCGGATCCGCTGTACTGGTTGAGCTACGGCATCGAGGCGATGATCTCGATACCGATCATCACGATCATGGTCGCGGCGACGACAGCCGCACGGTGGGGCCGGGAACTGGCGCGCGGCAAGGTGATCTTCTTCGAGACAGCGCTACTTGGCACGACCATCGCACTCAACGCGGGACCACACCTCGCCGCGGGCGATCTCGGCCGCGCCGCCGAGTACGCGATCGCCCCGGTGATGGTCGGCGTCGTGATCTGGCTGCACGCGTGGGTATCCGCACGATACGCGGTGCTGATCGATGGCGCGCCGGTGGTCGAGCGCGACCCGCAGACGATTCGGATCGAAGCGGAGCTCGCCCCGGAGACAACTTTTGACAGTGGCCGCTATCGGCCGCTCGACGGAAGGGACGGTTCGGCGAACGCCGGCCGATTTCGGTGCGACGGAAATGCAGACGCAGCGCATCTGAGCCGTGGTCTCGCGGCGGATCACGTTGCTTCCGGAGCGCCGGTCCACCGGCCCGACACCCGGGACGTTCAGCACTCCGTGAACGACGACACCGTCGTTCACCCCGGTGTGACTCCCACCATCACGGCAGCTTTCACTCGAACCGACGCCTGGCGCGAGTCGGCCGTCACCTCGATAGCGACGAATCGACCCGCCGCAGCACCGGCCGACGATGCGAAGCCGTCCAGCAGCAACGCAGTCGATCTGCCGACCAACGGACAGGCCAAGTCCCTATCGATCAACGTTCATGCGGCCAACGACCATGCGGTCAATGGTCACGCGGTCAACGACGACCATGCGGTCAACGGCCCGCGTTTCACGCCGACGAACCATACGAACCGCGAAATCCCCGAGACGTCGATCACTTCCGGCCGAGCCGCCGAATCATCGAGTGACGGACACGCGGTCGCACCGCATACCGACAGCCCGATATTCCCGCAGGCCATAAATGGCCACACAGTTGCGAGCTCCGCCAACGGCTATTTTCACGACCTTCCGATCGACCGGCACACGGCCGCTCGGACCACCAACGGGCACACGGCGCCGCCTGCGAAGAACGGGAGCGCTGCTCCCGCGGTCGTCAGCGGCGAGAAGGCGACGGCCCCGGCCGACGATCACCCCGTTTCCTCGCTCGCCAAGTACGTCTTCGGCCTTCCGCCCGAGGAACACACCACCCCCTCGGCTGATGACCCGACGGCGCACTCTTCATCGACTGATGTGCAGGGTGAACCATTCAGCCCGGCGGGCTGGTCTTCGTCCGCCGACCCGGACCACGCACCGGTCGACGCGATGGGCAACGACGACAAGTCCGGCGCCAGCGCGAACAAGCCGACTGGGCTGACCGCGAATATGCCTGCCTCGCAACAGATCTCGATCGATGAGGTGCACGAGTTCACGGTCCGCGAGCGACCCGCCGCAGCGGACGGCAACACGAACCAAGCCTCGAACGGCCTTCCGCCACAGCAGCTCCCGAGTCCCGAACACGGTAGTCGGCCAACCGATCGAGCTCATCGCGGAGCCGATGCCGTCCAGCACGAGAGCCGCAATACCCTCGAGCCCATCCATACACTTCCCGTGGTGCCCGCCGGCACTGTTTCCCAGCAGAACACGAGTGCCACTGCGCCGCGGTCAGCACGCGGGAAATCGCTTTCCACCGAGCAGGGCGACCGTTCCGCCGACGCGGAGAGCGAACAACTCGTCCTCGAGGAAGCCCCCGAACCTGCTCATCCGAACCTGCGTTCCGAACCGATGCCGATCCTCGAGCCGGACGAGGACCAGGACCTGCCGATCGAGTCCGACGAAGCCGACACCGATGACGACGAGATCTCGGCGATCGCACGAGCCATCACCGGCAGGCATCTGTCGAATCTGCCGCTCGAGGAAGTCAGGGAGATCCTCGCCCTCGCCGACCAAGGCGGTACCACCCCTGCCATCGCCAACGAGCTCGGAGTCTCCCGCTCCGCGGTCACCCGCGTCCTCGACTCGGCGATCAAGGTCCACCGCCCCTACGCCATCACCGGCTGACCACACGACCTTCTAGCAGCGCAGGCACAGTCGACTGCGCCGAGCTCAACTGCTGCTCCCACCACCACAGCCGCTTCCACCACCACAACTGCTCCCACCGCCGCAACCGCTACCGCCACCGCAGCCACTGCCACCGTCGCCGCCGGAATCCCCGCCACCGTCCCCTGCGCTCCAACCGCGCCGACGGCGTCGCTGTCTGCCGCTGGACTGACCGCCGGCAATGCCGATGATCAGGATGAACACGACCGCCACAACCGCCACGATGAGCAAGAACTCCATGGGTGAACGCTATCCGCCCACCTACTGGTGTGTACCGATTCCGCTGCTGAAAGGGCTGTGCCCTCGGGAATTCCGAGCGCACAGCCCTGTTCCGGTTACTCAGCCGCGCTGTCGCCCCAGCTCTACTAAGACCCGCTCGCCTTAGCGGCCGAGGTTTGCTCAGCTCCCCGGTAGTAGGTCGCAGGCTCGTCGTATCCCGCTCCTCGCGGCCCGCCGGACTCCGAACCACCCGGCTTCCGGTCACCGTGCCCGGGCCACCACGCCTTGTGCCCGATCATCGCCGTGAGCGCAGGCGTGAAGAACATCGCCATGACGAACGCGGCCATCGCGATACCCACCGAGATGGCGAAGCCCATCTGCGCGAGCACATTGTTCCCGGCCAGCATCATCGACGCGAACGTACCCGCCAGGATCACCCCTGCGGCCGCGATGGTCGGCCCGGTGTGCCGCAGTGCCAGCGCCGCAGCTTGTTTCGGCTCGCTGCCTTCGCGCGCCTCCTCCCGCAGCCGGGCAACCATCAGGATGTTGTAGTCGGTGCCGAGCGCGACCACGAACAGATACATGATCACCGGCAGCGTGAAGATCAGGCCTGGCTCGCCGCGGAAGTGCTGGAACACCAGCACGGCGGCGCCCAGCGTTGCGGCGAACCCGAGAAACACCGACGCCATCAGATACCACGGCGCGACCAGACTGCGCAGCAGCAATCCGAGCACGATCATGATCAGGATCGCCGCCACCGGGAACACGATCGCGTAGTCGCGCGCCATCGCATCCTGGAAGTCGACGAACACCGAGGTCAACCCGCCGACCACGGCCGTAGCATCCGCGGGTGCCGCCGAGTGCGCGACATCCCGGAGCGGCCCCTTGACCGTATCGAGCGCGGCGTCCGACTCCGGTACATCGGAGAGCGTCACCACGAAATCGGCAATCGTCCTGTCCGCGGACAACTTCGGCTCCGCCACCTGTCCCACGCCCAGCACCGCGCCCAGCGCGCTGCGGTAGGAGGTGAGCTGATCGACAGTCAATTCGCCACCGCCGGACCGCAGCAGGACATCCGAGGGCTGGGTTGTTCCCGCGGGCATCCCTTTCACCAATTCCTTGCTGTAGACCACGGATTCGGATGCTTCCGAGGTCGACCCGGAGCTGAGATCGAAGGTCGGGTGGAAGCCGAAGGCCAACACCCCGAGCGCGACAAGCACACCGCCGGAGACCACCGCGAAGGCGCCGGGCCGCCGGCCGAGCGCATTGCCGACCGCGGCGAACCGCGCACCCTTCGGCTCGGTTCGCCATGCCTTGGAAGGCCAGAACACCTTGGTGCCCAGCAGCGAAACTACCGCGGGCACCAGCGTGAGCCCAGCCACCAGCGCCACCGCGACCGCGATCGCCAGCGCCGGACCGAGCGCACGGAACATGCCGAGCGTGGACAACACCAGCGCCATGAACGCGATGATCACCGCACCCGCCGCGGAGGTGATGGCCTCACCCACCCGAGTAACGGCGTTGATCATGCCGGTCTTCGGATCCTCACCCGCACGCAGCCGCTCGCGGTAGCGGAACATCAGAAAAAGGATGTAGTCGGTGCCGACGCCGAACAGGACGACCACCAGGATGGCGTTGATCGAAGCGTCGATCTGCAGGTCGAATGCCTTGGCCACCACGGCGATCAACCCGCCGACCATGCTGGAGATCGCCCCGATCACGACGATCGGCAATAGTGCGATCACCGGACTTCGGAAGATGACCAGCAGCAGCACCAGGATCAGCACGATGGTGGCGACGCCGATGATGGCCATGCCCTTCTCGCTGGATTCCTGCTGGTCCAAGACCTGAGCCGCCTGACCGGTGATACCCGCCTTCAGGTCGGTGCCCGCCACTCGCTTCTTCAGCTCCACACGCAGCGCCTTGACCGCGTCACTCTGCGTGGTATCGCTCGGATTGGTCACCTTGGTCATCTGCACCGCGATGATTTGGATCAGCCGGTTCTCCGAGGGAGGCGTCGGCTGTATCGCGGTGACGTCCTTGATCTGCGCGCCGAGCAGTTCGGTGCCGATCGACGCGACCGAGACCGCGTCAGCTTCGGTGAGCGGCGCCCCATCCGCCCGCGCGAACACGATGATCGCCGCGGGCGCGGAACTCTGTGGAAATGCCTTCTGCTGCAGTTCCAGTGCTTGGATCGACTCGTAATGCGAAGGAAGAAAGGCGGATTGGTCGGTCGTCGATTTCAGTTCCGGTGCCGAGGCCACCACCGCGATGGCGAGAAGCACCCACAGGCCGATCACCTTCCACGGATTGTGGACGACCATAGCCCCAAGTCGTGCGAACATCTGCGGAGATATCCTTTCCCGATTTCGTAAATGCTGGGGGTAGTTCAGATTCCGAGATTCTGAGAGGCCGGGTTCTCGGCCACGTCGACGACCGTCCGGTAGATGCGCTCCGGGATCCGCCCCTGCAGCTCAGCCGGCGAATCCACAATCTCGACCAGGTAGTCACCCCACTCTCGGTCACCGCCGCCGAACCCGAACAGGTCCCGCCAGCCCTTCCAGTCGGTCCAGTTGGTCACGGCCAGATCACGCCAATTGAATTCCTGCCGATGCACCACGAACTTGCCCTTGCGGCTCACGAAGACCCGCACCACCTCCATCCCCACCTTGCTGTACTCCCGCGATTCGCCGAGCAGCCTGCCGAAAAAGCGCTGTCTGCGCGCGCCGCCCGGCCCGACCCTCAGCACGATCTCGCGGACGTCGTCCACCCCGCCAGGCTCGGCGGACTCCTTCACGCAGGCTACGCCGCCGACCGGCTCGTCGATCGCATCCGCGCTGGTCGGGTTTTTCGGATCGATGGTCATGCCAATTCCCCATTTCGATAAATCAATACGCATTCACGCATGCGTATACCGTCGGCGGCCCCTGCCGGAATCTCGCCGCGCCGGTGTCGATTCGGTGTTGTCGGCGACGCTTCAGCGTCCCGTCTGGATCACTATAAGTAGATGTATACGTATAACGCAAGGGTGGGGACTCACCCCTGGGCGGGGCAGTGGCTCATGGCAGGTCCAGGATGCTGTCCGCTACCTCGCGACCCGCTCGGATCGCCATACTCACTGATCAGCATTACAGCGGCACCGAATTCGCCACTTGGCGCGAAACTCTGCCGTGCAGGCCTGCGCCAACGCAGACACTCACGACAGCAGCGGGCAGGTTCTCGAAGTGGCCCCGCCAGAAGAGCACCGTTGCTTGCCCTTCTCCAGCCCGACCAACCGCCAGCGCCTGGTGGCCGACAGCGGGCGGAGCCCCAGCACCGCGACACGGCCGCCGACGCCGGCGCTCTCGTTCTCCTCAGCTGAGACTTCGACGGGCCGTCTCAGTCATCCACCGAGCCCTGCACAGTCGAGCAGATAAGTAATCAGCGGCTGGTAATACTCTGGGCGGACTCCGTCGTCGAGCGGAACGGTCACGGCAATCTTGCCTTCGGCCTGTCCGGCGAACAGTGCCGGGTCGTTGCAGTCGGCGAATCCGACGGTCTCGATGCCTGCTTCGCCTGCCGCACCGGCCCAGCCATGATCGGCTATGACCAGATCGGGCCAGCGGCGGGGCTCGGCGTCGCTCAACTCCCGAAGTACCGCCCGCATGGGGTGCGGGTCATGGGTGTGTTTCAGCCTGCCGTCGGTGCCGAGCGCGGCAACCCCTGAGGTATAGACGATTTCGCGACTCTTCGGCCCACCGGGAGTGCTGACCTGATACGTCCACCCGGCGGCAGGTGCCAGCACCGCACATCCCGCCGCGCGCAATGCATCCTCGACAGCTCGATAGAGGCCCATGAGCGTCTCCGGATGCCCGGTCGCCAGGATCACCGTCTCCCGACGGCGGGCCGCAAGCCCGATCCGCGAGCCCACCGCCTCGAGCGCATCGATAGTCAGGTCCGCGTCGATGGTGTCGACGCCCCGCAGATGACGGGGGTCGGGGCTGACCCCACACAGCCGCGCCATCATGTCCAGAGTCTCGGCGGACGTCCAATCCTTCAGCGCCAGCCCGAACTGATACCCCGGGTCCTTCTCCACCATCTTGCGATAGTTCGCGAGATTCCCCTCCCTAGGAGTCGCCACCTCCCCCGCGATCCGCGTCTTCAGCAGATGCTTCCGCAGTAGCACTCGGTCATAGGATCGGCCAGGTCGAGTCACGTACCCCACCGTCCACACCTCCATGGCCGTCACCAGCACCAGCTGAGGCACCGAGCGTAGTCAAAGGGCGCCTCCGCTTCGCCCCGAAGCCACCATTTCACTACCCGACGATGATGGCTCCGCTCTGTCAGCGTGTCAGTTCATCCAGGGCCGCAAGGAACCAAGCCCGGCCAAGCCCAACCCCGGCGCTGCTGAGCAGCGTGGCTTCCCACTCCTGGTCTGGTGTCGTGAACACAGCCTGGAAGGGACCGTATCGTTCGTCGATCCAGCCGAGCTGTATGTCAAGACCGCCGTGGCGGATCTGCTCCCGCTGGCCGGGGTGCGGTTCCGGGTCAGCGGGAATCCGGAGGCCTCCTTTGCCGGGCCGTTGGGCGATAAGCCGGAGCTCGACGCCCCGATCCCGACCGCCGTCGTAGATCACTTCGATCTCTGCGCGGTTGTCGTCGAGTTGGATGTGTGCGGCGCTGTCGAGGTCGAGGCCGGCGAGTGCGACGGGGAAACCCTGATCGGCCACCCACCCGGTGGAAGACCAGTTCGCCTGGTGTGCGCCGCGTCGAAATGTCCAGAAGCCAATGGGTACGACCAGTTGCGCCGCATCGGCGTGGCGTGCCCAGTAGCTGAGCTGCGCATGTGAAGTCGCCGCGATCGCTTTCACTACACCAGCGTCGACTGGATGCAACGCCTGGTAGAGACCGAGCAGTTCGAGTTCGGTGAAAGTGCCTTCCAGCACGGACAGTTCGATGGTGGTTCTGCCCAATCGCGCGGAAGCAGCTTGATTGCCCAGGAAATCGACGCCGAACCAGACAACATGGGTGTCGTCGATGGGGACGGCGTGCGTATGGGATTTCCAGAGACAGGGCTGATCGAACGCAGGGAATGCCCAATCGTAATAGAACTGCTTGATGCGCAGTGTGCGATCGGTCCCGGCAATTTCGAATCGATAGGAAGAGAGGTAGTTGCCGTCTCGCGGACCCCGGTCTTCGATCGGCTCTACCGGCATTCCGGGAGGAGCCTCACGGCGCAGGGTGCCGGAAAGTAGTTGGCATTCGGCGGGCAAGCGTTCAGGTATCCATACGATGAAGTTGCACCAAGCCTGTGCCTCTGCAGGAGTAACCGTTGGTGTCAGGTTATCGAGGTCGGACGCGTTAGCGCACGTGCGGTGCTGCCACATCGGCTCGCAATTCCTGTCTCATTCGAAGATCGCCGGTGTCGGCGTCATGATTCCGTCGGGATCGTATCGGCGTTTGGCTCGCTGGAACGCAGCGTAGTAGTCAGCATACTGACGCTGCCAGTCGGCCGGACCGAACTCCGTCGCACCGAGGGGGTAGAGGGTGCCGCCGATGTCTCGCGCCCACTCATACCAACGGCGATTAGTCGCTTTTCGTGTTCGAACATATTGCGCGTCGACGGTCTTGCCGAAGCTGTCCGAAGAAACTGCGACCAAACACAGATGCCGCCCCAGCGCAGGGTCGGGTAGGCGCAGACCTGGCAATCGGAAGGCATCCCGATGCTTGCGGAACAGCAGCACAGTCGACGACCGGCTCCACTCACGTTCGCCGATCTCGTCGAGCAAACCGATGGTGACGTCCTCGAAATCGCTTCCCGGCCCAGGATCGGGCAAAAAGTTGTCCGACCACAGTTTCAGAGAGTCCGACCAACCGTGACGTTCGTGTTCGGCATAAAGGCGGTCGATCGACACGACGCGCTCCGGATAGGTCTCCTCCATGACGCTGACCGGTGTGCGACTGAGGCCACGCATCAGGTATTGGTCGTCCGGCGGGTTGCCGCTGGTGTAGTAGACGTTGGCGCCGAGGTCTGCCGTAGGCCCATCCGGCCGCCATTTCCAGCGCAGCAGCTGCTCGTCGATTCCGTCGCGGTCAGCCAGGATGCGTTGGTCCGCGAACGCTTCGCGCAGTTCGGAGTGCTGGTAGCGCAACGTATAGCCACGCACAAGAGGTGCCACCGGGACCATACTCAATCTGGCACGAACGATCACCCCGAACTGCCCGAGTCCACCGAGGACTGCCTCGAACAGATCGCTGTGCTGATCCGGAGAACAGGTGAGCAGCTCGCCGGCACCGGTGACGACCTCGAGTTCCTCGACGGATTCAGCGACCGAGCCGCCGACCCGGATCGTGCTGATACCGCCGACGGACAGGACGCCACCGACGGTGAGCCGCACGACAGCGGGTACACCCGTTCGCACTCTCAGCCCGTGTGCGAAGCCGACATCGACAACATCCTGCCAGAGTGCTCCGCCCTGCACATCTATGCTCGCAGTGCCAGTTCGAGGGTCCTTACTGACATCGAGCACTTGATCCAATGACCGCATGTCGATCGCGAGACCGTTCACCAGGCATTGGCCGAAGCTGGTATGCGCGGTGCCGCGCGGTGCCACCTGGATATTCTGTGCACGGCAGTACTGGATCATCCGAACGACGTCGTCGAAGGTGCCTGGTCGCAGAATCGACGTCGGTCGGATGCGGACTGTGTTGCCCTGGTCGTGAGCTGCGGCCTCGAGTGCGGCGGTGTCGTGCACCAGTGTGCCGGTCAACTCAGGTGTTCGAGGCCGGCCGGTGAATCGAACCGGTAGCGCAGCCGGTCCACGGCTGGACAGGCTCGGAATCCATTGCTGTTCATCGGTCGCAAGCTGTGGTTCGAGCGCAATTACCGCCTGTAGTGCCGCGGTGACGACAAGTGGGGTCAGCGACGACCCGGTACAGAAGTGCCTACCGAAGCCGAACCCGAGGTGCTGAACACCGGTGCGCTCCAGGTCGAGACGGTCGGGGTCGTGGAACACTTCCGGGTCGTGATTGGCCGCGCGCAACATAGCGAAGACGAACTGCCCTGCCTGGATAGTCGTTCCACCGATCTCGACATCCACCTGTGCACACCGCAGCGACGCCATCGACGGTGAGTCATACCGCAGCAGCTCTTCGACTGCCGCACCGATGAGTTCAGGACGGGTGCGAAGCAGCTGTAACTGAGTCGGGTTACGCAGCAGTGCCACCAGGCCGTTGCCGATCATGTGGCGAGCGGCTTCGTGGCCCCCGATCATCACCATCGAGACGGACTTGGCTGCTTCATCCACATCGAGGATCTCCCCTCGATCCAGGCTCGCTCGCAGCCTGCCGACGAGACTGTCCCCCGCGGTGTCCGCGACCTCGCCGATCAGCGCACGGGCATAATCGCCGCACTCCACAAGACTGGTGTGGGCGGCATCCACGATCTCTTCGGTCACGATCCCGGACCCGAACAGCCGGAAAACGTTGTCACTCCATCGCCTGACCTGGCCAACCAGCTCAGGAGGGAAGCCGATGAGCCGCGCGTTCACGAGTCCCGTGAGTGGTTCGGCGAGGTCGGCCACGACGTCGAACTCACCGCGTGCGCTTGCTTTCGACAGCAGCGCGTGCACCGTCTGGTCCACGAACGGAATCACAGCGCGAACCGCTCCCGGAGTGTAGGCCGGGCCGATGACCGTGCGAAGCCGACTGTGATCGGGCTCGTCGGTGAAGATCATCCACTTGGACAGCAGCCGGTAACAATCTGCGAGCTTCTCCCGCGCCTCGGGCGGGGTCGCTCCACGAATACGTCCGTTGCGATCGACCGAGAAGCGGGAGTCGTTGAGTACCGCGCGCACATCCTGATAGCGGGTGAGCACCCATGCCTCGAGGGTCGGCTCCCAGTGCACCGGATCTTCAGCGCGCATGCGATGGAAAACCGGATCCGGCTCGGCAAAGAAGGCGTCGCTGAACAGGTCGTAGGTCGAGCTCACAGATGAGGGCACAGCACAGTCTCCGCGTATGAGGTATCCATGTACTCCCGCACCACATGGATCTGCCCATCACAGACCTGAAATACCATGCAGTACTGGGTGTCATAGGCAAGGCCGGCAGCGCTGGTACCTTCTGCGTGCACCTCGGCGACCACGTGGTCTCCGTCGGCCATCACATGCAGCGGCTGCAGTTGCAACGTGCCGGGCTGGAACAACTTGCGGGCGCCAGGCATCAGAGACTCGACAATGGCTCGCTTGCCGACCGTCGTTCCGGACACCGGTAGCCGACCCCAGAGCGTGAAGGTGGCGTCATCGGCCAATAGCTCCTCCACCGCCGCGCGGTCTCCAGCATTGGAAGCCGCGAGATACCGCAGCACAACCTCGACACCGGCACCGGTGCTCACCGACGGCTCATTCGGCCGGGTATACACAGCGGAATCCAATCTCGTTGTGCCTATCGGTCAGCAGATCTTTGCCGCGGTAGTAAGTCGTCAGGCAGACCGGCGGCGAAGTCCAGGTACCACCGCGAAGGACATAGAAGGCATCCTGACGGTTCATGAACTCGACCGGTCGGCGGCCTCGGAAGAACGGGTCCATGTCCTTACGGCTGAAGAAGTTGGTCCGGGTCATCTCCCAGACGTTGCCGGCCATGTGCAGCAAGCCGTACGGACCAGCACCCTCCGGGAAGCTGTCGGCAGGAAACACCGGCCTCGCTGGGAAGTCCGCTTCCGTGACGGTGACCAACAACTGCTCCAGTTCAGCGAGATCGCTGACGCGGGTATCGAATGCCCGCTCGACGAAATTTGCGCGCTCGGGTTCCCAGGTATTCCCCCAGGGATACACCCTCCCGTCGCAGCCGCGCGCCGCCTTCTCCCATTGGTCCTCGCTCGGCAACATGCCACCGGCCCAGTTGGCGAATGCCCACGCGTCATACCAGTCGATGCCGACTACCGGGAGGTCAGGATCGTTGAAGCGTGCGTCGTGCTGATGAGCTGAGCGATGGCGTTCTTGTCCGTCCGGCTGATCCGGGTGGTCGAACGCCGTGCTGTCACCGATCTCATCGAGGAATTCCTGGTAGCGCCGGTTGGTCACTACGGTGCGATCGATAAGAAATGCGGGCAGATCGACTGAACGCGGCGGGTTGTCCGAGTCGTCCATGTTAAAGGGGCCGACCGCTTGCGCAGGTGCGCCAGCGGTGAACAGCCCGGCGGGGATCTCGACGACGTCCTCATGCCTGCGTGCGGGCCGAACAGTATCGGCTTTGGCACGCAGCTCGGCAAAATGTTCGTCCTCGAGCCGACGCAATTCTTCCGGATCACGGCTACCCAGAATCGAGATCAGTGCACGCTTGGTAAACGCGGCACCGCACCCGACAGGTTTACGAACGTAACCGTGTCGCATGAAATTGCTCGGCCAACCCGAGATACGGATCAGATCCCGCAGGGCCTCTTTTGTTCTCAGTTTCCCACATAGCTGAATAGCAGTGAACGACACCCAATCCGTCTGGTCATGAGTGGCTGCAATGATGGCCTCAACGGCCGAATCGCGCTCCCCGAAAGACTCGGCGAGATAGCGAATCGCTGACGCGCGAATGGGCCAATCCGGATGATTACACGAAAGAGAAATCAACAATGAGAGCGTTTCATCATCAATGGGGAGTTCACGCCACTCAGCGCTGATTTTCTCTACCGCAACCCAATACTCGGCATCAGTGCAATCATCAATGCCAGAGAACTGCTTCAACTACATCAGACTCTCTGCTATATCAGCTATCAGTGGGGGTTCGAGTGGACAATCACCACTTCGTGGCGATTTCGCCCTCGTCGCGAGAATCCAGGAATTGCTCGTCCGACATGGCGACCTCCTTATTTACATTGTGATCCGATGGCTCTTGGATTGCGTAAACATAACGCACGGTCCGCTACCTTGTCAAGGTTTCAATTCACGACTCCGACACGGCAATCCCGGCGCGGAAGGAAACCCGGCAGTAGCCACCATCAGCTCCCAAACCCCTTCCAGCACAATACATTTCAATAGCGCATCCACGCAACACTTGTCGCGAGTTCTACCGATACCGAATGTGTTGATATGTCAAATGTTGACTTCCCAGAAATGAGAAACAGACCTTCGAGTTCGACTTGTCAGCCGTGCAGCGAGATTACTCGGTCTTCCGGCACCTCGACCGACCGCCAGCGCTTGGTTGCCGACAGCGGACGGGTCTCCATCAGCTGAACACGGTCACCGATACCGGCGACCTCGTTCTCGTCGTGCGCCTCCCCCTTCGAGGTGGTGCGAATGATCTTGCCGTAGAGCGGGTGCCGGTCACGGTTCTCCAACTCGACAACGATCATCTTGTTCATCTTGTCCGAGACAACGCGGACACCGCGAGCTCCCTGCGATCCTCGGCAGCGCACTATCGAGCGAGGCGAATATCCACCTGGCCACAAGCTACCCGAGTCTGCTTCCGCGATAATCGATGACAAAGGGCCGTCGACTCGGAAAATTCCTAGTCGACGGCCCTTTTCAGACTGAGGAGGCTCTTACTTGGCCTTCTCCAGCACCTCGACCAACCGCCAGCGCTTGGTCGCCGACAGCGGACGGGTCTCCATCAGCTGAACACGGTCACCGATACCGGCGACCTCGTTCTCGTCGTGCGCCTTCACCTTCGAGGTGGTGCGAATGATCTTGCCGTAGAGCGGGTGCCGGTGACGGTCTTCCAGCTCGACAACGATCGTCTTGTTCATCTTGTCCGAGACAACGTAGCCGACACGAACCTTACGGCTGTTGCGCTGCCCTTCCACGTTTTCGCTCATGCCGCATCTCCCTTGCCAGCGGGTCCGGTGGCCAGACCGAGCTCGCGCTCACGCATGACCGTGTAGATGCGCGCGATCTCGTGACGGACGACGCGCAGACGACGGTTGTTGTCCAGCTGACCCGTCGCCATCTGGAAGCGCAGGTTGAACAGCTCTTCCTTGGATTCGCGCAGCTTGGCCACCAAATCCTCTTCGGTGAGCTCGCGGAGCTCTGCGGCCGGTGTTCCGGTAGCCATCAGAACTGCTCCTCCCTGGTCACGATCCTGCACTTCATCGGGAGCTTGTGCATCGCGCGGCGCAGAGCCTCACGAGCGGTCTCCTCGTTCGGGTAGCTCATCTCGAACATCACCCGACCGGGCTTGACGTTCGCGATCCACCACTCCGGCGAACCCTTACCGGAACCCATGCGGGTCTCGGCAGGCTTCTTGGTCAGCGGACGATCCGGGTAGATGTTGATCCAGATCTTGCCGCCGCGCTTGATGTGGCGAGTCATCGCGATACGCGCCGACTCGATCTGCCGGTTGGTGACGTAGGCAGGCTCCAGTGCCTGGATGCCGAACTCGCCGAACGCCACCGAGGTGCCGCCCTTGGCCATGCCGGAACGACCCGGGTGATGCTGCTTGCGGTGCTTCACCTTGCGAGGCATCAGCATGCGTCAGCCCTCCTGTGTCTCTGCCGGAGCGTCGACCACAGCGGTGGCGGCGCGCCCGGCCTCGGTGCTGGTCGCCGTAGTACCGGCGGAACCGGACCGACGCGGGCGGCTCGGCCGCTCCCGGCGCGGACGCTCGGGCGCGGCGGCAGCGGCGGCCAGCTCACGCTTGCCACCGACGATGTCGCCCTTGTAGATCCAGACCTTCACGCCGATGCGACCGAAGGTGGTCTTGGCCTCGTAGAGGCCGTAGTCGATGTCGGCGCGCAGCGTGTGCAGCGGCACGCGACCCTCGCGGTAGAACTCCGAGCGCGACATTTCGGCGCCACCGAGGCGGCCCGAGCACTGCACGCGGATGCCCTTGACGTTCGGCGAACGCATGGCCGACTGGATGGCCTTGCGCATCGCGCGACGGAATGCGACACGGTTGGACAGCTGCTCCGCGACGGCCTGCGCGACCAGCTGCGCATCCGACTCAGGGTTCTTGACCTCGAGGATGTTCAGCTGGACCTGCTTGCCGGTGAGCTTCTCCAGCTCGGCACGGATGCGGTCGGCCTCCGCGCCGCGCCGGCCGATCACGATGCCGGGACGCGCGGTGTGGATGTCCACCCGCACGCGGTCACGGGTGCGCTCGATCTCGACTTTGGAGATGCCTGCCCGCTCCATGCCGGTGGCGAGGAGCTTGCGGATCGCGACGTCTTCCTTCACGTAGTCCGCGTACTGCTTGTCCGCGTACCAACGCGACTTCCAGTCGGTGGTGATACCGAGGCGGAAGCCATGGGGGTTGATTTTCTGTCCCATTTACTTTGCCCCTCCCTTCCGGCGGTTACGAGTGGATCCACCGGCGGTGGGGATGCTCTCGACCTCGATGGTGATGTGGCTGGTGCGCTTGCGGATGCGGAACGCACGGCCCTGGGCACGCGGCTGGAACCGCTTCATGGTCGCGCCCTCGTCGACGTAAGCCGTCGAGATGACCAATGTGGACGGGTCAAGGCCAAGGTTGTTCTCGGCGTTGGCCGCGGCGCTGGCGACGACCTTGGCGACCGGCTCGCTCGCGGCCTGGGGCGCGAACTTGAGCAGGGCGAGGGCGTCCTCGACGCGCTTGCCGCGGACCAAGTCCACGACACGGCGTGCCTTCATCGGAGTGACGCGAACGTGCTTGGCGGTCGCGCGCGCAGTCAGGTTCGACGGCGCCGTCAGCAGTGTCTGATTGCTCTTCGCTTCGCTCATCGCCGCTTGCTCTTCCGGTCTTCCTTGACGTGGCTCCTGAACGTCCTGGTCGGCGCGAACTCACCGAGCTTGTGTCCGACCATGTTGTCCGAGACGAACACCGGCACGTGCTTGCGGCCGTCGTGCACCGCGAACGTGTGCCCGATGAAATCGGGGATGATGGTCGAACGACGCGACCAGGTCTTGATGACCTGCTTGGTGCCCTTCTCGTTCTGTACGTCCACCTTCGCGAGGAGGTGGTCGTCGACAAACGGGCCTTTCTTGAGGCTGCGTGGCATTTCTTACCTCCTCCTTCAGCGCTTCTTGCCGGTCTTGCGGCGGCGGACGATGAGCTTGTCGCTCGGGCGGTTGGGCTTGCGGGTGCGGCCTTCCGGCTGACCCCACGGCGAGACCGGGTGACGACCACCGGAGGTCTTGCCTTCACCACCACCGTGCGGGTGGTCGACCGGGTTCATGACGACACCACGGACCGTGGGGCGACGACCCTTCCAGCGCATGCGGCCGGCCTTGCCCCAGTTGATGTTCGACTGCTCGGCATTGCCGACCTCGCCGACGGTGGCGCGGCAGCGCACGTCGACGCGACGGATCTCACCGGAGGGCATACGCAGCGTGGCGTAGGGGCCTTCCTTACCGAGCAGCTGGATGCTCATGCCCGCGGAACGGGCCATCTTGGCACCGCCGCCCGGACGCAGCTCCACGTTGTGGATGGTGGTACCGGTCGGGATGTTGCGCAGCGGCAGGTTATTGCCCGGCTTGATGTCGGCCGTGGGGCCGGACTCGATCGGCGTGCCCTGCGTCACACCCTTGGGGGCGATGATGTAGCGCTTCTCGCCGTCCACATAGTGCAGCAGCGCGATGTTCGCGGTCCGGTTCGGGTCGTACTCGATGTGCGCGACCTTGGCCGGGACGCCGTCCTTGTCCAGGCGACGGAAGTCGATGACACGGTAGGCCCGCTTGTGCCCGCCACCACGGTGACGAGTGGTGATGCGGCCGTGGGCGTTACGACCACCGCTCTTGGACAGCGGACGCAGCAGCGACTTCTCGGGCGTCGACCGGGTGATCTCCGCGAAGTCCGAGACACTGGCGCCACGACGGCCCGGCGTAGTCGGCTTGTACTTACGAATTGCCATGAGTTCTTCTCTGCTTTCTGGGTTCCCAGGCGCTTACGCGACCGGGCCTCCGAAGATCTCGATGGGCTTGCTGTCGGCCGAGATGGTCACGAGCGCGCGCTTGGTGTCTTTGCGCTTGCCGTAACCGAAGCGGGTCCGCTTGCGCTTGCCCTGACGGTTGGCGGTGTTGACGCTGGTGACCTTCACACCGAAGACCTTCTCGACGGCGATCTTGATCTGCGTCTTGTTCGAGTCCGGGTGCACCAGGAAGGTGTAGGTGCCTTCCTCGATCAGTCCGTAGGACTTCTCCGAGATGACCGGCGCCAGCAGGATGTCGCGGGGGTCGGCGATGGTGGTCACTTGCTCTCCTCCTGTGCCACCGCAGTGTCCTGCGCAGACTCCGCGGGGCCGTGAACGAAAGTGTTCAGAGCCTCGACGCTGAACACCACTTCGTCGCTGTTCAGCACGTCGTAGGTGTTGAGCTGATCCGGGGCGATCGGCTGCACGTTCTGCAGGTTCGCCACGCTCTTCCACGCGGCGATGTCCTCGCGGCCGACGACGACCAGGAACTTCTTGCGGTCCGACAGCTCGGCCAGGAAGCTCTTGGCGGTCTTGGTCGACGGCGTCTGTCCGGCGACCAGCTCGGCGATAATGTGGATGCGCTCGTTGCGGGCCCGGTCCGACAGGGCACCACGCAGGGCGGCGGCCTTCATCTTCTTCGGGGTGCGCTGGCTGTAGTCGCGCGGCTGTGGGCCGTGCACGGTGCCACCGCCTGCGAACTGCGGCGCACGGGTCGAGCCCTGACGGGCGCGACCGGTTCCCTTCTGGCGGTACGGCTTCTTGCCGCCACCGGAGACCTCGCCGCGTGTCTTCGTGCTGTGCGTGCCCTGACGGGCCGCAGCCAGCTGCGCGATGACGACCTGGTGCATCAGCGCGATATTGGCGGTCACGCCGAAGATCTCCGCGGGGAGCTCGACGGTGCCGTTGGTCTTGCCGCCGATCTCCTTGACCGGCAGCGTGAGGTCGGCGGACTTCTCTACGTCCGACTTCTTCGTGTCCACGCTGGTCATGCGTGCGCACCACCCTTCACGGCGCTCTTGACGATCACGACGCCGCCCTTGCGACCCGGGATCGCTCCCTTGATCAGCAGCAGGCCGTTCTCGGCGTCCACCTTGTGAACCGACAGGTTCTGCGTGGTGACGCGGTCGTTGCCCATCCGGCCCGACATGCGCATGCCCTTGAACACGCGGCCGGGGGTGGCGCAGCCACCGATGGAACCCGGGCGACGGTGCACGGCCTGCGCACCGTGCGAGGCACCCTGACCACGGAAGCCGTGGCGCTTCATGGTGCCCGCGAAACCCTTGCCCTTGCTGGTGCCGGTGATGTCGACGTAGGTGCCCTCTTCGAACACGTCGGCGTTGATCTCCTGGCCGACCTCGAAGGTGGAGGCGTCCGCGACGCGGATCTCGGCGACGTGGCGACGTGGCGTGACACCGGCCTTGGTGAACTGACCGGAGACCGGCTTGTTCACCTTGCGCGGGTCGATGGCGCCGAAAGCGACCTGGACGGCGCTGTAGCCGTCCCGCTCCACGGTGCGAATCTGGGTAACGACGTTCGGTCCGGCCTTGATGACGGTCACGGGAACGACGCGGTTCTTGTCGTCGAAGACCTGGGTCATGCCGAGCTTGGTGCCCAGGATGCCAGCCGCCGGCCTGTTCTTGTTGTCAGTCATATCTCGAGTCCCCGTCACTGAATGTTGACGTCGACGCTGGCCGGCAGGTCGATGCGCATGAGCGCGTCCACCGTCTTCGGCGTCGGGTCGAGGATGTCGATAAGGCGCTTGTGCGTACGCATCTCGAAGTGCTCGCGCGAGTCTTTGTACTTGTGCGGCGAACGGATGACGCAGTACACGTTCTTCTCGGTCGGCAACGGCACCGGGCCCACGACGCGTGCCCCGGTGCGGGTCACCGTCTCCACGATCTTGCGCGCAGATGCGTCGATCGCCTCGTGGTCATAGGCCTTGAGCCTGATGCGGATCTTTTGTCCCGCCACGCTAAGTGTCCTTTTCTCCGCTTTCCTTCGTGGCCCGGAAGCTGGCTACACCAACCTTCTGGACCACCCTCAATTTGCACAGCCCGAACACACGAAGACGTCTCAGAGTCGAGACCATGACCAGGCACGCCCGGTCCTCGCCGCTGTTCATCTGTCATGGTTCTCCGGTCCACGCGGTCGGGCGTGTCGCCCGTCCGCTCATTCCTCGGCCCCGGATCTACTTCATCTCAGGCCTGGAACACTGTCCCGGACGTACCCACGCCGGAAACCCAGCGAGGTACAAGATTGGGTACTACTCGCCCCGCTCGGCCACAACCCGTTCCGCACGGAAACAGGCGGCCCGCTGCAAGGCAACCCGAACAGTATGCCCGACGCACTCGCACACTACAAATCTGGGTCTTTGGCCGCGAAGGCGCGGCGTGTTCGCGGCCCCCTGGTGACTCGCGTCCGAGCGACCGCCGCTGGCGACTTCGTCGCGGACGCGTCGGCCGCTCGGACGCGAGCCGGGCCGCGAACGGGGAATGCTCGATCTCGCTGCGCTCGGAAGCGGGAGTTGGGCCTGTGCGGCGTGCTTGGGGACGACTGTGAAACCGGGTGTTTGCCGCTACTGGGCGTGCGGAGGTTGCGTTGGGGTTGCAACCGGAGGAGCTGAACTTACTTCCAAGTAAGATGCAGCTTATGACGAAAGAGACCGTGACCTACCGCGGCTGGAAGAAGCTGCCGGACAACCGGCTGGGGCACGCCTTGTTCTCCCTCGGGATGGTGGCCCGGGTGCCGTACTTCGGCACCGTGCTGCCTAGCGTGGTCCGGCTGGAGCCTGGGCTGTGCGAGGTGACCTCGCCGAAGTGGTTCGGTATCCACAACCATCTGGGCACCTTCCACGCCATCGCGGCATGCAATCTGGCGGAGGTGGCGATGGGCATGCTCAGCGAGGCGACCGTTCCCACGACCCACCGGTGGATTCCGAAGGCCATGAACGTGCGGTACCTGGCCAAGGCCGAGACCGGGCTTCGCGCTGTCGCGAAACTGCCCGAGGTTCCGGACTTCGCGACCATCACCGAAGGTTGCGATCTGGTGGTGCCGGTGTCGGTCTACGACAAGAACGGCCTCGAAGTCGTGCATGCCGACATCACCAACTGGGTGACGCCCAATTGACGCGCTCCCCCGCCGGAAGGTGGGGATCCCGGTCCTGGCAGCTCACGCCGCGCTTCCGGCGGGTTCCTGATTCGACGCCGCGTGAAATACTTGTGCGCCGATCCCGTCGCGTATCGGCCACTTTCACATGAGCCCGCGCCACGCGGGCGCGAGCCTTGACCCTGTTGGCGGATCCCTTTCCTTGCGGGACAACACTTTCTGCATCTTGCCAATTCAGATCAGTCAAAGCTCGTTGTAGAACAACCGCCGATAATTCCGACAGCCGAGCCCATCCCCGGAATTCTCTTCGCCTCGGTCAACCGTGTCGACAGCTCCATCCGACAAGCACGCCAGCCCCGCCTCCCGTGCCCACTGCCGCACCCGCAAAGCATCATTGAACACCACCCTCGCGCACCCCGAACGCCTTCGCCGACTTCTGCCGCTGCCCACCGTGCGATACAGGCGGAAGTTGTATCGAAGCCGTCCACTCCGAACCTGGTTCCAGACTATGGCGCGGCCCAAGGAGCTTCACGGCTGAAGTTGTAGGGCTACTAATTCTGGGACCTGCGCGAAATGGAATTCTCGCCACACCCGCTGCGGACTACGCGTATTCGCGAGACTTGAATTTCCAGGGCTCGATCGACGAGGATAGTTGCGTTTGCGTCGACCGAGCGGATTGAATGTCCCGATATGGGTCTCAGCACGGTTCGGGAAATCGACGTGTGTGTGGTCGGGCTCGGCCCGACCGGACGGGCGCTGGCGCATCGCGCGATGCGAGCCGGGCTGTCGGTGACCGCGATCGATCCACGTCCCGACCGGCTGTGGCCGCCCACCTTCTCCTGCTGGGTCGACGAGCTGCCGGACTGGCTGCCGCCCGGCGCCGTCGCGACCACGATCGCGGCGCCCACCGTATGGACGACGACCGAACATCGTATCGACCGGCCCTACTGCGTGCTGTCCAAGCCCGGCCTGCACGAAGCGCTCCCGCTCGACGACGCCACCGTCGTGGCAGGCCGCGCCGCCCGGGTGGACGCGCACGAGGTCGAGCTCGCCGACGGCACGGTGCACACCGCGGCGACGGTGTTCGACACCCGCGGACTGCCCACCCTCGGACGCCGCAGGGCGGCGAGCGCGCACGGTATCTTCGTCGACGCCGAGACCGCCGCGCCGATGGTCCGCGAGGGTGAGGCCTTGCTGCTGGATTGGCGACCGGAAAACGGCACGGGCCCGGACGAACCGCCGTCGTTCCTCTACGCGGTGCCGCTCGGCGACGGCACGGTGATCTTCGAGGAGACCAGCCTCGGCCTGCGCGGCGGTATGCCGCAGCATGAACTGCGCAGGCGCACGCTCAACCGGCTCGCCTCGCACGGTATCCGGCTCACCGGCGCCGAACCGAGCGAGGCGGCGCATTACCCGCTCGACCAGCCGCCGCCACGTAAGGGCGCGGCGAGGGCGATTCCGTACGGTTCGCGCGGCGGCATGATGCACCCGTGCACCGGCTACAGCGTCGCCGACGCACTCGCACTGGTCGACACCGCGGTCACCGCGCTGCGGCAGGGTCTCGACCCGATCGCCGAGCTGTGGCCATGGCGCGCGCGACTGGTGTACTGGATGCGGACGCGCGGCCTCCACGGCCTGGGCAGGCTCACCACCGAACAGTCCACCGCCATGTTCGACGCGTTCTTCAGCGCCTCCCCACGCGGCCAGCGCGCCCTGCTGTCCGCACACGACGACTACACCGCTCTCGGCGCGGTGCTGTTCGACACCGTCGCGCACACCTGGCCGTTCCGCTGGCGCTACGACCTGGTCGGCTGGACCAACCGGAACCGCTGGCTGGACTACGACTTCGGTCAGGCGCCGGTCTCGGCCGCGCGGCGATAGCCGCGGACCGCGGGAAAGCCGAAGACCACGATCATCCCGATCACCCAGGCGAGAGTCTTCAGCAGCGGCTCCGCCACCGGGCCGCCATAGGACAGTCCGCGCATAGCATCGATGGCGCAGCTCATCGGCTGGTTCCCGATCACACCTTGCAGCCAGCTCGGGTAGACGGAAGTCGGAACGAATCCGGAGTTGAAGAACATCAGCAGCGTACTGGTGATTCCGATGACGTTCACCAGCAGTATGCCGTCGGAGACCGTCGCCAGCGCGGTGACCAGCACAGCGAAAGCCACGCCGAAGAGCACCGGAATACCGATCAGCGCCAGCGCCGCCGCAAGCCCCTTGTCGAAGCGGAAGCCGATGGTCAGCCCGACCACGAGCACGAACAGCGTGGTGACCAGCACCCGGATCGCCTCGGCGAGCAGTCGCCCGGTCAATCCGGCCGCGCGATGGATCGGCATGGTCCAGAACCGGCCGAGCAGCCCGGTCATCTTCTCCACTTTCAATCCGAGCGCGCTCACCACCGCACCCGACATCGCCGCGACCAGCGTGATCATCGGAACGGTTCCGTAGACGCTCGGCTTGCCGGTAGCCAACGTGATCGAGTCGCCGAGCACGATGCGGAACATCAGCAAGGTAACGGCCGGATAGATCAGCGCCTGGATCGTCGTCGCGGGGTCGCGTGCCCACACCATCAGCAGTCGCTTGCACTGGATCAGGCTATGCGCGGCCCAGGTACCCAGGGAACCTTCCGAGCGCGCGGCCACCTCGGGCAGCAATGACGAGCCGATGTGCTCGGCCGCGTCGTCGGCGGGTGCCATGGTCGCCTCCACAGAACTCATGACCGCCTCACACTCGCCCAGATCGCCAACGGAATGAACACCACCGCGAGCCCGGCCACCCACACCAGCGGCACCCACAACACTTGCCAGGTCGCTCCTTCGGCCGCCATATCGCGCAGAGCGAAGGAGAACTGGGAGATCGGCTGGTTGCGCACGAACGGCCGAATCCACATCGGATAGCTGTGTTCGGGCACGAACCCGCAGGAGAGCATGCCGAAGATCAGCGTCGGCAGGGTCAGCGCCTGACTCAGCGACTCCGGGCTCTTGGTCAGGCTGCCGAGTGCGTCGGCGCCGATCGCGAGCACCGTGCCGACGGCGAGCGCAAAGACACAGAACAGCACCGCCTGCCCGAAGCCCGCGACGAAGCGGAAACCGATGACGTGTCCGAAGAGCACCGCGGCGGTGAGCGAGGTGACCGATCGGACCAGCCCGGCCGCGATACGCGCCGTCAACGGGACGACCATGCCGATCGGCATGGTCTGCAGGCGGGTGCTCAATCCGGTTCTCGCCTCGAACGCGGCTATCTGCGCGTTCGACATCATCGTGAAGGCCATGGTCTGCAGCACGATGATCGGCATGACGTACTGGGCGTAGTCGATGCCCTGGAACTTCATCACATAGCGCAGCGGGAGATAGAAGCCGAGCGTGAACATCAGCGGCGTGACCACCGCGACGATCATCTCGCCCTTGGTCACCATGGTGCGGACGATCCGGCCGGTCAGCGCACGCCACTGCGCGAACGACGAGAGCCGCGGCTCGGGCAGCTCGGCGAACAGTGTCACCGGGGCGGCCGGTGCGCTCTCCGGGGCAGTCGCAGCGGTCACGCGTGACCGCCCGTGTGGCCGGTGATGGACAGGAACACGTCGTCCAGCGAAGGGCGGCGTAGCGCGATGTCGGCCAGGTCGATGCCCGCGCTGTCGAGCCTGCGCAGCGCCTCGGTCAGCGTGATCGCGCCCTCGGGCGCCGGAATGGAGAGCCGGTCGCCGCCGTCTAGGTCTGCGAGCACCGCGGGCGGCATCAGGTCGCCGAGCGCGTACGCGGCGGTTCGCAGCTTGGTCGGATCCAGTGGGACCACCTCGCAATAGCTGCCGCCGGTCTTCTCCTTGAGTTCGTCGGCGGTGCCCTCGGCGATCACGGTGCCCTTGTCGATCACGATGATGTTGTCACTGAGCACATCGGCTTCCTCGAGGTACTGCGTGGTCAGCAGAACCGTGATGCCCTGGGTCTTGAGTGCGGTCACCAGATCCCACACGCCCTGCCTGCTGCGTGGGTCGAGGCCGGTGGTCGGCTCGTCCAGGAACACCACCTTCGGACGCACCACAAGACCGCAGGCGATGTCGACGCGGCGACGCATGCCGCCCGAGTAGTGCCGCACCGACCGGCGGCCCGCGTCCACCAGCTCGAACTCCTCGAGCAAAGTGTCGGCGCGCTTGCGGGCCGCGGACTTGGCGAGGCCCATCAGCCTGCCGAACAGCTCCAGGTTCTCCCGGCCGGAGAGGTTCTCGTCCAGCGCCGCGTACTGCCCGGTCATCATGATCGAGCGGCGCACGCCCGCCGGGTCCTTCCGCACGTCGTGCCCGGCGACGACGGCGGTGCCGGAGTCGGGGCGCAGCAGTGTGGAGAGGACCTTCACCATGGTCGTCTTGCCCGCGCCGTTCGGGCCGAGAATGCCGAGAACGGAGCCGCGTTCGGCGACGAAGCTGACGCCCTGCAGTGCATGCACGTCGCCGAATGACTTGCGGACGTCCGCTACCCGGACCGCCGGCTCACTCGCATGCGAATCTGCTTGGTTGGAATTCGGCATCAACTCTCCACTATCGACCGGTGCGGCGACGAGGTCGCCCGAGCGCACGCTTGCGCTCCGATTGATGATCCGTCGCGCTCGGCGTGATGTTACCGGCCCGGCCGACTCGCTATCGCGTCGCGCATGCCACCCATCCCGGGGGCAATCAGAGGTGTCCTTACTCACATTTCCTGCTCCCGGTCCGCTTCGCGGGGGGTCGGCGCTGGTGAGGGCGATCCGGGCGGCCAAGGGCTGGCGGCCGAGCCCTTGTCGGCCCGCGGCGCCAGACCATAGTCTGCTCGAGGGGGAACCACGGGAACCACAATCACTCGTCTGCGGCTGTGCCCCGCTGAGCGGCCCGCACGCTGTTTTCGACACTGCGAGAGGTGATCATGGCCGAGTCCGCGCAGCCACGACTGGCGGCGCATCCGGGAGGAACGGGCCGATCGAATGTGCTGACGTCCTATGATCCGCGCACCGGTGAGGTGGTGGGCAGCTACGCCGTGATGCATTCCGGCGAGCTCACCCGCACCGTGCGTGCCGCACGCTCCGCCGAACAGTGGTGGGCCGAGCTGGGATTCAGCGCACGCAGACGCTGGCTGCTGGACTGGAAGCGCGACATTGTCCGGCGCTCAGACGAGTTGGTGGCAATCCTGTGCGAGGAGACCGGAAAACCGGAGGCGGACGCCGCGATCGAGGTGATGCTCGCGGTGGAGAACCTGGACTGGGCCGCGCGCAACGCGGGCCGCGCCCTGGACCGTCGACGGCTCGGCTCCACTTGGCTCACCCGCAACCAGCGGGCCTCGGTCGGCTATCTGCCGCTCGGCGTGGTCGGAGTGCTCGGACCGTGGAACAACCCGGTGTTCACTCCCATGGGCTCGATTGCCTACGCGATGGCAGCGGGCAACGCGGTGGTGTTCAAGCCGCATGAGCTCACCACCGGCGTCGGGGTATGGCTGGCCGACAGCTGGTCCAGGCTTGCGCCGAATCAGCCGGTGCTGCAGGTGGTTACCGGTGACACCGCGACCGGTGTCGCGCTCTGTCGCGCCAAAGTCGACAAGATCGCCTATGCGGGCTCGGAAGCGGGCGCACGCGAGGTGATCGCATTGTGCGCACAGACCACGACGCCGGTCGTCGTGGAGCGCAACGGCAAGGGCAGCATGGTCGTGCATGTGGACGCGAAGCTCGACGACGCCGCCGAGGCCGCGGTATTCGGCGCGATGGCCAACGCCGGGCAGAACGCCACCGGGATCCAGCGCGCCTACGTCGCCCAGTCGGTCTACGACCGGTTTCTCGAGCTGGTGGTGGAACAAGCCCGCAAGCTGCGGCCTGGCGCGGATCGGAAGGCCTCGTACGGTCCGATGATCATGGAGTCACAGGTCGACATGGTACGCAGACAGGTGCGCGATGCGGTGGCCCGCGGCGGACGCACGGTGGTCGGTGGGCTGGACTCGATCCGCGAGCCCTACATCGAGCCGATCGTGCTGGCCGAAGTGCCTGAGGAGAGCATCGCGATCACCGGCGAAGGCATCGGCCCGGTGCTCATCGTGAACAAAGTGGCGAGCATGGACGAGGCCGCCGCGCGGATCAACGCGGTCGGCACCGATGTCGCGGTGTCGGTGTTCACCAGGGACGTGCACGAGATCGAGGCGTTCGCCGAGCAGCTGCGGGTCGGCGTGGTGACCATCAACTCCTCCACCGCCTACGCGGGCATCCCCGCATTGCCCTTCGGCGGCGTCGGCGAGTACGGGCAGGGCCACAGCCACGGCGACCAGGGGCTGCGCGAATTCAGCAGGACCCTCGCCATCGCGCGCAAGCAATACCAGGCGCCAGTCAACCTTTCCACCTTCGATCGGCGCCCGCGGCATCTGCGCCTTGCCAAGATGATCTTCCGGATCCGGCACCGGCGCCCTTCGTAAGGTCCGCGGTGATCAGCCGTGCAGTACCGCGTCCATCAGCGCCGTGACCCGCGCCAGTTGGGCTGGGCGGGAATCGAATCGGATCAGCCTGCCGACGTCGATCACCAGGCCGATGGCGGCATGCACACGGAAGCGGGCCGCCACCGGATCGCCGTCGAGCAGGTTGGCCCACTCCAGCACATTCTGCCGCTGGATGGCGCGCAGCTTGTGCTGCTCGGCCTGCGGCAGGTTGCTGAATTCGGCGTAGTAGACCGGCATGATCTCCGGCATCGCGAAGCTGAGCTTGGCGTAACGGTCCGCCAGGCGCCGAGCCGCGTCCTCCTTGCTGGTCGCCTCGGCCAGCGCCTCGGTGATCGCGATGGCCAGCCGGTCGCCCGTGCGGTAGAAGGCCGCGGCGAGCAGGTCGGCCTTGCTCGTGAAATACCGGTACACGCTGGAGGCGTTGATGCCGACCGCCCCGCCGATCTCCTCGATGCTCGCCTCGTGGTAGCCCTGCCTACCGAAGATCCGGATCGCCTCGGCGAGCAGTTGTTCGCGCTTCGAAGTCAGCGGGATGCCGCGCACGGGCGGGCCGGGGTCCGGGTCCGCGGGCGCGGCGGGCAGTTCGGTGCGCAGGATGGCCCAGGCCATCTCGCGCTGCAGCGGAAGCAGCCTTGCACTGGACAGCGTGGTGCGGTGCGCCGAGATGCTGGCGATCGCGCTGAGCACACCCGCGGCCAACATCGCCACGTCGGCTTGTGGCGCGGCTGGCCGCAGGCGCGCGATCGGTGCGGCGAGGGTGTTGTTCAGATCGTCGTAGATCTTCTTGATCCGGACCCGGTCGTCGCGCTCGAGATAGCGCCGTTCCCAGCGGTAGAGCCCGGCCTCGCGGCGGATCTCGATGGTGTGCTCGCTGATCGCGCGGATCAGCGCGTCCAAGCGCCGCGGCGGGTCCAGACGAGCGTCGTCGGCGGCGTCGGCGACGTTCAGCAGATGACGCGCGCCCTCCTCGGCGGCCGCGACCAACAGCGCGTACTTGTTCGTGAAATGGCGATACAGCGCGGGGCCGGAGATCCCGACCTCGGCGGCGATTTCGTCGACGCCGACCGGATAGTACCCGCGTTCGCTGAACGCTCGCGCGGCTGCCCGGATGATCTGGACCTTGCGATCCTTCGGACGGCGACGCACCGACGGGCCGCCCTCCGCGCCCGTTTCACCCCCCGGGTCGGGCCGCGCGGGAGCGAGGTCGACCTCGCTGCGATCCGCGACCATGCACCTCTCCGTTCTCCGGCGACGCTGGTTGACAGCGCCCGACGATGGAACCTAAGTTAACCACAATTCGCAAATTTAACCATTGTTCACGGCCCGGCGTCTGCCGAATCCCAGGGTAGGAGCAAACATGAGCAACCCCGATTCCGTGGCATCGGCTGCCGTCCCCGCGCCCGCGGCGGGCTTCTCCGTGACAAGGGACGGCAAGGTGCTGCGGGTCACGATCACCAAGCCGAAGCGGAAGAACGCCATCGACTACGACACCATGGTCGCGCTCGGGGACACCTTCCACGCGGCCGCCGAGGACCGCGCGGTGCGCGTGGTCCTACTGACCGGCGAGGGCGGCGATTTCTGCACCGGGGCCGATCTGTCCGCGACCGCGGACGGGGCGCAGCGCGGCATCACCTCGGACATGATGATGGACGCGGCGAACCGACTGGTGCGCGCCGTCGTCGACGCGCCGGTTCCGGTGATCGTGCGGATCAGGGGCGCCGCGGCGGGCGTCGGCGTCGGTATCGCGCTGGCCGCCGACCTGGTCTACGCGAGCGAGGACTCCTACCTGCTGCTCGCCTTCATCAACATCGGCCTGATGCCCGACGGCGGCGCGGCCGCGCTGGTCGCCGCGGCGGCCGGTCGCCCGCTGGCCGCCGAGATGGCACTACTCGGCGAGCGGCTGCCCGCGCCCGCCGCCAAAGCGGCCGGTCTGTTCACGGCGGTCGTGCCCGACGCCGAACTCGACGCAACCGTGGAGGCCGCGGCCGCGAAGATCGCCTCGGGTCCGCGCCGCGCGCTCGAACTCACCAAGAAGGCACTCAACCAGGCCACGCTGACATCGCTGGCCGCGGCGCTGGCCGCCGAGAAGGCAGGCCAGTCCGAGCTGCTGCAGTCAGTCGATTTCGCCGAGGGCGCCACCGCGATGCTCACCAAGCGCAAGCCCGTCTTCGCCGACTGATCGGCCCGCCGCAACGAGCCACTTGGCGAGCGACTATGTTCATCGGCTATGACTTACCTGGTTACCGGGGCAACTGGGTTCATCGGTAGGTTCCTCATCCCCCAGCTGCTGAAACGCGAGGGTGACATCCATGTGCTGGTACGGCCGGGCGACGCGTCCGCCGACCGGTTCGCCTGCTGCGCGCGGGAGTGGGCGGGCGGCGACCGAGTACGGCCGGTGCGCGGCGATCTCGGCGCGCCAGGGTTGGGCATCGACCCCGCCTGGCTGGTCGGCCACCGCGGCACGATCGAGCACGTCTTTCATCTAGCCGCCAGCTACGACCTGACCGAGCGTGGCGGCGGTACCAGGCACGTGGTCGACGTCGCCGAGGATCTCGGAGCCGGTCTGTTGCATCATGCCTCGACAGTGGAGGTAGCCGGGTCCTGCGAGGGCCTGTTCACCGAGGACATGTTCGACTACGGTCAGGCGCTGGCCACGCCGATGCAGCGGGCCAAGTTCGAGGCCGAGCGGATCGTGCGGGGATCCTCCCTGCGCTGGCGAATCTACCGTCCGTCGATCGTGATCGGCCATTCCAGAACCGGCGAGATCGATCGGATCGACGGACCGTACTACTTCTTCCGGCTGCTGCGCATGGGCGCGCAACTGCCGAGGCTGCTGCCGGTGCTGGTGCCCAAACTGGGCGAAACCAACATGGTCCCGGTCGATTTCGTCGCCCGCGCCCTCGACCACATCGCCCACCGTCCATGCTCGGACAAGACCACCTACCATCTGGTCGACCCACGCAGGCAGAGCGCCGTCGATGCGCTGAACCTGTTCGCCGACGAGGCGGGCGCCCCGCATCTGGTCGAGGTGATGCCCAAGCGCACCCTCGACATGATGCTGCGCGTCCCGGGCGTGAACTGGCTGCTTCCCCGGGCAGGCGTTCCGCTGGATGTCTTGGAGCACAGCGAATTCAGCTGCTGGTTCGACTGCCGCCACACCACAGCCGCGCTCGCGGGCACCGACATCAGAGTTCCGCCCCTAGCCGGCTACGCCCCGCTGATCTGGAAGTACTGGATCGAGAACTGGGTCTGAGCCGGACGAAGCCCGCCCGCAGCCCGCGCCAGGCCCAGCGAACGCTCGAGGCAGCCGCTGATGCGCCGGGCCAAGCGAACGCGAGGCAGCCGCTGATGCGCCGGGCCAAGCGAACGCGAGGCAGCCGCTGATGCGCCGGGCCAAGCGAACGCGAGGCAGCCGCTGATGCGCCGGGCCAAGCGAACGCGAGGCAGCCGCTGATGCGCCGGGCCAAGCGAACGCGAGGCAGCCGCTGATGCGCCGGGCCGAGCGAACGCTCGAGGCAGCCGCTGATGCGCCGGGCCGAGCGAACGCGAGGCAGCCGCTGATGCGCCGGGCCGAGCGAACGCGAGGCAGCCGCCTAGCTTCCGGTGACAGTGAGGTAGATCAGGGCGACATTGAGCATCGTGATGATGGCGGCGACCAGCCAGGCCAACGTGGTGGTCACGCGGTGGTTGGTGTCGCCGCCCATCAGCGATCGGTCACTCGTGAAGCGCACCAGGGGGATCAGCGCGAACGGGATACCGAATGAGAGCACCACCTGCGAAATGATCAGCGCGCGAGTGGGATCGATGCCTGTCGCCAGGATCGCGATGGCCGGGATCAACGTGATCAGGCGCCGGGTCAGCAGCGGAATGCGCTGGCGCAGCAGGCCCTGCATGATCATGGCGCCGGCATAGGCACCGACCGAAGTGGAGGCAAGACCGGAGGCGAGCAGGCCGATCGCGAGCAGCAACGCGGCGACCGGACCCAGCGCGTCGCCGACCGCGGCGTGAGCGTCCTCAATGGTCTCGACGTCGCGGCCGCGCAGGGTATTCGCCGCCATCAGAAGCATGGCCAGGTTCACCGTGCCCGCCAGGATCATGGCGAGCCCGACGTCGACCTTGGTGACCCGCAGCAGCCTGCTGCGCAGCGGACCGGCCTCCGGGTGCCCGTGCCGGTCGCGGGCCAGTCCGGAGTGCAGGTACACCGCGTGCGGCATGACCGTCGCGCCGATCATGGCCGCGGCGAGCAGCACGCTCTCGGTGCCCTGGAAACGCGGCAGCAGGCCGCCGACCGTGCCACCGAACGACGGTGGCGAGATCACCACGCCGGCCAGGAATCCGATCGCGATGATCGCGAGCAGCCCGGTGATCACCCGCTCGAACGGGCGCTGCCCGCGACGGTCCTGCACCAGCAGCAGGGCCATCGATACCACGCCGGTGATCAGGCCGCCGACCAGCAGCGGCAATCCGAACAGCAGGTGCAGCGCGATCGCGCCGCCGACCACCTCGGCGAGGTCGGTGGCCATCGCGACCGTCTCGGCCTGGCCCCAGTAGGCCAGCCGAACCCGGCGGCTCGCCTTTTCTCGCACCGCCTCCGGCAGCGACAGGCCGGTCACCAATCCCAATTTGGCGGAAAGGAATTGAACGAGTCCCGCCATCACGTTGGCCATGACGATGACCCAGACGAGGAGGTAGCCGAATTGCGCGCCCGCGCTGATGTTCGACGCGACATTGCCGGGGTCGACGTAGGCGATGGCCGCGACGAACGCCGGCCCGAGCAGACCAGTCGCGGCGCGTGCCCGCTGCCCGGCGAATCTGGCGGACTCAGCCACGGTGGTACTCACGGAACAGTATTTTACGGGTTACCGAACTTTTTCGTTAGTAGCACCAATAGAAACCGACCGCCCGAGTTGCGCATCACACGCGACCAGGCGGTCGGTTCGACGTTCAGCCGGGCGACCCGGCTCAGATCAGCGGGTCAGATGCCGAGGCCTTTCGCCAGCACCGGCCACGAACTCAGGAACTCGTCGCGCCAGTAACCCCACGAGTGGGTGCCCGAGTCACGGAAGTTCCAGGTTGCCGGGATGCCCAGCTCGTTCAATTTGTTCTGCAGGTTGTGTGTGCAGTAGTTGGTGCCCGCCTCGATCACGCCGCCGATGACGATCTGGTTCGCCAGACCGTAGGCGCCGGGCTGGGTGTACGGGCCATTGAGCGTGTCGTGCTGGCCGGGCAGGCCGTTGCCGGTGGAGATGTAGAGATCGAGCCCACGCAGCCCCTCGGCGTTCACGTACGGGTCGTTGGCCACCCACTCGGGCGAACCCTCCGGGCCCCACATGTTTTCGGTGTTGCCGCCGCCCCAGGTCTCGACGGTCAGCTTCACGAACTCCGCGCCGACCGGGTCACTGGTCTGCGCGCAGCCGCTGTAGGCCGCGGCGGCCTTGTACAGACCCGGCTTGGCGATCGGCAGCGCAAGCACGGTGGTGCCCGAGGTGGACAGTCCCGCGATGGCGTTCACGCCGTTGGTGCCCAGCGCACCGTCGACCAGCGGGGGCAGCTCCTCGGTGAAGAACGTCTTCCACTTGTTACGCCCGAGTACCGGGTCGTCGTTGATCCAGTCGGTGTAATAGCTCCACTTGCCGCCGATCGGCTGGATCACGTTGACGTTCTTGTCCGACAAGAACTCCAGCGCATCGGTCTTCGCCTGCCACGAGGCGGCGTCCTCACCGCCGCCCGCGCCGTTGAGCAGGTACAGCGTCGGGCGCGGCACCGAAGCGTCAGCCGGGCGCTGGACGTCGATGGCGATCTGCTCATCCATCGCCGCCGAGTACACGTACAGCCGGATATTGCGCGAGTTCTTGTATACGGCCTTGGCGATACGCGAACCGTCCGGGGCGGTCGGGTTGCCCAGCAAACTCTGGGAATCGATGATCGGGTCAGCTGACGCACTGGACGCGCCGAGCCCGGTCATGACGCCCGCGAGCACAGCAGTTGCCGCGATCGCTGCCGCGGCACGCAGTCCGCTGCGCCGGGTCTGTCGACGTATCAATTTCGCACCTTCGCTTCGTCTCGAGATTCGCTCTTGTATTCCCCGCGTGTCGAGAGTGGATGCCCCTTACACCACAGACACCACGCCGGACCATACGGCCTATGTAGTCGTCACAACAGAGGTCATCGTTACCGCACCGTTGCCCTATCATGCCGTAACGATCTCGATTCGATCATGGCCGCCCTGCATTCTGTGCCTATCCAGCGCGTGCGGGGCCCTCCGTGGTTACGCAGGCTCCCTCCTCCGGGCCTGACCGCACACGCTGCGTCGCTCCGGCATCCAGCGGATCGAGCAGCTCGGACAACCGAGGACCGATCTCCGCCAATGCTTGCGGCGTTGTCATCTGATCGTGCACTACGCCGACCCGATGGTCCGCGACCCCGCCGTCGACATATGGTTGCCACCTGGACGCTGCGGTATCGTGGCCCGCCGCACTGAAGTAGTCCAGCCTGCCGTGGAACACCTCGGGCCGGTGCTCGGCGATGAGTTCGGCCGAACGCACCGCGCTGCGGTAGATCCGGCGCACCCGTTCGGGGGTGAGCACCGCCATATCCGGCGGGATCGTGGCATGCAGCGCCGCGAGCGCGTCCTCGCTCAGATCGTGGATGTCGCCATCGCCGGGCAGCAAGGCGTCCGCGCCGATGCCGAGTTCGGACAGCGCCTCCCGGATCGCCGCGTGGAAGTCGGTGCCCGGGTGGCTGTCCAGCATGGTCAGCAGCCCGATCTCCTCGCCGGCCGCCTGCAGTTCGGTCGCCACGGCGTGCGCGAGGACGCCGCCGAGCGACCAGCCCAGCAGGCGGTACGGCCCTTCCTGCTGCACGGCGCGGATCTCGGCCACGTAGCGGTGCGCCATCTCGGTCAGCGACTCCGGCAGGTAGCCGTCCTCGGTCAGGGCGGGCGACTGCAGGCCGAAGATCGGTGTGCTCGCGGGCACGTAGCGCGCAAGTCCCGCATAACACCAGGACAATCCGTACATCGGGTGCAGGCAGAACAGCGGCTCCGCGGCGGCGGTGTCGTGCGGCACCATCGTCCGAATCGGCAGCAGGACGCCGAGTGCGGCATTCGAGTCCAGGTCGTAGTCGTGGTCGTCCAGCGCAGCGAGAATGCGGCCCGACAGCGATGCCGGGGTGGAATCGCTGAAGAACCACTGCACCCGCACCTGGACGCCGGTGAGCGTACGCAGCCTGCTGACCGCGCGCGTCGCGATCAGCGAGTTGCCACCCAGGTCGAAGAAATCGTCGTCCATGCCGACTCGATGCCCGTCGTCCAGGTCGAGCACGTCGGCGAACACGTCGCTCACGGTCCGCTCCAGTGGAGTGCTCGGCGCGCGGTACGGACGGCCCGCGAGCTGCGGCACCGGCAGCGCGCCGTGGTCGAGCTTGCCGTTGGTGTTCACCGGCATCGAGTCCAGTACGACCACCGCCGACGGCACCAGGTAGGACGGCAGCGCGCCGCGCGCGTGCGACAGCAGCGTGGCCTCGTCGATACGCTCTCCCGGCACGGCGACCACGTAGGCGACCAACCGGTCCCCTGCCGTGCCGCGCACCAGCGTCACCGCCGCGTGACGCACCTGGTCGTCGCCGAGCAACGCGGTCTCGATCTCACCGAGCTCGGCGCGCCGGCCGCGCAGCTCGACCTGAAAATCGCTGCGGCCCAGGTATTCCAGCACCCCGTCGCGCCACCGCACGATGTCGCCGGTGCGATAGCCTCGCTCACCGCCCGCGCACGCGACGAAACGCTCGGCGGTCCGGGCCGGGGCGCCGAGATAGCCGCGGGCCAGTTGCACGCCCGCGAGGTACAGTTCGCCCGCGGCGCCCGGCGGCACCGGGCACAGCTGCCGGTCGAGCACGTGCGCGCGGGTGTTGGCCACCGGGATGCCGATCGGGATCGCCACGGCGGCGGTGTGGCGCACCGGATGGTCGGTGACCACCGTGGCCTCGGCGGGGCCGTACCAATTGATCAGGGCCGCGTCGGGGACGGCGGCGGCAAACCTCGCCGCGGTCGCCCCGGACAGCGCCTCGCCCGCGGCGAATACCCGCCGCAGCGACGGATACGCCGCGGTGGAGTCGGTGCCGGAGTCGAGGAATGCGTCCAACATCGACGGCACGAAATGCACTGTGCTCACCGCGTATTCGGTGATGGTTCCGGCCAGGTAGGCCGGGTCACGGTGGCCGTCGGGTTCGGCGATCACGATCGCGGCGCCGGTCTGCAACGGCCAGAACAGCTCCCAGGTGGAGACGTCGAACGTGATCGGCGTCTTGTGCAGCACGACGTCACTGCCGTCGTGCGGGTAGGCCAGCTGGGCCCAGCGGAACTGGTGGGCCATCTGCCGGTGCGTGATCATCACGCCCTTCGGTCGGCCGGTGGAGCCCGAGGTGTAGATGGCGTAGGCGATATTGTCCGGGTGGACATCACTGTCCACCTGGGGAACCGCGTCCAGCGGCAGGTACAGCGTGTCCACCGCGACGACCGGAATCCCGGTGGCGGTATCGAACCGATCGGCCGTGGTGGTCAGGACACACACCGGATCAGCGGTGTCCACTACGTACTCGTTGTGTTCGGCCGGGTGGTCCGGATCGATCGGGACGTAGCCGCCGCCCGCCCGCAGCACCGCGTAGAGCGTGACGATCAGGTCGATGCCCCGTCGCATGGCCACCGCGACCAGCGTCTCCGGCCCGACGCCCCACCGCATCAGCTCCACGGCCAATGCCTGTGCGCGCAAGTCGAGCTCGGCATAGCTGAGGGTGGTCCCACCGAAATGCACCGCAGGCGCGTCCGGTGTACGCGCCGCCTGCGCGTCGAACAGCGACAGCAGCGTCGCGTCGTCGAGCAGTTCGGGCAGATCGGTGGCGTTGTGTGCGACCAGCGCGGCGCGCTCGGCCTCCAGCAGCACGTCGATCTCGCCGACCCGCGCGTGCGGGCTGGTCACGAAGCGGCCGATCAGCATCGAAAGTCGTTGCGCGAGAGACTGTGCCGCGGGCTCGTCGGACAGGTCGCGCAGGAACCTCAGCGAGACCCGCAGCTGGTTGTCCAGCACCACCAGCACGGTGATCGGGTAATGGGTGCCGGTGACGACCCCGGCGCCGGTGATGTTCATGCCCTCGATGGCGCCGGCCCGGTCCAGTCCTTCCAGGTCCACCGGGAAGGACTCGAACGCGACGAGCGAGTCGAACAACCCTCCCACGCCGATGGCATCCTGGATGCCGCTCAGGCCGAGGCAATGGTGGTCGAGCAGCGCCGCCTGCTCGCCATGCAGCCGGCGCAGCAGGCCGCCGAGGGTGTCGGTCGCGCCGAGCCGCACTCGCACCGGAATCGCGTTGAGGAACGGGCCGACCATGGACTCGACGCCGTCGAGCTGTGGCGGCCGTCCGGACACGGTGGCGCCGAAGACCACATCGTCGCGATCGATGATTCGACCGATCAGCACACCCCAGGCCGCCTGCACCACGGTGCTCACCGTGACGCCGAGACCCGACGCGAGCCGGGTGAGCGCGGTGGTGTCGGCCTCGGACAGCTCGAAACCGACTTCGCCTGCGCCCGCGGAGATCTCCCTGGCGGGGTCGACCGGCGCCAGCGGCGTCGGCTCGGTGATCCCGGCCAGCGCGGTGCGCCACGCCGCGCGCGCCGCCTCCGCGTCCTGCGCCACCAGCCACGCGAGGTACTCGCGGTAAGGCGGCACCTTGGGCAGGTGCCGCGATTTGCCGCCGAGCGAGTACAGCGTCAGCAGATCCTTCATCAGCAGCGACATGGACCAGCCGTCGATCAGGATGTGGTGGCTGGTCACCAGCAGGTGGTAGGCGGCGGCGGAACGGATCAGTGCGAACCGCAGCAGCGGCGCGGTCCGCACGTCGAAGTGGTCGGCCAGGTCTGCGGCCTCGATCCGGGCCGACTCGGCTGCCGCGGGGCCGGGTTCCAGCGTCGAAAGATCGATCAGTCGCCACGGCACCTCGAGCGAATCCTGCACGACCTGAACGGGATTGCCCTCCGCGTCGTCGGCGAAGGCGACGCGCAGATTGTCGTGCCGGTCCAGCACCGCCTGCGCGGCCGCGCGCATCCGGTCGACGTCCACCGCACCGTCCAGGTCGAGCACGAACTGGGTGGTGTAGACGTCCACCGAGGACTCGGCGAGCTGGGCGTGGAAGAGCATGCCCGATTGCGACGGCGTGACCGGCCAGGCGTCCGACAGGTTCGGGTAAGCGCGGGCGAACCGGTCGATGTCGGGCTGCTTGAGTCGCACCAGCGGGAAGTCCGACGGCGTGAATCCGCCCGCATCCGGACGAAGGCCGTGTTCGGCGAGACCGCCGAGCGCGCGGATCCAATGCTCGGCGAAGGTCTTCACCTCGTCGCCGGTGAACGCGGCGGCAGCGTAGTCGAACCGGGCGAGCAGGCCGTCGTCAGTGGCGTCGACGGTGAGGAGGAGCAGCAGATCGCCGGCCGGGGTGTCGGTGTGTACCCGGGCCGGGCGCAGATCCCGATAGCGCAGCGCGAACCGACCGCGGCCGAGCCTGCGCAGGTCGTCCGCGGTGTCGGCGTTGAGGTACCGCAGCAGGCCGTAGCCGACGCCGTGCGACGGCACCGACCGGCGCAGCTCTTTGATCTGCGCGATCGCCGCACCCGCCGCGGGCCCGCCGATCAGCGCGTCGTCGATGTCGATCCTGGTGAACCGCAACGGAAACGGATACTCGGTGACGAAGCCGCCCACCATGTTCTCCGCGTCGGCGAGCGTCGCCGTCCGCCCGTCGGCGGCCAACCGGATCACCGAACCGACCGCGCGCGTGACGGTTTCGCGCGCGGAGGTCTGCAAAGCAAGAGCGACCGCGGTGAGCAGGATGTCGGCCACGCCGGTGCGGTAGGCCTCGGCCGCGGCGGCGACCGCCGCCGCGCCTTCCGCCGTGATCGTGAGCGACACCCGGCTGCGGGCACGCAGATCCGGTCCTTCGGTCACCGCGCCCTCCGGCGTGGTGCCGAGGGTCCGCCGCCACCAGTCCATTTCGTCGACCGTCGCCGGATCGTGCGCCCGAGCCGACAGCGCCCGGATGAGCGTGCCGAGACCGGACTCCGGCGCCGCGGGCGCGGCGTGGCGTGCGCGGTTCCATCGGACCGTCAACTGGTCGACCATGGCGCGCCAGGAGATGTCGTCGACCACGAGGCTGCTGGCCACAACGATGAGGGTCGAGCGGGCCTCGGGTCCGCCGGTGAGCACGAAGTGGATGTTGCGACCCTGCTCCGGGTCCAGGGCCGCCGCGGCCGCCTGCACCACGTCATCGATCGGCAGCGAGGTCTCGCCGCGCTGCGGATCCAGTCGACGGAACGCCTCGCCGGTGCGCTCGGCGACGGCGGGGATGCGCAACACCGGCATGCCGTCGGCGGCGTACTCCACCCGTACCCACAGCATCGGGTGCTGCTCGAGCACGGCGGCCACCCCGACCCGCACCATCTCGACCGGGCAGGTCTCGGGCACGTCCATGGCGATGGCCCGCACCTCGACGCCCGCGTCCAGCAGCCGTGTCGCGTTCGGCGTCAGCGGCAGCTCGCCCGCCTCGTCGCCGGGGCCGCCCTCGACTACGGCGGCGCGGGCCAGTGCGGCGGGTTCGAGCGAGGCGAGCACCGAAGGGGTGAGGAAGGCGTGTGTGACACCCTCGGCACGGATCAGCTCGGCCAGTTTCTCGCCGCCGAAGGTCAGCGGAGGCGCAACCACGAGACCGCCGGCGGAGCCCAGCGCGAACAGCAGTTCCAGCACCGACGGATCGAGGGACGGTGACGCGAACGCCAGTGCGGGCGTGGATTGGTCGAGCCGGTAACGCTCCACCTGCTCGGCGCTGAAGTTCACCAGTCCGGCATGGGTAACGACGACACCCTTGGGCAGACCGGTGGAGCTGGAAGGGTAGATCACGGACGCGGCGTTGTCGCTGTGCAGTAGCCCGCGCAGGTCGTCGGACGTGAGCGGACGATCCGAGCGTGCCCCGACATCGGCGGTGAAATCGTGGTCGTCCAAGGCGACCCAGGCGCCACTGGACAGGGGTGGCAGGTCGACCAGCTCGGCGGTCAGCGTCACGCCGAGCGTCGCACCGGAATCGGCGACCATGTGCGCGATGCGATCGGTCGGGTACGTCGGGTCGATCGGCACGAACGCCGCACCGGTCTTGGCCACCGCCCACAACGCGAGAACCGATTCGGCCGAATGCCGGATAGCGATGGCGACCGGCACGTCCGGGCCCGCGCCGCGGTCGATCAGCGCGCGCGCCAACTGCGCGGATGCCTCATCGAGTTCGGTGTAGCTGACGGTGTGCTCACCCGCGACCACGGCTATGCCGGTCGGATTCGCGGCGACGGCGGCGGCCATCAGCTCCGGCAGCGTGCGCGACGGCACGGCGTCGGTGCCACTGCGCGCGATCAGGTCCGCGCGCTCCGAGTCGTCCAGGATCTCCGAGTCGTCCAGGATCTCCGAGTCGTCCAGGATCTGCAGGTCGCCGTCGGCAGTGGTCGGGTTCTGCGCGACAGCGATCCGCGGCGCGACCTGCGTCGCCAGCTCTGCATTACCACCCAGCGCGAAGAACTCATCATCCGCACCAACACGATCGACCCCGTGGACCTCAGCGAACACCCCGGCGACGCTCTCCTCGGCCGGCGTCGACGGCGCACGAAACACCTGAACCTCGGACTCCGGCTCGGGCAATGCCTTCCGATCCACCTTGCCGTTCACAGTCAACGGCAACGCATCCACCACCACAAACGCCGACGGCACCATGAACGATGGCAGGCCCGCGGTCAGCTCGGACTTCACCCGCGCGACATCCACACCCGCATCGGCATCACCAGGAACCAGATAGGCCACCAGATAATCCCCACCGGTTTTCGGATCGGACTTCATGATCACCGCGGTCTGCGCGACCTCCGGTGACGTCGACAACGCCGCCTCGACCTCACCCAACTCGATACGGAAACCACGAATCTTCACCTGGAAATCCGTGCGACCCCGGTATTCGAGCTCACCACTGGCATTCCACGTGACAAGGTCACCCGTGCGATACATTCTGGTGCCGGACTGGAACGGGTTGGCAACGAACCGATCCGCGGTCAGATCCGCCCGGCCGAAATAACCGCGAGCAAGTTGCGCACCCGCCAAATACAACTCACCCGAAACACCCACCGGCACCAGTCGCAGCCGTGCATCCAGCACGTACACTCGGCTGTTCCACTCCGGCACACCGATCGACACCGAGATCTGGTCGTACTCGGTCACCCGGTGGCACGTGATCGACACCGCGGCCTCCGTCGGACCATACAGATTGAACAGTTCGACATCCGGATACGTCGCGCGGAAGCGCTGAGCCAGCGCAGGGGGCAGCGCCTCACCGATGGCGAGCACCCGCCGGAGCGACCACGCCGCGGCGGCGTTGTCGGCGGACACCCGGTGCGCCAGCAGCGCATCCAGCGTCGACGGCACCACATGCAGCGTCGTGACCGACTCCCGCGCCATCAGCTCGCTCAGGTACGCCGGATCGCGATGTCCCTCCGGCGCCGCGATCACCAGCCTGCCGCCACAGACGGCAGCCGACCAGAACTCCCACACCGACAAGTCGAAGGTCGTCGCGGTCTCGAGCAGCACCGCGTCGTCCCCCATCAGCTCGAAGGCGCCTGCCTTCCAGAGCAATTGGTTCACGATCGCGGCGTGCGGCACGGCCACACCCTTCGGGTGGCCGGTCGAACCCGAGGTGAAGATCACGTACGCCGTGTTCTCCGGACGCAGCGGTGCGATCCGCTCGGCGTCGGCGATCGGCCCGCTCAGCACGGACGCCAGTTCGAGGTCGTCGAGCCGCACCACCGGCGCGACATCGGTGTCGAACCCGGCATCGGCGTCCGTCAGCACGCACACCGGCGCGGACGAGGCCAGGATGTAGGCGGTGCGTTCGGCAGCCTGGTCCGGATCCACCGGCACGTACGCGCCACCCGCCTCTGCCACCGCGTACATCGCCACAACCAAATCCACCGACCGGCGCAACGCCAGCGCAACCCGTGACTCCGGACCGACGCCGACGGAAATCAGATAGCGGGCAAGGCGATTCACCTGGGCGGCCAGCTCGGCGTAACTCAGCTCCCTGCGCCCGTCCGTGGGGAAGTCCGCGACCAGCGCGACCGCCTCTGGCACTGTCATCACCGACCGCCGCAACAACGATCCCAACTTCGCCGCCGTCGCTACCGGGTGCGCGGTGTCGTTCCACACCGCGAGCACGTCGGCTCGCTCGGTGTCGGCGAGGATGTCGATATCCCCGACGGGAACAGCGGCATCGGCGACCACGAACGATAAGAGCCGCACCAGCCGGTCGGCGAAGCCCTGCACCGTGGCCGCGTCGAAAAGGTCGGTGGCATACGTGAAGAAACCACCGATACCGGCAGGCGCACCCGACTCGTCATACGCATCACCGATGATCAAATGCAGATCGAACTGCGACACATCCGAATCCGCATCCAGACCCGCCACCACCGAACCAGGCAATTCGAACGCCACCCGCGCAATGTCCTGGAATGACAATCCCACCTGAAACAACGGATGATGCGCCGTCGAACGCGGCCGATTCAGCACCTCCACCAACCGCTCGAACGGAATATCCGCGTGCGCGAACGCCTGCAAATCGGATGCACGCTGGCTACCCAGCAACGCCGTGAACGACTCACCCGGCTCGAACCGCGTGCGGAGCACCACAGTATTGACGGACATACCGATCAAATCATCGAGCTCACGCTCACCACGGCCAGAGACGGGCGTACCGATCGCAACATCCGAACTGCCCGACAACCGAGCCAGCAACACCGCAAACGCGGTGTGCACGACCATGAACAATGTCGCACCGTGCGCACGGGCGAGTTCGACGAGTCCGGCATGCGTCGCCGGGGCGATCTCGACATCCACTCGCGCACCGGCCATCGACGCCACAGCCGGTCGCGGCCGATCCGTCGGCAACTCCAGCAAATCAGGCAGATCAGCCAACTCGCTACGCCAGAACCCGATCTGCTGCGCGGCAATGGATTCGGGATCGGACTCATCACCCAGCACCACACGCTGCTCCGACACATGGTCGGCGTATTGCACCCGCGACGGCGACCCACCCGGCTCCGCACCCTCCGCCCGCGTGGCTTCGGCGACCATCGCATCCCGCACCAGCGGACCCATCGGCGACGCGTCGGCGACGATTCGAGGCACGGTCCGACCCAGGTAATCGAGCACCGCCTCATCCGCATACCTGCGCCACACCACCAAGTCACCGGTGCGGCACATCCGCTCACCCGAGGCAAACGGGTTGGCCACAAACCGATCCGCGGTCAGATCCGGGCGCCGCACATAACCACGCGCCAGCTGAACACCGGCGAGATAGAGCTCGCCGGGAACACCCGCGGGGACCGGATGCAGACGTGAGTCCAGCACATACACTCGGGTGTTCCACTGCGGCACGCCGACCGGCACGGGCCGCTCCACGGCCGTGGCAGAGGCAGGCCAGTACGTGACCGACACTGCGGCCTCAGTCGGACCGTACAGGTTGTGCACGTTCGCGTTCGACACCGCACGCAGCGCCGCGACGGTCTCCGGCGGCAGCGCCTCGCCGATCACGAAGACGTCTTGCAATGTCGGGCACGAGCCCGACACGGTATGCGCGGCGAAGTCCGCCAGCATCGACGGCACGAAGTCCGTCACCGTAATTCGCTGCGCGGCAATAGTTTCCGCGATATAGGTCGGGTCACGATGCCGCTCCGGCGGCGCGACTACGAGCTTCGCGCCCGTACGCAGCGGCATGAAATAGCCCCATAGCGACACATCGAGTGTCGTATCGGTCTTCTGCAGATACACATCCGCGGGACCGAGCGGATACGCCGCGAGCATCCACGCGATCTGATTGTTGATCGCCGCGTGCGAAATCGCCACGCCCGCGAGCCGACCGGTCGACCCCGATGTGAAGATCACATATGCCGGATGCTGCGGCCACACCGGACGAAGCAGTTCCTCGGCACGCACCGGAGCGCTGTCGACACCGTCGAGGTCGATCGCGTCCAGCAGCAGCACCGCGGTACCCTCGGGCACTTCGACCGCGTCGGTGGAAGTGGTGAGCACGCAGGCGGGCTGCGCCGTCGCCAGGATGTGCGCGATACGCTCGACCGGATTATCCGGATCCAGCGGCACATACGCCCCACCCGCCGCCACGATCGCGTACATGCCGACCACCAGGTCCAGCGAACGCCGAACCGCCAACCCCACCAACGACTCCGCACCAACGCCCCGCGAAATCAACAACCGCGCAAGACGATTCACCCGCGCGTCGAACTCATCATAAGTCAGCTCGATACCCTCGAACACCACAGCGACCGTGTCCGGGAACGCATCCACCGCACGTCGATATCCATCGAGCAAAAGCTCGGCGGGCACCGCTTGCCGGGTGTTGTTCCACCCGAGCAGAATTTGCTCCCGCTCATCGGGAGCCAGCAGATCGATCTCGCCGATCACCCGATCCGGCGCCGCGACGACAGCAGCGAGCAACCGCTCCAGCCGCCAGGCGAATTCGGCGATCGTGGACTCGTCGAACAGGTCGGTGGCGTAGGTGAATTTCGCCGAAAAGCCCGCGGCATCGTCCTCGCTCTCGGGTACTACGGTCAGCCGCAGATCGAACTTGGCGACCGCGCCATCCACATCCATCGGCCGCACCGACAACCCGGGCAGCTCCATCTCCGGCCTGCCCATGTTCCGGAAGAACAGCGCCACCTGGAAAAGCGGATGGTGCGCCTGCGAACGCACCGGGTCCAGCACTTCGACCAACCGCTCGAACGGCAGCTCGGCATGCGAGAACGCCGCCGAATCGATCTCTTCGGCGTCGGCGAGCAGCGCACGGAACGACGCGCCTTGGTCGATCCTGGTGCGCAGCACAAGCATGTTGACGAACATGCCGATCAGCCCGTCGAGTTCCCGCTGGCCGCGACCCGCGACCGGTGTGCCGATGGTGATGTCGGCGGTCCCGGTGAGCCGGGCGAGCAAGGCCGCGAGCACGCTGTGCACCACCATGAACTCCGAGGTGCCAGTGCGCTGCGCGAGCTCGGCGAGCCCGCGATGCGCCGAGGCATCCACCTCGAGGGTGTACTCCGCGCCTCGGCCGGAGGCGACGACCGGACGCGGCCGGTCGGAGGCCAGGTCGATCCGATCTGGGATGCCCGCCAGGGCACGGCGCCAATAGGCGATCTGGGCCGCGGCCACCGAGTCCGGGTCGTTCTCGTCGCCGAGCACCGCGCGCTGCCACAGGGTGTAGTCCGCGTACTGCACCGGCAGCGGAGCCCACGACGGCCGCGCCCCGTTGCGCCGGGACAGAAACGCGACGAGCAGGTCCCGCAGGAACGGCGCGACCGAGGCGTCGTCAGCGGCGATGTGGTGCACCACGACCACGATCGCGTGTTCGTCGTGGCCGAGCTCGGCCAAGACGATGCGCACCGGCACCTCGGCCGAGACGTCGAACCCGGTCAGCGCGAATCCGCGCAACCAGTCCAGGAGTTCGTGCTCGGCGATCGGTGTGGGCGCCAGATCCGGGACCGCCTGGGCCGCAGGCAAAACCACCTGATACCCCGAACCGTCCACCGCCGGATACACCGTCCGCAACGACTCATGGCGCTCGATCACATCCGCGACCGCCGCCTGTAACGCCCCTACATCCAACGCACCCGACAACCGGATCGCGAACGGAATATTGTTCACCGCGGAACCGGTATCGAACTGATTCGAAGACCACATCCGCTGCTGCGCCAACGACAACGGAACCCGCTCCGGGCGCTCCACCGGAACCAACGCGCGGCGGTCTCCCGTGCCCTTCAGCGGCTTCAGCCGCTCGGCGAGTCCGGCGACGGTGGCGTTCTCGAAGATCAGACGAACAGGCACCCGCGCCGAGACGGCGGCGCCGAGACGGGCCGCGACCTCGGCCGCGGTCAGCGAGGTGCCGCCGAGCTCGAAGAAATTGTCGTCCGCGCCGACCGCCGCTCCCGGCCCGAGCAGTTCGGCGAACACCTCTGCGACGAGCTCTTCCAGCAGTCCGACCGGTGCGCGGAACATGGCGGTCCGCAAACGCGGTGTGGGCAGCGAATGGCGATCCACCTTGCCCACCGGGGTCAGCGGAATCTCGTCCAGCACCATGACCACCGTCGGCACCATGTGCACGGGCAGACTCCGCTCGGCGAGGGCGGCCAGTTCGGCCGCGTCCGCCGCCATCCCGGGAGCTGCGTGCGCATAGGCGACGAGAATCGTGGCGCCGCTGTTCAGCTGGTGCCCGACGGTGACGGCGAAATCGACGCTCTCGTGCGCGGCGAGCACCGCGTCGATCTCGCCGAGCACGATACGGAGACCGTCGATCGTCACCTGGAGGTCATTACGGCCTAGATACTCCAACTCACCGTCCGCGGTCCAGCGCACCAGATCACCGGTGCGGTAGAGCCGGGGATGATTCGAGTCGAACGGATTCGCCACAAACCACACGGCCGTGAGCCCTGGCCGCTGATGATAGCCGCGGGCCAGCTGCGCTCCGGCGATATACAGCTCGCCGACCACGCCGATCGGGACCGGCGCCAGACGTTCGTCCAGCACGTACTCGGTGATCGCCCGGATCGGCGCGCCGATAGACACCGGCGCGCCGGGCACCAATGGTGCACTGATGTTCGTCATGATCGTGGTCTCGGTCGGCCCGTAAGCGTTGAAGAACTCACGGGTTCGCCCAGACGAGACCGGTAGTGCCCAGCGCCGCACCAGCGCCGGCGGGCACACCTCGCCACCGACGACCACGACACGCAGCTCGTCCAAGCCCGCGGGATCCACCGACGCCAGCACGGCGGGCGTGACGAACGCATGCGTCACACCCTCCCTGCGCAACAGCGCGGCCAGCTCATCGCCGCCGTGCACCGTCGGCGACGCGACCACCATCGTGGCCGCCCCACCAAGCGCGAGCAGCAACTCCAACACCGACGCATCGAACGACGGCGACGCGAAATACAACGTGCGCGACGCACCGGTCGCCCGGCACCGGTCGCGCTGCTCCGCACAAAAGCTCGCCAACCCGGCCTGGGTCACCACGACGCCCTTCGGCATACCCGTCGAACCCGAGGTGTAGATGACATACGCGGGATGCTCGGCCCGCAGCTGGCGCAGCCGATCCGCGTAGGTGACCGGGTCGGCCGGGAACTCCTCGAGCAGCCGCGCGCACTCGGCGGTATCGATGGACAGCCACTCGACCCGATCCGGCAGATCGGCGCGGACTTCGTCGACGGTCAGCCCGAAGACCGCTCCACAGTCGACGATCATGTGCTCGACCCGGTCGGCGGGGTAGGTCGGGTCGATCGGGACGAACCCGGCGCCGGTCTTGGCCACCGCCCAGACCGCGACCACGGCGGCGATCGAGCGCGGAAACCCGACCGCGACCAGGTCCTCGGGTCCGACGCCGCGTCCGATCAACAGCCGAGCCAACCGGGTCGACCACTCGTCCAGTTCGGCGTAGCTGAGCCGGGCCGACGTGCTGGTCGCGTCGGCGAAGACCAGGGCGGTGCCGCTCGGATTGGCCTCGACGGCAGTGACCATCAGCTGTGGCAGCGTAGTGACGCGGGGCCGTCTGCTCGGGCGGGTCGGGTGCATGCGGGCCGGGCGGGTCATCCGCGCATCACTTCCGCAGTCTCGTCACACCGCTGCCCGACTGCCCGAACCATCGAGATGCCTCACCTTGTCTGTTGTTGCCACCCGCAAGTCATGCTGCCGCTCGCCCATGATCATCGAACGAGCGCATACCGACCGTTACGAATCCGCAGGCGGACGCCGAGCGCGACCCGTGGGGTTTCGGGTCGCGGGTACGGCCGCATGTGCGAGTGCCGGGGACGATTATTACCTGTCGACGCGCAATTCGGGTCGCGCGTCGACAGTGAACCGCTAGACGCGAGGGTCCTGTGATAGCGCTCCCACTGCCACCCGTGATTCCACCGACCGCCAGCGGGACTACTTCCGGTCGCCGGCCTGCAGCAGATCGGCCAGCACGGGGCCGATGACGGCCAGCGCCTCGGGCTGGGTCATCGTCTCGTGGCTGGCCGCCACCTGGTGCACGGTGACCCCGGCGGCGTAGGGCCGCCACGCCGCGACGATGTCCCGCTGCACGCCGTCGTTCTGCATGGCCTTGAAGAACTGCACCGTCCCGTCGAACACCTGCGGGGTGTAGCTCTGGGTGAGTTCGGCCGACCGCACCGCACTGGTGTAGATCCGCCGCAGCCGGTCCGGCGTCAACGCCACCATGTCCGTCGGGAGCGCCTCGTACAGCTTCATGAAGTCCGCTTCGCTCAGCACACTCAACTGTTGCGGGTCGATGCCCTGGATACCGATCTCGGCCAGCACCTCCAGCATGGCGTCGTGGAAGAAGTCGATGTCGAAGCTGTGGTCGCTGTCCAGCATGGCGAGCAGCTCGACTTCCTGCCCTGCCGCCCGCAACCGCACCGCGATCTCGTGCGCGAGCACACCGCCGAGCGACCAGCCGAGCAGGCGGTACGGCCCCTCCGGCTGGACGGCGGTGATCTCCGCCAGGTAGCGGGCGGCCATGTCGTGCAAGGACTCCGGCGGATCGGCGTCCTCCGACAGCGCCGGGGACTGCACACCGTAGATGGGCTGCTGCGTGTCCAGCTGCTGGGCCAGCCCGCTGTAGCACCAGGACAGGCCGTACATCGGGTGGATGCAGAACAGCGGTTTCCGGCTGCCGGTCTTGCGGATCGGCAGTATCACGCTCATCGAGGCATCGGAGCCAGCATCGTAGTCGAGGCCGGATTCCAGCGCCTCCATGATCCGAGTCGATATACCGGCCACCGTCGGGTCCAGGAAGAACCACTGCACCCGCAGTTGCGCGCCGGTGGCCCGACGCAGCCGGCTCACCGCTTGGCTGGCGACCAGGCTGGTGCCGCCCAGCGCGAAGAAGTCGTCGTCCAGACCGGCCCGTTCGATACCGAGCACCTCCGCGAACACCGCCGCGACCGCTTGCTGCAGCGGGGTCACCGGCTCGCGGTAGGGCCGCGCGGTGAAGGCGGGGACCGGTAACGCCTTGCGATCAAGCTTTCCGCTCGCGTTCAGCGGCAGCTCCGGCAGCGTGACGAGCACCGACGGCACCATGTACGCCGGCAGCCCACGTCGAGTGTGCTCGAGCAGTGCCGCCTCGTCGATCATGTGACCGGATGCGGCCACCACATAGCCGACCAGGCGATCCGGCTCCGGTACCAGCGCGACCGCGGCGTGACCGACTGAATCGTGCTCCAGCAGGACGGCTTCGATCTCGCCCAGCTCGATGCGCTGGCCGCGCAGTTTCACCTGGAAGTCGGCGCGTCCGAGGTATTCGAGGACGGGGGAATCGAGTTCTCCTGCGGGGGCGGAGCTTGCGGAACGGCCCACCAGCTTGACGATGTCACCGGTGCGGTAGAGCCGGGCGCCCGGCTCGTACGGGTTGGCGACGAATCGTTCGGCCGTCAACGCCGGCGCACCGAGGTAGCCGCGAGCCAATTGCACACCGGCAACGTACAGTTCGCCGGTCGCGCCGACCGGCACCTGCCGCAGCTGGCGGTCGAGCACGAATACCCGGGTATTGGCCGCCGGGGCACCGATCGGCACCGCGCCGCGGATCTCGCCACGGCCGGTCGGAGACAGCGGAGTGGAAGCAGGCACCGCGGCGGCGGTCACCACCGTCGCCTCGGCGGGGCCATACCAGTTGTACAACTCGCCGGACATCCGGTCGTGGAACGCGGCCGCGGTGGTGGCGGTCAGCGCCTCACCGGCAGCGAAAACCCGGCACGGCAAGGTATTCGGGAGTTGCTCCAGTTCCAGATACGCGTCCAGCATCGACGGCACGAAGTGCACCGTGCTGACGGACTCCTTCTCGATCACCTCGGCCAGATACCGTGGATCGCGGTGCCCGTCCGGTTCGGCGACCACGATACGGGCGCCGGTCTGCAACGGCCAAAACAACTCCCACGTCGAGATGTCGAACGTGATCGGGGTCTTGTGCAGCACCACATCGCCGGTGGTGTGCGGGTATTCGCGCTGGTTCCAGCGGAACTGGTTCACCATCTGCCGGTGCGTGATCATCACACCCTTCGGGCGTCCGGTGGAGCCCGAGGTGTAGATAACGTAGGCGGTGTTGTCCGGCCGTACTCTCACGGCACCCGGACGCGACTCGCTCGGCTCGGAGATCCGCTCGGCAGCGGTCGCGATATTCACCTCTTGCGAAGCGGGTTCGAGCCGCTCGATATCGAGCACCGTCGCCGCGGTGTCGGTTTCGAACCCGTCCTCGACCGTGGTGAGCACGAACAGCGGCGCCGAACCGGTGAGCACGTAATCATTGCGTTCCACCGGATGATCCGGGTCGACCGGCACATAGGCCGCGCCGGTTTCCAGCACCGCGTAGATCGCTACCACCAGCTCCAGCGAACGCCGCATCGCGACCGCGATCCTGGTCTCCGGGCCCGCACCGCGCCGGACGAGTTCTCCGGCAAGGCGACTCGCGCGCGACCGGAGCTCCGCATAGGTCAGCGTCTCGTCGCCGAATGTCACCGCGGGCGCGTCGGGAGTGCGCTCGCACTGGGCGTGGAACAACGAAACCAGTGTCGCGTCGTCCACGAATTCCCGTGCCGTGGTGTCGTTCACCGCGTCCAACGCCGCCTGCTCGGCGTCGAGCAGCAGGTTGGTCGCTGCCAGCGTGCGCCGCGGACCGGCGACGAATTCGCCGATCAGCATCCGCATCCGGTCGGTGACAGCCTGTGCGGCCGCACCGTCGACGGTGTTGCGCTGGTAGATCACCTTCACCGTCAGCTGTGCGGTCAGTTCCACCAGCACCGTCAGCGGATAGTGGCTGAAGTTGACGCTCTGCAGACCCGTGATGGCCATGTCGTCGATCGAACTCGCCCGCTGCTGCAGCCCTTCGGTGTCGATCGGATAGGACTCGTACGCCAGCAGCGAATCGAACAGTCCGTCCACACCGAGGGCGTGCTGGATATCGGCCAGCCCCAGGTAGTGCCGGTCCAGCAGGGCTGCCTGCGCGGACTGCAAGCGGCCGAGCAGTTCTCGCACGGTCCACCGCGGATCGAACCGAACACGAACCGGGATGGTGTTCACGAACAGACCGACCATATCGTCGATGCCGTCGAGCTGCGGCGGCCGACCGGACACCGCGGCGCCGAACACCACATCATCGCGATCGGTTCCGGCCGCGATCACCAAGCCCCAGACCGCCTGCACCACCGTGTTGACGGTGACGCCGGATTCGGCGGCGAATGCCGCCAGCGCCGAGGTCTGCTCCGGCGACAGGTCGAACACCAGTGTCTCGACACCCGGCTCCGGTGCCGCGCGCCGCGCCAGTGCGGGCGCGAGCGGAGTCGCTTCCAGCCCGTCGAGCGCCTCCGCCCACGCCCGCAGCGCCGCATCGCGATCCTGACGCGACAGCCACGCCAGGTAGTCGCGGTACGGCCGCACCCGCGGAAGCTGCGACGAATCACCGTGCGTCGCATACAGGACCAGCAGGTCCTTCATCAGCAACGGCATGGACCAGCCGTCGAGCAGGATGTGGTGGGTGGTCAGCACCAGGTGGGCACTTCCGGATTCGGTGCGGTACAACGCGAATCGCACCAGCGGCGCCACCGCCGGATCGAACCGGTGCCGCAGATCGGCTTCCAGAATCGCAGGCAGCTCGGCATCGTGCACATCCTCCACGACCTGCCATCCCACCTCGACGGCGTCCACCACCAGCTGTACGGGGGTGCCGTCGGCGGCGGCGACGAAGGAGGTCCGCAGGTTCGCGTGCCGATCAAGAACCGCCTGCGCGGCGCCGCGCAGCCGCGCGAGATCGACATCGCCGGACAGCTCCACCGCGAACTGCATGATGTAGTCGTCCACCGGGGACGCTTCGGCGAGGAACAACAGTCCCGCCTGCAGCGGCGACAGCGGCAGCACATCGGACAGACCCGGCCGCGTCTGCCGCCAGGTGTCCAGCTCATCCTGGGTGACCTGCACCAGCGGCACATCCGACGGGGTGAGCCCGCCGGCCGCCGGATCCTGGGTGTGGCAGGCGAGCGCGGTCAGTGCCGACAGCCATTCGTCGGCGAGCTCGCGGACGTCCGCTTCACCGATGATCTCGGCGGCGTAGGCGAACGACACATCCATCCGCGGACCGGCGGCGGTCTCGTTGACGATCGCGTTGATGTCGATCACCGCGGGCATCGGCATCGCCGAATCCTGTTTGCCCGCAATGGCTCCCGGATCGCCGGTCGGCAGCCGGCCCGGATCGGCCATGCCCTCGGACACTCCACCAGCCGAGACACGGCCGAGATAGTTGAAGCCGATCTGCCCGAGGTCACCGGTGAGTTCGCCGGCAGTGGCCTCGTTCGAGTAGCGCAGCATGCCGTAGCCGATGCCCTTGTCCGGCACCGCGAGCAACTGCTCCTTCACCGACTTGAGTACCGCCGCAGCGGCTACACCGCCGGCCAGGGCGGCCTCGGTGTCGATGCCGGACAGATCCAGGGCCACCGGGTAGATACTCGTGAATCGGCCGATGGTGCGGGTCAGGTCGGCGCCGGGCACGATGCCCTCCTCGCGGCCGTGGCCCTCGAGCTGCACCCGGGTGACGGGTGCTTCGATGCCGCGTCGCGCCCGCCAGGTGCGCACCGCCACGGCGAGCGCGGCCAGCAGGCCGTCGATGACATCGGCGCGGTACAGCGCCGGAACCTCGGTCAGGACAGCGTCGGTGACCTCGGCCGACACCTGGATGCCGATCTGCCCGCGCGTCGCATCGGTGTCCACCGAGGCATCCAGGGCGCGGGTACCGAGCAACGGATCCGGCGTGGCCATCACCTGCCGCCAGTAGTCGACCTCGCCGGTACGCTCCGCTGCCGTGGCCGCCGCGGCCAGGCCATGTGCCCAGCGCCGGAACGAGGTCCCGACGGCGGGCAGCGTGACCCTCTGCCCCGCCGCTCGCTGCGCCGAAGCCACCGCGAGGTCCTGGATCAGGATGCGCCACGACACACCGTCGATGACGAAATGATGGGCCGCGACGGTGACAGCGTCGGGTGCGTCGGGGCGGCGCAGCCAAGTGAAGGTGATCATCTTGCCTGCGGCCGGATCCAGCGTCGCGAGCACGGAATCCATCGCCTTCCCGGCAATCCGGTTCAGCTCCGTCTCTTCGACTCCGGCCGGCACGTCGACCTCGGAGATGAGCGTGTTCACGTCCATGCCACCGAGCGGCAGCGCCTCGAACTGCCACTGCCCGTCGACGCGCCGCACTCGCGAGCGCAGCACATCGTGGTGGTCGAGAACGGCGGCGATGGTGGCGACCAGTCCTGCGCGATCGATTCCGTCCGGCAGGCCCAACACCATGCTCTGCGAGAACCGGTTGTAGCCACCCTGTTCGAGATATGCGGTAAGCACCGGCGTCAGCGGAATCTCGCCGACACCGCCGCCGGGCAGTTCGGCCAGCTCGATCGGCGCGGCGGCACCCGCCGTGACCGCGACCCGCACAGCGAGTCCGGCGACGGTGGATGTTTCGAAGAGTGTTCGTACTGGGACTCGTGAGTCGAGTGCGGCGCCGATGCGTGCTACGACTTGTGTGGCGGCTAGTGAGTTGCCGCCCAGGGCGAAGAAGTCGTCGTCGGCGCCGATCTGCTCGATGCCGAGTACGTCGGCGAATACGTTCGCGATGATTTCCTCGGTCGGTGTGGAGGGGGCACGGAATAGTTTGGTCTCGAATTCTGGTGCGGGCAGTGCTTTGCGGTCGAGTTTGCCGCTGGTGTTCAGCGGGAATGCGTCCAACTCCACGACTGCCGCGGGCACCATGTAGGCGGGTAGACGTTCGCTGATCGCGGTAATCAGTTCGGTCTGCTCGGCGGTGTGTCCTGACCTGGGCACGATGTAGGCCACGAGTTGGTCGCCCAGGCTCGATCCGGTGACTACTGCTACTGCTTGGCTCACGCCGGGTTGTGTCAGCAACGCGGTTTCGATCTCGCCGAGTTCGATGCGTTGTCCACGGAACTTCACCTGGAAATCGGTGCGCCCGATGTATTCCAGCCGGTGCGCGAGATCCCCTGCTGGTGCGCGCCATACCACGAGGTCACCGGTGCGGTACATCCGCTCACCGGCCGTGAACGGGCTGGCGATGAACCGGTCCGCGGTCAAATCCGGTCGAGTCACATAACCGCGTGCCAGCTGGTCACCGGCCAGATACAACTCACCGGGCACCCCGGCCGGGACCGGGCGCAGGCGTGAGTCCAGCACATACACCTGGGTGTTCCATTGCGGGCGCCCGATCGGTACGGTCCGCTCGTCACGCCCGTCGGCGGGCCAGTAGGTGACCGATACCGCGGCCTCGGTCGGACCGTAGAGGTTGTGCAGTACCGCACCGGATACGGTCTGCCAGGCTGTCACTGTTTCCGGTGGCAGCGCTTCACCGATCACGAAAACATCCCGCAGCGTCGGAACCGACCCCGGGGTCAACTGTGTGGCGAATACCGCCAGCATCGAGGGCACGAAATCGGTGACCGTGACCCGTTGCGCGGTGATCGTGTCCGCGACGTAGGCAGGGTCGCGGTGCCCGTCATGCGTAGCGACGACCAGTTTCGCGCCTGCCCGCAACGGCATGAAATAACCCCACAACGACACATCGAACGTTGTCGCTGTCTTCTGCAGATACACATCACCCCGACCGAGTGGGTATTGCGCCAACATCCACTCGATCTGGTTGTTGATCGCCGCATGCGATACCGCCACACCCTTCGGCCGACCTGTCGACCCCGACGTGAAAATCACATACGCCGGATGCTGCGGCGATACCGGACGCAGTAGTTCCCCAGCACGCACCGGGGAAGAGTCGAATCGGTCGAGGTCCAGTGTGTCCATCGTGAGGACGGTGATATCGCCGGGCACGGTGACCGCGTCCGTACTGGTCGTCACGACACAGGCCGGTTGAGCGGTGTCCAGGATGTGTGCGATGCGTTCGGCTGGGTGGTCGGGGTCCAGCGGCACCCACGCCCCACCCGCCGCGGCGATCGCATACATGCCGACCACGAGGTCGGGTGAACGCCGCAGGGCCAACCCCACCAACGATTCCGCGCCCACACCCTGCGAGATCAGCAACCGCGCAAGCCTGTTCACTCGTGCGTCGAACTCACCATAAGTCAGTTCGACACCCTCGAACACCACCGCTACCGCGCCCGGATCGGCAGCCACCGCACGCCGATACCCATCCAGCAGCAACCCGGAGTGGACCGGATGCTTCGTATCGTTCCATTCGTGCAGGATCCGACCCTGCTCAGCAGGCGCCAGCAGTTCCAGATCACCTACCGGAGTGTGTGGCGCGGTGAGGATCTCCCCCAGCAAACGAGTGAACCGCTGCGCGAACCCTTGCACAGTCGTCTGGTCGAATAGGTCGGTGGCGTAGGTGAACATGCCGGTGAGGCCGGTCGGTGTCCCTGACTGGTCGTATCGGTCGGCGAGGACCAGGTGCAGGTCGAACTGTGAGATCGCGGTGTCGAAGTCCACTCCCGACACTGTCAGCCCTGGCAGTTCGAGTGTGGTGACGGCCAGGTTCTGGAACGATAAACCGACCTGGAACAGTGGATGGCGTGCTGTGGAACGTGCCGGGTTGAGTACCTCGACCAGTCGTTCGAACGGCACATCCGCGTGCGCGAATGCTTGGATGTCGGTTTCGCGTTGACGTGCGAGCAGATCGGTGAACGCTTCACCGGTATCTATGTGGCTGCGGAATACCAGTGTGTTGATGAATGTCCCGATCAGATCGTTGAGCGCGGCTTCACCCCGGCCGGCCATCGGTGTGCCGATCGCGATATCGGTGGTGCCCGACAACCGGGCCAGCAACACCGCCAACGCGGTGTGCACGACCATGAACAGTGTCGCGCTCTGGGACTGCGCGACCTCGATCAGCCCACGGTGGGCCTCGGCATCGATATCCACTTCCACGGTGGCACCGGTGAAGGATTGCGTCGCCGGACGTGGCCGATCCGCGGGCAGGTCGAGCTGTTCGGGTAGATCTGCCAGTGCCCTCCGCCAGTAGGTGACCTGATCCGACATCAGCGAACCCGGGTCGTCCTCGCTGCCCAGTAGCTCACGCTGCCACATGCTGTAGTCGGCGTACTGCACCTGTAGCGGAGCCCAGTTCGGTGACTCGCCTGAGGAGCGTGCGACATACGCGGTCATCAGATCCCGCACCAGCGGGCCGACCGACCAACCATCGCCGGCGATGTGGTGGACCACCATCGCGATCACATATTCCGGGACTGCCCCGGCGTCCTGGATCTCGAACAGCGCGACCCGTACCGGCACCTCACCGGTGACATCGAACTGCGTCGAAACCAATCCCACGACAGCGGATTCGACATCCACCGCGGGGATCGACCGCACCGTCAACGGCAACGCCGCCTGAGCCGGCGACAAAATCAGCTGTATCGGGTCCCCGTCGAGGGCCGGATACACCGTACGCAGAACCTCGTGTCTGCCTACCAGGTCCGTGATCGCCGCACGCAGCGCCGACACATCCAACGAGCCGGTCAACCGGACCGCGATCGGCAGATTGTAGGCCGTGGACTGGGTATCGAACTGATTCAGAAACCACATCCGCTGCTGAGCCAGCGACAACGGGACCTGCTCCGGGCGGCGACCAGCGACCAACGCCACCCGCCCGAGGGTGCCTGCCTGCCGCTCGACCCGAACCGCCAACGCCGCGACAGTCGCCGCTTCGAACAGCAACCGCACCGGAACACGCGTGCTCAACGCCTCACCAAGGCGTGCGGTGACCTGGGTAGCGATCAGTGAGTTGCCACCCAAAGCGAAGAAGTCATCATCCGCGCCGACCCGCTCGATACCGAGCACGTCAGCGAACACCCCCGCCACGATCTCTTCGACCGGTGTCGAGGGTGCACGGAACACCTTCGCTTCGAACTCCGGCTCGGGTAGTGCTTTGCGGTCGAGTTTGCCGCTGGTGTTCAGCGGGAACGCGTCCAACTCCACGACCGCCGCGGGAACCATGTAGGTGGGAAGGATGTCGCTGATCCTCGACCGTAGCGCGACCGGATCGATCCGATCTCCCGCTGCGGCGACCACATAAGCCACCAGTTGGTCGCCCAGGCTCGATCCGGTGACTACTGCTACTGCTTGGCTCACGCCGGGTTGTGTCAGCAACGCGGTTTCGATCTCGCCGAGTTCGATGCGTTGTCCACGGAACTTCACCTGGAAATCGGTGCGCCCGATGTATTCCAGCCGGTGCGCGAGATCCCCTGCTGGTGCGCGCCATACCACGAGGTCACCGGTGCGGTACATCCGCTCACCGGCCGTGAACGGGCTGGCGATGAACCGGTCCGCGGTCAAATCCGGTCGAGTCACATAACCGCGTGCCAGCTGGTCACCGGCCAGATACAACTCACCGGGCACCCCGGCCGGGACCGGGCGCAGGCGTGAGTCCAGCACATACACCTGGGTGTTCCATTGCGGGCGCCCGATCGGTACGGTCCGCTCGTCACGCCCGTCGGCGGGCCAGTAGGTGACCGATACCGCGGCCTCGGTCGGACCGTAGAGGTTGTGCAGTACCGCACCGGATACGGTCTGCCAGGCTGTCACTGTTTCCGGTGGCAGCGCTTCACCGATCACGAAAACATCCCGCAGCGTCGGAACCGACCCCGGGGTCAACTGTGTGGCGAATACCGCCAGCATCGAGGGCACGAAATCGGTGACCGTGACCCGTTGCGCGGTGATCGTGTCCGCGACGTAGGCAGGGTCGCGGTGCCCGTCATGCGTAGCGACGACCAGTTTCGCGCCTGCCCGCAACGGCATGAAATAACCCCACAACGACACATCGAACGTTGTCGCTGTCTTCTGCAGATACACATCACCCCGACCGAGTGGGTATTGCGCCAACATCCACTCGATCTGGTTGTTGATCGCCGCATGCGATACCGCCACACCCTTCGGCCGACCTGTCGACCCCGACGTGAAAATCACATACGCCGGATGCTGCGGCGATACCGGACGCAGTAGTTCCCCAGCACGCACCGGGGAAGAGTCGAATCGGTCGAGGTCCAGTGTGTCCATCGTGAGGACGGTGATATCGCCGGGCACGGTGACCGCGTCCGTACTGGTTGTCACGACACAGGCCGGTTGAGCGGTGTCCAGGATGTGTGCGATGCGTTCGGCTGGTTGGTCGGGGTCCAGCGGCACCCACGCCCCACCCGCCGCGGCGATCGCATACATGCCGACCACGAGGTCGGGTGAACGCCGCAGGGCCAACCCCACCAACGATTCCGCGCCCACACCCTGCGAGATCAGCAACCGCGCAAGCCTGTTCACTCGTGCGTCGAACTCACCATAAGTCAGTTCGACACCCTCGAACACCACCGCTACCGCGCCCGGATCGGCAGCCACCGCACGCCGATACCCATCCAGCAGCAACCCGGAGTGGACCGGATGCTTCGTATCGTTCCATTCGTGCAGGATCCGACCCTGCTCAGCAGGCGCCAGCAGTTCCAGATCACCTACCGGAGTGTGTGGCGCGGTGAGGATCTCCCCCAGCAAACGAGTGAACCGCTGCGCGAACCCTTGCACAGTCGTCTGGTCGAATAGGTCGGTGGCGTAGGTGAACATGCCGGTGAGGCCTGTGTCGGGGCCTTGTTGTGGTGTGATGGTGAGTTGTAGGTCGAATTTGGCGGCTGTGTTGTCGAATTCGACGGTGTTCACCGACAGGTCTGGTAGTTCGAGTTGTGCCTGATCCATGTTTTGGAAGAACAACGCCACCTGGAACAGTGGGTGGTGTGCTTGCGAACGTGGCGGGTCCAGGACCTCGACCAGCCGCTCGAACGGTAACTCGGCATGGGAAAACGCCGCGAGATCGGTTTCTATGGTCGTTTCGAGCAGGTCGCGGAACGACGATGCGGGATCGACCACGGTCCGTAGTGCCAGCATGTTGACGAACATGCCGACCAGCCCGTCGAGTTCGGGCTCGCCGCGCCCAGCGACCGGTGTACCGATGGTGATATCGCCGATACCGGACAGTCGGGCCAGTAACACGGCGAAAGCGCTGTGCACCACCATGAACAATGAAGCACCACTGGCGTGGGCGAGATCGTCGAGCCCTGCTCTGATCGGTGTGTCGAGTAGGAAGGTGAACACCGCGCCGCGCCCCGAGGCGTGTGTGGGTCGCGGGCGGTCCATCGGGAGGTCGAGCCGACCCGCAACGCCCGCGAGGCCCGCACGCCAGAAAGCGATCTGCGCCGCGGCCACCGAGTCCGGGTCGTTCTCCTGGCCCAGGACCGCGCGCTGCCACAGGGTGTAGTCCGCGTACTGCACCGGCAGCGCAGCCCAGCCGGGTGCGGTGGCGGCGCGACGCGCGAGGTAGGCGGTCATCAGATCACGTACCAGCGGAGCGATCGAGGTGCCATCGGCGGCGATGTGGTGCACCACCACAGCGAGAACGTAGTCATCGTTACCGAGCCGGGCCAGCGACAGGCGCACAGGCACTTCGGCCGCGACGTCGAACCCGGTCGAGGCGTATCCGCGTAACCAGTCCAGGAGTTCGTGCTCGGTGATCGGTGTGGGTGTCAGGTCCGCGACCGTCTGGGCCGCAGGCACAACCACCTGATATCCCGAACCGTCCACCGCCGGATACACCGTCCGCAACGACTCGTGACGCTCGATCACATCCACGACCGCCGCCTGTAACGCCGCGACGTCCAACGCACCCGACAACCGGATCGCGAACGGAATATTGTTCACCGCGGAACCGGTATCGAACTGATTCAGAAACCACATCCGCTGCTGCGCCAACGACAACGGGATTTGTTGCGGGCGCTGCACCGCAACCAACGCGCGACGTGCTGGGCCGCCTTCGAATTCGGCGAGCCGCGCAGCGAGTAAGGCGACCGTGGGTGCCCCGAAAACTATCCGGGCGGGTATCCGCACACCGACCGACGCGCCGAGCCGAGCCGCGACCTGCGTCGCGATCAGCGAGTTACCGCCGAGCTCGAAGAAATCGTCGTCCGCACCGACCCGCTCACCCACGCCGAGTAATTCACCGAACACCTCCCCGACCAACTCTTCCCACGGCCCCACCGGTGCACGGAACATCCTGGCCTGCAGGTGTGGTGTGGGTAGCGCCGCACGGTCCAACTTGCCCGCGGGAGTCAGCGGGACCTCTTCCAGCACCATGACCGAGGTCGGCACCATATGCGCGGGCAGGCTGCGTTCGGCATGCGCGATCAACCCACCGACATCGATCGAGTGCCCACCCATCGCGTGTACATAGGACACGAGGATCGTCGCCCCGCTGTCCAACCGGTGCCCGACCGTGACAGCGAAATCGACGCTTTCATGGTCGGTGAGCACAGCATCGATCTCGCCCAACTCGATACGGAAACCGCGGATCTTCACCTGGAAGTCGTTACGGCCCAAATACTCCAACTCGCCATCGGCGCTCCAGCGCACCAAGTCACCGGTGCGATAAAGCCGGGAACCATTCACATCGAACGGGTTCGCCACGAAACGCCCAGCCGTCAGACCAGGTCGTTGCCGGTAACCACGAGCCAATTGCGGTCCAGCGATATACAACTCACCGACCACACCAACCGGGACCGCGACCAAACGGTCATCCAACACATACTCGGTGACCGCCCGGATCGGCGCACCGATCATCACCGCCACACCCGGCAGCAACGACGCACTGATATTCGTCGCGACCGTCGCCTCGGTCGGCCCGTAAGCGTTATAGAACTCACGCTCACCACCAGGAATCGGAATCACCCAACGACGCACCAACTCCGACGGACACGCCTCCCCACCCACCACGACAACCCGTAACTCCTCGAGACCAGCAGGATCCACCGAAGCCAACGCGGCAGGCGTGACGAACGCATGCGTCACCCCTTCCCTCCCCAACAACACAGCCAACTCATCGCCACCGTAAACCGTCGGCGCCACCACCACCATCGTCGCCGCACCACCAACCGCGAGCAACAACTCCAACACCGACGCATCGAACGACGGCGACGCGAAATGCAACGTCCGTGACACCTCGCTCACCCGATACCGGTCACGTTGCTCCACACACAAACCCGCCAACCCCGCCTGGGTCACCACAACACCCTTCGGGACACCCGTCGAACCCGAGGTGTAAATCACATACGCCGGATGCTCCGCCCGCAACGGCCGTAACCGATCCGCATAAGTGACCGGCTCGACCGAATAACCCTCCAACTCACGCACAAAAACATCGGAATCGATAACCAACCACTCCACACCACCAGGCAACCCATCCACCACACCCCCAACAGTCAAACCCAACACCACCCCCGAATCCCGCACCATATGCTCAACCCGATCAACCGGATAATTCGAATCCACCGGCACAAACCCCGCACCAGTCTTAGCCACCGCCCACACCGCAACCACAGAATCAACCGAACGCGGAATCCCCACCGCAACAAGATCCTCCGGCCCCACACCCCAACCGATCAACAACCGAGCCAACCGAGTCGACCGCTCATCCAACTCCGCATAACTCAACCGCGCCAACACACCCACCGCATCAGCAAAAACAACCGCAACACCAGTCGGATTCGCCTCAACCGCCGTCGCCAACAACTGCGGAAGCGTAGTGACGTGTGGCCGCCGGGTCCGGTTCGGGCGGACGCGGGCCGGGCGTGTCATGCCGGCACCCCTTCCGCAGTCTCGTCACACCGCCGCCAGACCGCCCGAACCATGAGATTCCTCACCCTGTCAGTTGTTGCCAGTTGTTGCCACACATCACGCTCCCCCCGCCTGATGACCATCGAACCTACGCATGCCCATCGTTACAAATCCGACTACGCACGCACGCCGAGCACGACCGGGCATGCGGGCAGTCGGATCGCGGGACGACGCTTGCGACGACTGGGGGTGATTATTCCCTGTCGACGCGCGATTCGGGTGGCGACGTCGACAGTCCGCGGCTACGGACGACGGTCGAGCAGTGCGGCCAGCTGCGGGCCGAGCGCGGCGAGCGCCTCGGGTGTCGCCATCCGAGCGTGCGTGACCTCGATCGGCCGGTCCACGACCGCGCCGGACACGTACGACTGCCAGTCCGTCGCGGCGGCGCGCAGCTCGTCGGCAGGGTCGGCCACGGCCGCGCTGAAGTACTCCACCGTGCCGTGGAACATCCCTGGACGGTGCTCGGCGATCAGCTCGGCCGAGCGGACCGCGCTGCGATAGATCCGGCGCAGCCGCTCCGGGGTCACCGTGACCAACTCCGCCGGAATCGTGGCGTGCAATGCGGCCAATGCCTCGTCGCTCAGTTCGTAGACATCGTCGTCCGCGACGTCCGGACCGGCGCCGAGCCCGAGTTCGGCCAGCGCACCGCGCACCGCCGCGCGGAAGCCGACGACGTCCGGATTCGGATGGCTGTCCATCATGGCCAGCAACGTCACCTGCTCGCCCTCGGCCTGCAACCGGGTCGCGATCGTGTGGGCGAGCACACCACCGAGCGACCAGCCGAGCAGCCGGTACGGCCCGTGCGGTTGCACCGCCCTGATCTCGGCCAGATAGCGCTGCGCCAGCTCGGCCAGCGATCCGGGCAGCTCGCCGTCCTCCGACAGCGCGGGCGACTGCAAACCGAAGATCGGCTGCTCGGCGGGAAGATACCGGGCAAGGCCCGCGTACGACCAGGCCAGGCCGTACATCGGGTGGAGGCAGAACAGCGGGGCCGCCGGACCGCTCGCGCGGATCGGCAGCAGCACGTTCAGTGCGGCGTTGGCCTCAGCGCCGCCCTCATCGATGCGCGCGGCCAAGGCCGCCACCGTGGCGTCGGTGAAGAACCACTGCACGCTCACCGTCGCGCCGGTGGCGTCACGGAGTCGGGTGACGGCCCGCGCCGCGAGCAGCGAGTTGCCACCCAGAGCGAAGAAGTCGTCGTCGAGGCCGACCTTTTCCGCGCCGAGCAGTTCGACGAACGCTTCGGCCACGGCCCGTTCGGTCGCCGTCTCCGGTGCTCGGTAGGAGATCGCGCTGACGAACTCCGGCGCGGGCAGCGCCTTGCGGTCCAGCTTCCCGTTCGGGGTCAGCGGCAGCGCGTCCAGCACGACGACAGCGTCCGGCACCATGTATCCGGTAAGGAACTGGGCGACCTGGGAACGAACGATCACCGGGTCGATGCCACCAGAACCGTCGGGCACCACATAGCCCACGAGACGCTCTCCGGACCGGTCGTCGGAGCGCACGAGCGCGACCACTTGGCCGACGCCGGTGCAGCGCAGCAGCGCCGACTCGATCTCGCCGAGCTCGATGCGGAAGCCGCGCAGCTGCACCTGCTGGTCACTGCGTCCGGCGTATTCCAGTGCGGCCGGTCCCTCGCCGTCCCGCCACCGGCCGACGTCGCCGGTGCGGTACATCCGGGACCCGGGCGCTCCGAACGGGTTCGCGACGAAGCGAGTCGCGGTGAGACCCGGCCTGCCCAGGTAGCCGCGGGACAGCTGCGCGCCGACCACGTGGATCTCGCCGGGCACGTCCACGGGTGCAGGGTGCAGCCGCCGATCGAGGACGTAGGCGTCCAGGCCGGGGATGGCCTGGCCAATGACGCTGGCCGGATCGTGTGCGTCCCGCTCGTCCAGCGGAAGGAAGGAGACGTGCACCGTCGTCTCGGTGATGCCGTACATGTTCACCAGACGGGTCGCACGACCGTGCCGTTCGTACCAGCGTCCGAGCTTGCGCAGGTCAAGCGCCTCGCCGCCGAACACCACGTAGCGCAGCGCGAGATCGCCTGCGGCAGAGGAAGCCCGGTCGGCCTCCACCAGCTGATAGAACGCCGACGGCGTCTGGTTCAGCACCGTGACCTGTTCGCGAATCAGCAACTCGCGGAACAGTTCCGGCGAACGCGACGTCACATAGTCGACCACGACCACCGAGCCGCCGTGAACCAGCGCGCACCACAGCTCCCACACCGAGAAGTCGAACGCGAAGGAATGGAACAGCGTCCACACGTCGCTCTCGTCGAACCCGAACAGCGGCTGGGTGTTCGCGACCAGCTCCACCACGTTGCGGTGTGCGACACCCACGCCCTTGGGCACACCGGTCGAACCTGACGTGTAGATGACGTATGCCAGGTTGTCCGGCCGCAGCGGCGCGATGCGATCCGCATCGCTGATCGGGGCGTCGGACCAGGTCTCCGCGTCCGTAAGCAGCACGACGGGCAGATCGCCTGCGGGCAGATCGCTGCGCTCGTCCGCGGTGGTCAGCACACAGACCGGTGCGGCGTCGGCGAGCATGAACTCCAACCGCTGCGCCGGGTACGTGGTGTCGATCGGCAGATACGCCGCACCCGCCGTCAGCACCGCCAACAGCGCGACCGGCAACTCCTCGGTACGCGCAACCGCAACCGCAACCAACGATTCCGGACCCGCACCCTGCGCGATCAACGCACGAGCCACCCGATTCGCCCGACGCTGCAACTCACCGAAGGTCAGCGCGGTATCACCGAAACGGAGCGCGACCGCGTCCGGCCGTCGCCAGGCCTGCTCCGTGATCAGGTCGGGCAGCGTCGTGCCCGGCACCCAGGCTCCCGGCGAATTCCATTCGTGCAGAACCTGTTCGTGCTCGCCGGGGGCGAGCACGTCGACGTCGCCGACGACCGCGGTGGGGTCGGACGCCACCACCGCGAGGATCCGCAGGAACCGGTCGGCGAAATCCTGCACGGTGGCGGCGTCGAACAGATCGGTCGCGTAGGTGACCGTCACGGAGATGCCCCGCGCGTTGGGCTGTTCCGCGAGAGTGAGCTGAAGGTCGAACTTGGCCGAATGCACCTGCGGATCGATGCCGGACACGGTGAGCCCGGGCAGTTCGAGCGCGGTCGGCGCGAGGTTCTGCAGGACGAGCATCACCTGGAACAGCGGATGGCGTGCCGCCGACCGGACCGGATCGAGCAGCTCGACCAGGCGCTCGAAGGGCAGATCCGCGTGGCCGAACGCCGCGACGTCGGTCCGGCGGACCTCGGCGAGCAGCGCGTCGAACGGCGTGCCCGGATCGATCTCGGTGCGCAGTACCAGCGTATTGACGAACATGCCGATCAGGTCGTCGAGTTCGGCCGCACCACGGCCCGCCACCGGGGTGCCGATGGCGATGTCCGAGGTGGCCGACACCCGGGTCAGCAGCACCGCCAGCGCTGCGTGCACCACCATGAACAGTGTCGAATTATGCTGCTGGGCAAGGCGATCGAGGCTGGCGTGCAGGTCAGGATCGATGGCGAAGTCCAGCGTTGCTCCGCGATAGGAGGCCAGAGCGGGCCGGGGCCGATCCATGGGCAGCGGCAGTTCGTCCGGAAGGGCGGCCAGAGTGGTGCGCCAGTACTCGGCTTGCTGGGCGATCAGGCTCGCCGGGTCGTCTTCGGCCCCGAGCACTTCGCGCTGCCAAAGGCTGTAGTCGGCGTACTGGATCGGCAGCGGGGCCAGGGACGGAATCTCGCCTCGGCTGCGCGCGCCGTAGGCCAGCACGAGATCCCTGGTGAGCGGACCCATGGACCAGCCGTCGGAGCTGATGTGGTGGGCGACGAACGCGAGCACATGCTCGGCGGGGCAATCCGCGTTCTCGGCGGCCACCTCGAACAGCTCGGCGCGGAACGGCACCTCGGTGGTGACGTCGAAGCCCGCGGAGATCATTCGGGTCACCACGGCGGCGAGATCGGACGGGTCGATTCGGCTCGGCGCGATCCGGATCGGCACCTCGTGCGGCGCGAGCACCTGCTGCACCGGTCCGAGTGGTGTCTGCGGGTACATGGTGCGCAGGATCTCGTGGCGTGCCACCAGATCTTCGACCGCCTGGTGCAGGGCGGCGACATCCAGCGGGCCGGAGAGCCGGATGGCGACGGGAATGTTGTAGACCGAGGACGCCGTATCGAACTGGTTGAGGAACCACATGCGCTGCTGGGCCAGCGACAACGGGATCCGCTCCGGCCGCGGACCGGCCACAAGGGCGTTGTGCCCGCCACTGCCCGCGTGCTGCTCGACCTTCGCCGCGAGTCCGGCCACGGTCGCCGCTTCGAAGAGGGTCCGCACGGGGACGCGGGAATCCAGTGCTGCACCGATACGCGCTGCGACCTGGGTCGCCAGCAGCGAATTGCCACCCAGGGCGAAGAAATCGTCATCAACGCCGACACGCTCCACACCGAGCACTTCGCCGTACACCGATGCGACGATCTCCTCGATCGGCGTCGAGGGAGCACGGAATACCTGGGCTTCGAATTCCGGCTCCGGCAGCGCTTTACGGTCCAGTTTGCCGTTCACGTTCAACGGCAGAGCGTCCATTTCGACAAAAGCGCCGGGCACCATGTACGACGGCAAAGCGGCACCGAGGACTGTTTTCACTCGCGCCACATCGAGGTCGCCCTCGGCTGGAACCAGGTACGCGACAAGCCGATCACCGGTCTTCGGATCAGACTTCGCGACCACCGCCGCCTGCGCGACCTCCGGCAACGCCAGGAGCGCCGTCTCGATCTCACCCAATTCGATACGGAAACCACGAATCTTCACCTGGAAATCGGCGCGACCCCGGTATTCGAGCTCACCGGAACCGGTCCATGCCACCAGGTCACCGGTTCGGTACATCCGGGCACCGGACTCGAACGGATTCGCCACAAACCGATCCGCCGTCAAATCCGCACGATCGAAATACCCACGAGCCAGTTGCGCACCCGCCAAATACAACTCACCGGACACACCCACCGGCACCGGCCGCAAACGTGCGTCTAACACAAAAACCCGGCTGTTCCACTCCGGCGCACCAATGGACACCGATGCCTGGTCGGCCTCGGTCACCTGGTGACTGGTAATCGACACCGCCGCCTCGGTCGGACCATACAAGTTGAACAACTCGGTACGGGGGTATTCCCGCAGGAACCGCTGCGCCAGCGGACCTGGCAACGCCTCACCGATGGCCAGCACCCGCCATAGCGAACTCGGAAACTCGTTCGTCGTCAATGCGTCGAGCATCGAGGGCACCGCGTGCAGCGTGGTCACCCACTCACGCGTCATCAACTCGTTCAGGTACGCCGGATCACGATGACCATCCGGTGCGGCGATCACCGAACGACCACCACAGACCGCGGCCGACCAGAACTCCCACACCGACAAATCGAATGTCGCCGCAGTCTTCAACAAAATCGCATCAGCCGCATCGAGACCGAACTCGATCCGCTTCCACTGCAACTGATTCGCGATCGCCGCGTGCGACACGGCCACGCCCTTCGGGCGACCCGTCGAGCCCGAGGTGAAAATCACATACGCCGTGTTCTGCGGGCGCAGGGGCGCCACACGATCGGCGTCGGTAACCGGTGTTTTGTCCAGCCCCTCGAGCTCGAGTTCATCGATCCGCACCAACGGCGCTGCATCCGTGTCGAATTCCGCGTCGGCATCGGTCAGCACGCACACGGGAGCAGCAGACTCGAGAATGTAGCTCGTGCGCTCAGCAGCTTGATCAGGATCGATCGGCACGTACGCACCACCCGACTTCGCCACCGCGTACATCGCGACGACCAGATCCACCGATCGCCGCAACGCCAACCCAACCCGCGACTCCGGGCCAACACCGGCGGAAATCAGGTAGCGGGCAAGACGATTCACCCGAACATCGAGTTCAGAGTAGGTCAGCTCGGCCCGCTCGCCGTCGGGCAGATCGGCCACGAGCGCGACGGAGCGCGGGTCGGCGGCCACACTCGCGTCGAGCAGCGAGACCAGTGTCGCGCCGTCGTCGACGTGCTGCCCGGTCGCGTTCCACATCGAGAGCACATCGGTGCGCTCGGTCTCGGTGAGAAGGTCGATATCTCCGACCACAGCATTGGCGTCGGCGACCACAGCCGCGAGGATCCGCGACAACCGAGCCGCGAAACCCTCCACTGTCGCGGCATCGAAAAGATCAGTGGCATACGTGAAGAACCCACCGATACCAGCAGGCACACCCGACTTGCCATAGGCGTCACCCACAATCAAATGCAGGTCGAACTGCGACACATCCAAATCCGCATCCACACCGGATACCACCAGCCCGGGCAACTCCAGGGCGGCGCGCGCGACGTTCTGGAATGACAACCCCACCTGGAACAACGGATGATGCGCCGTCGACCGCGGCGGATTCAACACCTCCACCAACCGCTCGAACGGAACATCAGCGTGTGCGAAGGCCTGCAAATCGGACTCGCGCTGTTTGCCCAGCAACGCTGTGAACGACTCACCCGGCTCGAACCGCGTCCGGAAAACCACAGTATTGACGAACATACCGATCAAATCATCGAGCTCACGCTCACCACGACCCGCCACAGGCGTACCGATCGCGATGTCGTCGGAACCCGACAACCGAGCCAGCAACACCGCGAACGCCGCATGCACCACCATGAACAACGTCGCACCATGCGCACGAGCCAGCTCCACAAGCCCCGCATGCGTCGCCGCGTCGATCTCGACGCCCACCCGCGCACCCACCATCGAGGCCACCACAGGCCGCGACCGATCCGTCGGCAACTCCAGCAGATCCGGCATATCAGCCAGCTGCCTACGCCAGAACCCGATCTGCTGCGCCGCAATGGACTCCGGATCGGACTCCTCACCCAGCACCGCACGCTGCCACAACGCATAATCCGCGTACTGCACCTGCAACGGCGACCAACCCGGCGCCGCACCAGAGATCCGCGCCGCATACGCAACCATCACATCCCGCACCAGCGGACCCATCGACGACGCATCCGCCGCAATGTGATGCACCACAACGACAAGCACATACGTATCGGAAGTCCCGTCGACCCGGATGAGGGCCGCTCGCACCGGAACGTCGGCGGTCACGTCGAACGGTGTCGAGGCCAAGTCATAAACGGCGCTCGCCACATCGGTTTCGGCCAGCATTCGTGGGGCGACATCCAGCGCCACTTGTCCCGGGGGTAGCACGACCTGGACCGGACCGTCCACAGTCTCCGGATACACAGTGCGCAACACCTCATGCCGCGCAACCACATCGCGCAAAGCCGCACCCAGCGCGGATACATCCAGATCGCCGATCAGACGCAACGCGAACGGCAAGTTGTAGGCCGCCGAACCAGCCTGTGCCGCAGCATCATCAACCTGATCGAACCGATTGAGGAACCACATCCGCCGCTGCGCCAACGACAACGGCAACCGCTCTGGACGAGTAACACCGCCCAGCTCCACACCACGCTCACCATGTGTCCGCGACTCGATCGCCGTAGCAAGCGCGGACACGGTCGGCGTCTCGAACAGGGTCCGCACCGGCACTCGCGCACCGACCGCGGACCCCAACCGCGCCACCGCCTTCGTCGCAACCAGTGAGTTGCCGCCGAGCGCGAAGAAGTCATCATCCGCGCCGACCCGCTCGATACCGAGCACGTCAGCGAACACCCCCGCCACGATCTCTTCGACCGGTGTCGAGGGTGCACGGAACACCTTCGCTTCGAACTCCGGCTCGGGTAGTGCTTTGCGGTCGAGTTTGCCGCTGGTGTTCAGCGGGAACGCGTCCAACTCCACGACCGCCGCGGGAACCATGTAGGTGGGAAGGATGTCGCTGATCCTCGACCGTAGCGCGACCGGATCGATCCGATCTCCCGCTGCGGCGACCACATAAGCCACCAGTTGGTCGCCCAGGCTCGATCCGGTGACTACTGCTACTGCTTGGCTCACGCCGGGTTGTGTCAGCAACGCGGTTTCGATCTCGCCGAGTTCGATGCGTTGTCCACGGAACTTCACCTGGAAATCGGTGCGCCCGATGTATTCCAGCCGGTGCGCGAGATCCCCTGCTGGTGCGCGCCATACCACGAGGTCACCGGTGCGGTACATCCGCTCACCGGCCGTGAACGGGCTGGCGATGAACCGGTCCGCGGTCAAATCCGGTCGAGTCACATAACCGCGTGCCAGCTGGTCACCGGCCAGATACAACTCACCGGGCACCCCGGCCGGGACCGGGCGCAGGCGTGAGTCCAGCACATACACCTGGGTGTTCCATTGCGGGCGCCCGATCGGTACGGTCCGCTCGTCACGCCCGTCGGCGGGCCAGTAGGTGACCGATACCGCGGCCTCGGTCGGACCGTAGAGGTTGTGCAGTACCGCACCGGATACGGTCTGCCAGGCTGTCACTGTTTCCGGTGGCAGCGCTTCACCGATCACGAAAACATCCCGCAGCGTCGGAACCGACCCCGGGGTCAACTGTGTGGCGAATACCGCCAGCATCGAGGGCACGAAATCGGTGACCGTGACCCGTTGCGCGGTGATCGTGTCCGCGACGTAGGCAGGGTCGCGGTGCCCGTCATGCGTAGCGACGACCAGTTTCGCGCCTGCCCGCAACGGCATGAAATAACCCCACAACGACACATCGAACGTTGTCGCTGTCTTCTGCAGATACACATCACCCCGACCGAGTGGGTATTGCGCCAACATCCACTCGATCTGGTTGTTGATCGCCGCATGCGATACCGCCACACCCTTCGGCCGACCTGTCGACCCCGACGTGAAAATCACATACGCCGGATGCTGCGGCGATACCGGACGCAGTAGTTCCCCAGCACGCACCGGGGAAGAGTCGAATCGGTCGAGGTCCAGTGTGTCCATCGTGAGGACGGTGATATCGCCGGGCACGGTGACCGCGTCCGTACTGGTCGTCACGACACAGGCCGGTTGAGCGGTGTCCAGGATGTGTGCGATGCGTTCGGCTGGTTGGTCGGGGTCCAGCGGCACCCACGCCCCACCCGCCGCGGCGATCGCATACATGCCGACCACGAGGTCGGGTGAACGCCGCAGGGCCAACCCCACCAACGATTCCGCGCCCACACCCTGCGAGATCAGCAACCGCGCAAGCCTGTTCACTCGTGCGTCGAACTCACCATAAGTCAGTTCGACACCCTCGAACACCACCGCTACCGCGCCCGGATCGGCAGCCACCGCACGCCGATACCCATCCAGCAGCAACCCGGAGTGGACCGGATGCTTCGTATCGTTCCATTCGTGCAGGATCCGACCCTGCTCAGCAGGCGCCAGCAGTTCCAGATCACCTACCGGAGTGTGTGGCGCGGTGAGGATCTCCCCCAGCAAACGAGTGAACCGCTGCGCGAACCCTTGCACAGTCGTCTGGTCGAATAGGTCGGTGGCGTAGGTGAACATGCCGGTGAGGCCTGTGTCGGGGCCTTGTTGTGGTGTGATGGTGAGTTGTAGGTCGAATTTGGCGGCTGTGTTGTCGAATTCGACGGTGTTCACCGACAGGTCTGGTAGTTCGAGTTGTGCCTGATCCATGTTTTGGAAGAACAACGCCACCTGGAACAGTGGGTGGTGTGCTTGCGAACGTGGCGGGTCCAGGACCTCGACCAGCCGCTCGAACGGTAACTCGGCATGGGAAAACGCCGCGAGATCGGTTTCTATGGTCGTTTCGAGCAGGTCGCGGAACGACGATGCGGGATCGACCACGGTCCGTAGTGCCAGCATGTTGACGAACATGCCGACCAGCCCGTCGAGTTCGGGCTCGCCGCGCCCAGCGACCGGTGTACCGATGGTGATATCGCCGATACCGGACAGTCGGGCCAGTAACACGGCGAAAGCGCTGTGCACCACCATGAACAATGAAGCACCACTGGCGTGGGCGAGATCGTCGAGCCCTGCTCTGATCGGTGTGTCGAGTAGGAAGGTGAACACCGCGCCGCGCCCCGAGGCGTGTGTGGGTCGCGGGCGGTCCATCGGGAGGTCGAGCCGACCCGCAACGCCCGCGAGGCCCGCACGCCAGAAAGCGATCTGCGCCGCGGCCACCGAGTCCGGGTCGTTCTCCTGGCCCAGGACCGCGCGCTGCCACAGGGTGTAGTCCGCGTACTGCACCGGCAGCGCAGCCCAGCCGGGTGCGGTGGCGGCGCGACGCGCGAGGTAGGCGGTCATCAGATCACGTACCAGCGGAGCGATCGAGGTGCCATCGGCGGCGATGTGGTGCACCACCACAGCGAGAACGTAGTCATCGTTACCGAGCCGGGCCAGCGACAGGCGCACAGGCACTTCGGCCGCGACGTCGAACCCGGTCGAGGCGTATCCGCGTAACCAGTCCAGGAGTTCGTGCTCGGTGATCGGTGTGGGTGTCAGGTCCGCGACCGTCTGGGCCGCAGGCACAACCACCTGATATCCCGAACCGTCCACCGCCGGATACACCGTCCGCAACGACTCGTGACGCTCGATCACATCCACGACCGCCGCCTGTAACGCCGCGACGTCCAACGCACCCGACAACCGGATCGCGAACGGAATATTGTTCACCGCGGAACCGGTATCGAACTGATTCAGAAACCACATCCGCTGCTGCGCCAACGACAACGGGATTTGTTGCGGGCGCTGCACCGCAACCAACGCGCGACGTGCTGGGCCGCCTTCGAATTCGGCGAGCCGCGCAGCGAGTAAGGCGACCGTGGGTGCCCCGAAAACTATCCGGGCGGGTATCCGCACACCGACCGACGCGCCGAGCCGAGCCGCGACCTGCGTCGCGATCAGCGAGTTACCGCCGAGCTCGAAGAAATCGTCGTCCGCACCGACCCGCTCACCCACGCCGAGTAATTCACCGAACACCTCCCCGACCAACTCTTCCCACGGCCCCACCGGTGCACGGAACATCCTGGCCTGCAGGTGTGGTGTGGGTAGCGCCGCACGGTCCAACTTGCCCGCGGGAGTCAGCGGGACCTCTTCCAGCACCATGACCGAGGTCGGCACCATATGCGCGGGCAGGCTGCGTTCGGCATGCGCGATCAACCCACCGACATCGATCGAGTGCCCACCCATCGCGTGTACATAGGACACGAGGATCGTCGCCCCGCTGTCCAACCGGTGCCCGACCGTGACAGCGAAATCGACGCTTTCATGGTCGGTGAGCACAGCATCGATCTCGCCCAACTCGATACGGAAACCGCGGATCTTCACCTGGAAGTCGTTACGGCCCAAATACTCCAACTCGCCATCGGCGCTCCAGCGCACCAAGTCACCGGTGCGATAAAGCCGGGAACCATTCACATCGAACGGGTTCGCCACGAAACGCCCAGCCGTCAGACCAGGTCGTTGCCGGTAACCACGAGCCAATTGCGGTCCAGCGATATACAACTCACCGACCACACCAACCGGGACCGCGACCAAACGGTCATCCAACACATACTCGGTGACCGCCCGGATCGGCGCACCGATCATCACCGCCACACCCGGCAGCAACGACGCACTGATATTCGTCGCGACCGTCGCCTCGGTCGGCCCGTAAGCGTTATAGAACTCACGCTCACCACCAGGAATCGGAATCACCCAACGACGCACCAACTCCGACGGACACGCCTCCCCACCCACCACGACAACCCGTAACTCCTCGAGACCAGCAGGATCCACCGAAGCCAACGCGGCAGGCGTGACGAACGCATGCGTCACCCCTTCCCTCCCCAACAACACAGCCAACTCATCGCCACCGTAAACCGTCGGCGCCACCACCACCATCGTCGCCGCACCACCAACCGCGAGCAACAACTCCAACACCGACGCATCGAACGACGGCGACGCGAAATGCAACGTCCGTGACACCTCGCTCACCCGATACCGGTCACGTTGCTCCACACACAAACCCGCCAACCCCGCCTGGGTCACCACAACACCCTTCGGGACACCCGTCGAACCCGAGGTGTAAATCACATACGCCGGATGCTCCGCCCGCAACGGCCGTAACCGATCCGCATAAGTGACCGGCTCGACCGAATAACCCTCCAACTCACGCACAAAAACATCGGAATCGATAACCAACCACTCCACACCACCAGGCAACCCATCCACCACACCCCCAACAGTCAAACCCAACACCACCCCCGAATCCCGCACCATATGCTCAACCCGATCAACCGGATAATTCGAATCCACCGGCACAAACCCCGCACCAGTCTTAGCCACCGCCCACACCGCAACCACAGAATCAACCGAACGCGGAATCCCCACCGCAACAAGATCCTCCGGCCCCACACCCCAACCGATCAACAACCGAGCCAACCGAGTCGACCGCTCATCCAACTCCGCATAACTCAACCGCGCCAACACACCCACCGCATCAGCAAAAACAACCGCAACACCAGTCGGATTCGCCTCAACCGCCGTCGCCAACAACTGCGGAAGCGTAGTGACCCTGGGTCGCCTCGTGCGCGTGGGGCGCACCCGCGTCGGCAGGGTCACGCGACCCCCGCTTTCCGCTTCCTGGGTCCCCACCCATGGGCCTGCAGACTATTTTCCGACAAGCGAATCATAAAAACTCTGCACATCCTGCCGCTATAGAACACTTCTATGACACGTTTCCAGCGGGAAACCTTGCAAACCGACCGCTCGTCACCATAGTCACATACCTAGGGCTTGCCCGTGACGGGGGGAACAGCATCACTCCATGTCGAGCAACTCGCTGAGTTCCACGATCGAATCCACCTGGGTCCAGGGAGCCTCGAGAACAGCGCCGACACCGTTGTCGAGCACCACAGCCCGCAAATCCTCCAATGCGGTGGGGTCGAGCGCGTCGAGCCCGGCCCGATCGGTCACCAAATGGGTCACCCATTCATCGGCGAGCGACTCGGTAGTCACGTCGCCTTCCCACATGAGGACCACCGATGCACCGACCGATCCGGCGGCGACCACCTCGACCAGCGCAGCCGGCGCCTGCGGGCTGCCGTGCTGGAAGGTGCGTGATTCGAAGGTCAGCTCGGTCCGCGCCCGCAACCGGCCGACCGCCGTGGCCAGGCTGTCGTAGCTGAGCACCTGCTCTCCGACGAACGCCGGGTCGCTGCCGCGCAGCGCACGGGTGCGGTGTGCGTAGGTCACCGGGCGCGGCGACTCGGCGGCGATCTCGGCGGCGACGCCGGGATCATCGAGCGTGAGCCAGTCCACCTCGCCGGTGGACTGTGCGGCACCGAGCGTGAGCCCGACCTTGATCTCCAGCCCGTCCGGCAGCGCCGCGTCGAGTGTGGCCGCCGGCACCACCGCCGCACCCGCCTTCAGCACAGCCCAGGCGGTGATCATCGCCTCGATACCGCGCTCGAGCAGCACCGCGACACCCGTACCCGGCCCGCAACCACGCCCGATCAGCACCCGCGCCAACCGCGACGAACGAGCATCCAGATCCTGATACGACAGGATGTCCTCGCCGGAAACCACCGCCGGGCCCTCCGGATCGTCTTCCACAGCGGCCGCCAGCGCCTGGGTCAACGCCGTGCCCGCAGTCGCCACCGGCGGTTCGACAGCCACCGATTCAGCCGCGGCGGCCATTCGCTCCCGCTCCACCTGGTCGAGGATGTCGATGTCGCCGACCAGGACATTCGGGTCGGTGGCCACAGCGGTCAGGATCCGTTCCAGCCTGCGCCCGAACGACTGGACCGTGGACTCGTCGAATATGTCGACGGCGTAGGTGAAGACAGTGTCCAGCTCACCGAACGAACCATCCTCGCGATGGTGCGGATCGACATTCACCTGCAGGTCGAACTTCGCCGCGACCATGCCCGCGTCCAGCCCGGCGACAGTGAGCCCCGGCAACTCCAAGACCGGCTGCTCATTGTTCTGGAACGACAGCACCACCCCGAACAACGGACTGCGCGTAGTCGCCCGACCGGGCGCGACCACCTCCACTACCCGCTCGAACGGAATATCCGCGTTGGCGAACGCGGTCAGATCGGTCTCCCGCGCCCGATCGACCAGCTCCACGAAAGGCAGACTCGACTCCACCGCCGTGCGCAGTGTCAAGGTGTTGACGAACATGCCGACCAGATCATCGAGCGCACGCTCGCCACGACCCGCGATCGGCGTGCCGATAGCTACGTCCGGGTCTCCCGACAACCGCGCGAGCAGCACAGCCAGCGCCGCGTGAACGACCATGAACAACGTCGAATTATGTTCGCGTGCAAGGCTGGTCAATGCCTCATGCACCTCGGCCGAAACAACGAACCCGGTGTTGGCCCCACGCATCGTCGATACCACCGGACGCGGACGATCCAGCGGCAATTCCAGCTCACCGGACAACCCGTCGAGCTGGTCACGCCAGTACGCCAACTGCCGGGCAGCCACCGAATTCTCGTCATCGTCGGTACCGATCACGCTGCGCTGCCAGATCGCGAAGTCGCCATACTGCACCGTCAACGGCGACCAACGCGGCGAGTTGCCACCGATCCTGGCCAGGTAAGCAGTCATCAGATCACGGGCCAGCGGCGCCATCGACGCGCCATCGGCGGCGATGTGATGCGCGACCACAGCCAGCAGATGCTCATCCGCCCCGGACTCCAGTAGCAGAGCACGCACCGGAACCTGCTCGGTCACATCGAACCCGGTTGCCATCAGCTCGGTAACCCGACCGACCGGGTCATCGGTGACCGCCACCTCCAGCCCACCCGGCAGCGCCTCAGCCACCGACAAGACTTCCTGATACGGCAACCCACCCGGCCCACGCACCGGATAACGCGTACGCAGCGACTCATGCCGCTCCAGCACATCCGCCATGGCATAACCCAACGCCGAGACATCCAGCACACCCGTCAACCGGATCGCCAACGGGATGTTGTACGCAGGCGAAGCCGGATCGAACTGATTGAGCACCCACATCCGCTGCTGCGCCAACGACAACGGCACCAACTCCACCCGCTCAGCGCGGGCGAGCTGCGGACGTGCACCACCACCGGTACCGGGCGTCACGCGGGCGGCCAACGCAGCGACGGTGGACGCCTCGAACAACTCGCGCACCGCGACGTTCGCGTCCAACGCCTCATTGATCCGCGCGACCACCCTGGTCGCGATCAGCGAATTACCGCCGAGAGCGAAGAAATCGTCATCCAAGCCGACTCGTTCGACACCGAGCACCTCGGCGAAGGTTTCGGCCACGATCTCCTGTACCGGTGTGACCGGCGCACGAAATACTCTGGCCTCGAAACTCGGGGCAGGCAACGCTTTACGGTCCAACTTGCCCGATACATTGAGCGGGAACTCATCGAGCACCAGATAGGCCGACGGCACCATATACGCGGGTAGTTGTCCGCCCAGCGCGGCCTTCACCGACTCGATATCGACCACGCGGCCCGGGTCCGCGACCAGGTAGGCGACCAGCTGATCGCCGAGACGATCATCCGGACGCACCACCACAACCGCCTGCGCCACGGAGTCCGACGCCGTCAACGCCGACTCGATCTCACCGAGCTCGATACGCAGACCACGCAACTTCACCTGGAAATCGGTGCGGCCCAAATACTCCAGCTCACCGTTGCCGGTCCAGGCCACCAGATCACCGGTGCGGTACATACGTTCGCCGTCACCGAACGGGTTCGCCACGAAACGCTCACCCGTCAGATCCGGGCGAGCCACATAGCCCTGCGCCAACTGCGTACCCGCCAGATACAGTTCACCCGCGACACCTACCGGCACCGGATGCAACCGTGAATCCAGCACGAACACCCGCGTGTTGAACACCCCGGCACCGATCGGTACCGACGCGGTATCGGCTTCGGTCACCTCGTGGAAAGTCACATCGACCGCGGCCTCGGTCGGGCCGTACAGATTGTGCAGACGCGCACCGGTCAACTCACGCAACCGTTGCGCGGTCACCGCCGGCAACGCCTCACCGGAAGCGAACACCTGGCGCAGACCCGGCGCGGGTACACCGACGCCTTTCTCATTGCCCAGGGTAGAAACGAACACCGAAAGCATCGACGGCACGAAATGCGCGGTGGTAATACGCTGCTCCGCGATGACCCGGAGCAGATACACCGGGTCACGGTGCCCGTCAGGACGCGCGACCACCAGCCGGGCACCGGTCTGCAACGGCCAGAAGAACTCCCACACCGACACATCGAACGTGGCCGGTGTCTTCTGCAGCACCGCGTCCTGGGGGCCGATCGGATACTCGTGCTGCATCCACAACAAACGGTTCACGATCGCGGCATGACTGACCGCCACACCCTTCGGACGACCGGTCGAGCCCGACGTGAAGATCACATACGCGGTGTGCTCGGGCAGCAATGGTCGCGTGCGCTCGCTGTCGGTGATCGGTGCACCACTGCCGGTAGCGAACCCCGGCGCGGCTTCGATGTCCTCGACCGACAACACCGCCACTCCCGGTAGCGGATCGAAACCGAACTCGTCTACGGACCTGTGCAGAACCATCCGCGGTCGTGCGGTCTCGACGATGTAGTTGATCCGCTCGGCGGGCTGGTCTGGATCCAACGGCACATACGCCGCACCGGCCTGCACCACCGCATACATCGCGACGACCAATTCCGTCGAACGCCTGATCGCCAACGCGACCACCGCTCCCGGCCCGACACCCACACCGATCAGGTGCCTGGCAACCCGGTTGACGCGTTCCTGCAACGCACGGTAAGTCAACCGCTCGTCCTCGAACACCAACGCCACCGCATCCGGCGACACCGCGACCTGCGCGTCGAACAACGAAACCAACGTCCCAACCGGCAACGAACGCGCAGTATCGTTCCACTCGACCAGCACCCGCGCACGCTCCTCCGGCACGAGCAGATCGATGTCACCGACGGTCACCTCGGAATTCGACGCCACCGCGGCCAGGATGCGTCCGAAGCGGTCGGCGAAGTCGTGCACGGTTGCTTGATCGAAGAGGTCGGTGGCATAGGTGAACGCCGCTGAGATGCCATGCGCTTCGCCTCGCCGGTCGATGTTCTCGACCAGTGTCAGTTGTAGGTCGAACTTGGCCAGCGGCACGGCCGGGTCTACCCCCGACACCGAAAGGCCTGGCAGTTCCAGCTCTGTGCGCGCCAGGTTCTGGAAGGTCAACATCACCTGGAACAGTGGGTGCCGGCCTGCCGAACGTGCCGGGTCCAGCAACTCCACCAGCCGCTCGAACGGCACATCGGCGTGACCGAACGCCGCGACATCGACCGCACGCACCGCACGCAGCAGTTGATCGAAACGCGCACCGGAATCGATCTCGGTACGCAACACCAGCGTGTTGACGAACATACCGACCAGATCATCCAGCGCGGCCTCACCACGCCCCGCGATCGGGGTACCCACCGCGATATCGCGGGTACCCGACAACCGGGCCAACAGCACCGCCAACGCCGCGTGGACCACCATGAACAGCGTCGAATTATGGCTGTGGGCAAGACGACTCAATGCCGCATGCACATCGGCGTCGATCTCGAAACCAACCGTCGCACCACGGTGAGACGCGACCGCGGGACGCGCACGATCGGTAGGCAACTCCAACTGCTCAGTCAACCCGGCCAGCTCGGTACGCCAAAACGCGATCTGCTGCGCCAGTACCGAATCCGGGTCCTCCTCGGCGCCGAGGACCTCACGCTGCCACATCGCATAGTCGGCGTACTGCACCTCGAGCGCGGGCCATCCCGGTGCAACGCCGCGCATCCGGTCCACGTACGCGTGCATCAGGTCACGAGTCAACGGGCCCATCGAGAACCCGTCGCCTGCGATGTGGTGCACCACGCAGATCAGCACGTGCTCGGTCGCACTCAACGCGAGCAGGCGCACCCGCATGGGCGGCGCGGTGGTCACGTCGAAGCCCTCCGTCACCGCGGCAGCGACGAGCGCGGGCACCGCGGCCTCGTCGGCCTGCTCGACCACGAACTCCGGCACGGCACGCGGGTCACCCATCGGCAGCACCAGCTGGTAGCCCTCGCCGTCGACCTCCGGGTAGACGGTGCGCAGCACCTCGTGCCGCTCCGCGAGATCACCCACCGCTGCCCGCAACGCATCGACATCGAGCCGACCCGACAGACGCACCGCGGTCGGAATGTTGTTCACCGCGCTGGCCGGATCGAAACGGTTCAGAAACCACATACGCTGCTGGGCATACGACAACGGCACCCGCCCCTTGCGCGGACGCGCTTGGAGCGCCTGGCCCGGGGCCGAACCCGTGTGCTGTTCCACGCGTTCGGCGAGCGCGGCGACGGTGGTCGCCTCGAACAGCAACTGCACCGGAACCCGCACATCCAGCGCGGAACCGATTCGCGCCGCGGCCTGCGCGGCGAGCAGCGAATTACCGCCGAGCTCGAAGAAGTCGTCATCCGCGCCGACCCGGCCGTCCTCCTCGGGCACCAGCAGCGCGGCGAACACCTCGGCGACGATCTCTTCGACCGGAGTCGAGGGCGCGCGGAACGCGCGTGCGGCGAAGACGGGTTCGGGTAGCGCCGCACGGTCGAGTTTGCCGACCGGGGTCAACGGGATCTCATCCAGCACCATGATGGCGGCCGGAACCATATACCCGGGCAACGACTCCGAGAGGAACTCGGCGAGCACACCGGTGTCGACGTCGGCCCCTGCGCTCGGCAGCACGTAAGACACCAGAGCGGTCGCCCCCGACGGCAGCGTCTTACCGAGCGTCGCCGCGAAGTCGATGTCCGGATGTGCGGTCAACGCGTTATCGATCTCACCGAGCTCGATACGGAACCCACGGACCTTCACCTGAAAATCCGAACGCCCCAAATACTCGATGACGCCACCCTCACCACCGGATTCGGTGCGGCGCACCAGATCTCCGGTGCGATACAGCCTCGCGCCGGGATTACCGATCTCAGCACCGAACGGGCTGGCCACGAACCGCTCCGCGGTCAACCCCGGCCGCCCGAGATAACCCTGCGCCAACGCCGCACCCGACAGATACAACTCACCCACCACCCCCGCGGGCACCGGACGCAGCCGTGAATCAAGGACGAACGCACCGACTCCCGCGATCGCCGAACCGATCGTGATCGGATCACCCGGCACCATCACCGCGGTACTCGTGGCCAGAATCGTCGCCTCGGTAGGCCCGTAACCGTTGTAGAACTCCCGCTCACCGGCCCACCGGCCGACCAGCTCCGGACCGAACTTGTCCCCGGCCACCACCACGACCCGCAGATCGTCCAGCCCCGTCGGGTCCACCGATTCCAGTGCACCCGGAGTGATCAACATGTGCGTGACATGCTCACGCCGCAACAGATCCGACAGTTCATGCCCACCGAACACCGACGGCGGCGCGATCACCAACATCGCCCCAGAAGAGAACGCCAGCAGCAACTCCAGCACCGAAACATCGAAATTCGGCGAGCACACATGCAACACCCGCGATTCCCCAGTCACCCCATAATGCGCGCGTTCAGCCGCCACCAACCCGGCAAGGCCACCATGCGACACCACGACACCCTTGGGCTTGCCCGTCGACCCCGAGGTGTAGATGATGTAGGCCGGGTGCCGCTCATCCAGCGGCCGAACCCGATCGGTGTAGGAAATAGGGTGCCCCGGGCGCGCCGCGATCTGCGCGGCCTGCACCGGATCATCCAACTCCACCCAGTGCAGCTCGGTGCCGAGCACGGCACGGTGCGCCGAAGTGGTCAGACCCACCGTCGCACCGGAATCGGAGACGATGTGGTTGATCCGGTCGGCCGGGTACATCGGATCCACCGGCACATAGGCGGCACCGGTCTTCGCGATCGCCCACACCGCCGACACCGACTCCACACTGCGCGCGATACCGATGGCGACCACATCGCCCGGACCCACACCACGCTCGATCAACTCCCTCGCCAGCCGCGAGGACGCCGAGTCCAACTCGGCGTAGGTCAACTCGCGATCATCGGCGGGATCTCCCGTCGGATTGAACCTGATCGCGACCTCAGTGGCGGCGGACTCGACCGCAGCGGTGAGCAACTGCCCGAAAACGGGGCTGCCCGACCTGCGGCGACGGCTACCACGAGCGGAACGACGGGCAGTTTCCATTCGAGTGCATTCACCTCTCGCATCGAGCCAGGACCCGGCCCTACCCAGATCAGGGCATGATGTCCAGGACCAGTGCGGTCCGAGCAATCATATAAGGGACTGACCCCTAACCAATATTTGCTGTGTCAGGCTGCCCTACAGCGATCCCCTAACAGCGGTCTTGTCCGGATACCCTGCCGTTGTATCGGCGCAAACCCCAGCGCGTTGCAGGAGTACGGGAGTTGGTGAACCAGCTCACAGCCACACGCGCCCAGGTGGCTGTCACCCCGCCTGGAACCTGGTACTCGCGCCGAGACGCTCCAGCCGCCCTTCGCCGAGCCTGGCCGGATCGAGCTGGAAAGGTCTCGCTCGTGGTGATCCGGCACCGGCTCTCGGCCGCAGCCCATACCGCGACTGCACGGTCATTCCGTGCCCAACAACTCGGCGAACTCGACGATCGAATCCACTCGAGCCCAGGAGCCTGGCGCACCGACACCAACACCGTTGTCGAGCACCACAGCGCGCAAATCCTCCAGCGCTGTCGGATCCAGTGTGTCCAATCCAGCACGATCTGTCACGAGATGGCTGACCCATTCGTCGGCCAGCGACTCGGTCAAGGCAGTGGATCTGTCGGGCTCCGCGACCAGCACCACCGATGCGCCCGCCGATCCGGCGGCGACCATCTCGACCAGCGCGGCGAGCGACTGCGCGCTGCCGTGCTGGAAGGTGCGTGATTCGAAGGTCAGCTCGGTCCGCGCGCACAGCCCTCCGGCCGCCGCGGCCAACCCGTCGTAGCTGAGCACCTGCTCCCCGCTGAACGCCGGGTCGCTGCCGCGCAGCGCACGGATACGGTGCGCGTAGGTCACCGGGCGCGGCGACTCGGCGGCGACATCGGCGACAACGCCGGGATCATCGAGCGCCAGCCAGTCGATGGCACCGATCGAGCGCGAGCCACCGACTGTGACCCCGACCTTGATCTCCAGCCCGTCCGGCAGCGCCGCGTCGAGTGTGGCCGCCGGCACCACCGCCGCACCCGCCTTCAGCACAGCCCAGGCGGTGATCATCGCCTCGATACCGCGCTCGAGCAGCACCGCGACACCCGTACCCGGCCCGCAACCACGCCCGATCAGCACCCGCGCCAACCGCGACGAACGAGCATCCAGATCCTGATACGACAGGGCGTTCTCGCCGGAAACCACCGCCGGGCCCTCCGGATCGTCTTCCACAGCAGCCGCCAACACCTGGGTCAACGCCGTGCCCGCGGTCGCCGTGGGCGCCTCGAGGCTCGCGGGTACGGCGGCGGCCATTCGCTCCCGCTCCACCTGGTCGAGGATGTCGATGTCGCCGACCAGGACATTCGGGTCGGTGGCCACAGCGGTCAGGATCCGTTCCAGCCTGCGCCCGAACGACTGGACCGTGGACTCGTCGAATATGTCGACGGCGTAGGTGAAGACAGTGTCCAGCTCACCGAACGAACCATCCTCGCGATGGTGCGGATCGACATTCACCTGCAGGTCGAACTTCGCCGCGACCATGCCCGCGTCCAGCCCGGCGACAGTGAGCCCCGGCAACTCCAAGACCGGCTGCTCATTGTTCTGGAACGACAGCACCACCCCGAACAACGGACTGCGCGTAGTCGCCCGACCGGGCGCGACCACCTCCACTACCCGCTCGAACGGAATATCCGCGTTGGCGAACGCGGTCAGATCGGTCTCCCGCGCCCGATCGACCAGCTCCACGAAAGGCAGACTCGACTCCACCGCCGTGCGCAGTGTCAAGGTGTTGACGAACATGCCGACCAGATCATCGAGCGCACGCTCGCCACGACCCGCGATCGGCGTGCCGATAGCTACGTCCGGGTCTCCCGACAACCGCGCGAGCAGCACAGCCAGCGCCGCGTGAACGACCATGAACAACGTCGAATTATGTTCGCGTGCAAGGCTGGTCAATGCCTCATGCACCTCGGCCGAAACAACGAACCCGGTGTTGGCCCCACGCATCGTCGATACCACCGGACGCGGACGATCCAGCGGCAATTCCAGCTCACCGGACAACCCGTCGAGCTGGTCACGCCAGTACGCCAACTGCCGGGCAGCCACCGAATTCTCGTCATCGTCGGTACCGATCACGCTGCGCTGCCAGATCGCGAAGTCGCCATACTGCACCGTCAACGGCGACCAACGCGGCGAGTTGCCACCGATCCTGGCCAGGTAAGCAGTCATCAGATCACGGGCCAGCGGCGCCATCGACGCGCCATCGGCGGCGATGTGATGCGCGACCACAGCCAGCAGATGCTCATCCGCCCCGGACTCCAGTAGCAGAGCACGCACCGGAACCTGCTCGGTCACATCGAACCCGGTTGCCATCAGCTCGGTAACCCGACCGACCGGGTCATCGGTGACCGCCACCTCCAGCCCACCCGGCAGCGCCTCAGCCACCGACAAGACTTCCTGATACGGCAACCCACCCGGCCCACGCACCGGATAACGCGTACGCAGCGACTCATGCCGCTCCAGCACATCCGCCATGGCATAACCCAACGCCGAGACATCCAGCACACCCGTCAACCGGATCGCCAACGGGATGTTGTACGCAGGCGAAGCCGGATCGAACTGATTGAGCACCCACATCCGCTGCTGCGCCAACGACAACGGCACCAACTCCACCCGCTCAGCGCGGGCGAGCTGCGGACGTGCACCACCACCGGTACCGGGCGTCACGCGGGCGGCCAACGCAGCGACGGTGGACGCCTCGAACAACTCGCGCACCGCGACGTTCGCGTCCAACGCCTCATTGATCCGCGCGACCACCCTGGTCGCGATCAGCGAATTACCGCCGAGAGCGAAGAAATCGTCATCCAAGCCGACCTCACCGGCACCAAGCAAACCGGCGAACACATCAGCCACGGCCTGCTCAACCGGCGACCTCGGCGCACGAAAAGTCACCGAACCGACGAACTCCGGCACAGGCAACGCCCTGCGATCGAGCTCACCGTTCGGAGTCAGCGGCAGGACCTCCAGCACGACAATGACATCAGGAACCAGATAGCCAGTGAGAAACTCGGCAACCTGAGCGCGCAACACCACCGGATCCAATTGAGCACCGGCATCGGGGACCACATAGCCGACGAGCCGATCACCCACATGCTCATCAACACCGACCAGCACGACAGCCTGGCTCACACCAGCACAACCCAGCAACACCGACTCGATCTCACCGAGCTCGACACGAAAACCACGCAGCTGGACCTGCCGGTCGCCGCGACCCGCGTATTCAAGGGTGGCCTGCCAACCGAGACCGACCCAGCGGCCGATATCGCCGGTACGGTACATCCGAGATCCCGGCGCGCCGAACGGATTCGCGACGAATCGCGCGGCGGCCACTCCGAAGCGGCCGAGGTAGCCGCGGGAGAGCTGGTCGCCCGCGACATAGATCTCCCCCGCAACGCCGACCGGCGCCGGGTGCAACCTGTCGTCGAGCACGTAGGCGTCCAGGCCGGGCAGTGCACGGCCGATCACGCTGGCCGCGTTGTCCACCATCTGCTCGTCCAGCGACAGGAACGACATGTGCACGGTGGTCTCGGTGATGCCGTACATGTTCACCAGCCATGGTGCGTCCACGCCGTGCCGCTCATACCAGCGCCGCAGCCGGCGCAGATCCAGCGCTTCACCGCCGAGGACCACGTAGCGCAGCGCAAACTTGCCCTGGTCGATCGGATGCGCGGCACGGTCGGCCTCGGCGAGCTGATAGAACTCCGACGAGGTCTGGTTGAGCACTGTGACCTGCTCGCGAATCAGCAACTCGCGGAACTGTTCCGGCGAACGCGACGTGAGGTAGTCGACCATCACCACGGTGCCGCCGTTGGCCAGCGCGCACCACAACTCCCACACCGAGAAGTCGAACGCGAACGAATGAAAGAGCGTCCACACGTCGGTCTCGTCGAACTCGAACAGCAGCTGAGTGTTCGCGAACAGCTCCACCACGTTGCGATGCGCCACGCCGACACCCTTGGGCACACCGGTCGAACCCGAAATGTAGATGACATACGCCAGGTTGTCCGGACGCAGCGGCGCGATGCGATCGGTGTCACCGACCGGGTCGTCGGCGAAGTTTGCGGTCTCTTCGAGCAGAATCACCGGAATATTGCCGGTCGGTACCGCGTCGCGCTCGTCCGCCGTGGTCAGGATGCAGATCGGTGCTGCGTCGACGAGCATGAACTCCAGCCGCTGCGCCGGATAGGTGGTGTCGATCGGCAGGTACGCCGCACCCGCTGTCAGCACTCCCAACAACGCGACGGGAAGCTCCTCCGATCGCGCAACCGCCACCGCCACCAGCGATTCCGGACCAACACCCTGCGCGATCAACGCACGAGCCACCCGATTCGCCTGACGTCGCAACTCACCGAAAGTCAGCGTGGTGTCACCGAAACGGACCGCGGCCGCGTTCGGCCGCCTGCGCGCCTGCGCGCCGAGCAGATCCACCAGGGTCACCTCGGGCACTGTCGCACCCGGGCTGTTCCACTCGTGTAGCACCAGGTCACGCTCACCAGGGGCGAGCACGTCGATATCGCCGACCGGCACGTTCGGGTCAGCAGTCACAGCCGCGAGAATGCGTCCGAAGCGGTCGGCGAAGTCGTGCACGGTTGCTTGATCGAAGAGGTCGGTGGCATAGGTGAACGCCGCTGAGATGCCATGCGCTTCGCCTCGCCGGTCGATGTTCTCGACCAGTGTCAGTTGTAGGTCGAACTTGGCCAGCGGCACGGCCGGGTCTACCCCCGACACCGAAAGGCCTGGCAGTTCCAGCTCTGTGCGCGCCAGGTTCTGGAAGGTCAACATCACCTGGAACAGTGGGTGCCGGCCTGCCGAACGTGCCGGGTCCAGCAACTCCACCAGCCGCTCGAACGGCACATCGGCGTGACCGAACGCCGCGACATCGACCGCACGCACCGCACGCAGCAGTTGATCGAAACGCGCACCGGAATCGATCTCGGTACGCAACACCAGCGTGTTGACGAACATACCGACCAGATCATCCAGCGCGGCCTCACCACGCCCCGCGATCGGGGTACCCACCGCGATATCGCGGGTACCCGACAACCGGGCCAACAGCACCGCCAACGCCGCGTGGACCACCATGAACAGCGTCGAATTATGGCTGTGGGCAAGACGACTCAATGCCGCATGCACATCGGCGTCGATCTCGAAACCAACCGTCGCACCACGGTGAGACGCGACCGCGGGACGCGCACGATCGGTAGGCAACTCCAACTGCTCAGTCAACCCGGCCAGCTCGGTACGCCAAAACGCGATCTGCTGCGCCAGTACCGAATCCGGGTCCTCCTCGGCGCCGAGGACCTCACGCTGCCACATCGCATAGTCGGCGTACTGCACCTCGAGCGCGGGCCATCCCGGTGCAACGCCGCGCATCCGGTCCACGTACGCGTGCATCAGGTCACGAGTCAACGGGCCCATCGAGAACCCGTCGCCTGCGATGTGGTGCACCACGCAGATCAGCACGTGCTCGGTCGCACTCAACGCGAGCAGGCGCACCCGCATGGGCGGCGCGGTGGTCACGTCGAAGCCCTCCGTCACCGCGGCAGCGACGAGCGCGGGCACCGCGGCCTCGTCGGCCTGCTCGACCACGAACTCCGGCACGGCACGCGGGTCACCCATCGGCAGCACCAGCTGGTAGCCCTCGCCGTCGACCTCCGGGTAGACGGTGCGCAGCACCTCGTGCCGCTCCGCGAGATCACCCACCGCTGCCCGCAACGCATCGACATCGAGCCGACCCGACAGACGCACCGCGGTCGGAATGTTGTTCACCGCGCTGGCCGGATCGAAACGGTTCAGAAACCACATACGCTGCTGGGCATACGACAACGGCACCCGCCCCTTGCGCGGACGTGCCTGCAACGCCTGACCGACAGCCGAACCCGCATGTTGTTCCACACGCGCCGCCAGCGCAGCCACCGTTGTCACCTCGAACAGCAAATGCACCGGAACCCGCACATCCAGCGCGGAACCGATTCGCGCCGCAGCCTGCGCGGCGAGCAGCGAATTACCGCCGAGCTCGAAGAAGTCGTCATCCGCGCCGACCCGGCCGTCCTCCTCGGGCACCAGCAGCGCGGCGAACACCTCGGCGACGATCTCTTCGACCGGAGTCGAGGGCGCGCGGAACGCGCGTGCGGCGAAGACGGGTTCGGGTAGCGCCGCACGGTCGAGTTTGCCGACCGGGGTCAACGGGATCTCATCCAGCACCATGATGGCGGCCGGAACCATATACCCGGGCAACGACTCCGCGAGGAACTCCTTCAGCGCACCGGTATCCACCACTGCCTTGGTCCCGGCCAACACATAAGACACCAAAGCCGTCGCCCCCGACGGCAACGCCCTACCCAACGTCGCCGCGAAGTCGATGTCCGGATGGCCGGTCAACACGTTATCGATCTCACCGAGCTCGACAGGGAACCCACGGACCTTCACCTGAAAATCCGAACGCCCCAAATACTCGATGACACCACCCTCACCACCATCGGACTCCACACGCCGCACCAAATCACCGGTCCGGTAGAGCCGCCCACCAAAGGCACCGGCATCGAACGGGCTGGCCACGAACCGCTCCGCGGTCAACCCCGGCCGCCCGAGATAACCCTGCGCCAACGCCGCACCCGACAGATACAACTCACCCACCACCCCGGCAGGCACCGGACGCAGCCGTGAATCAAGGACGAACGCACCGACTCCCGCGATCGCCGAACCGATCGTGATCGGATCACCCGGCACCATCACCGCGGTACTCGTGGCCAGAATCGTCGCCTCGGTAGGCCCGTAACCGTTGTAGAACTCCCGCTCACCGGCCCACCGGCCGACCAGCTCCGGACCGAACTTGTCCCCGGCCACCACCACGACCCGCAGATCGTCCAGCCCCGTCGGGTCCACCGATTCCAGTGCACCCGGAGTGATCAACATGTGCGTGACATGCTCACGCCGCAACAGATCCGACAGTTCATGCCCACCGAACACCGACGGCGGCGCGATCACCAACATCGCCCCAGAAGAGAACGCCAGCAGCAACTCCAGCACCGAAACATCGAAATTCGGCGAGCACACATGCAACACCCGCGACTCTTCGCTCACCCCATAATGCGCGCGCTCAGCCGCCACCAACCCGGCCAAACCACTATGCGACACCACGACGCCCTTGGGCTTGCCGGTCGCCCCCGAGGTATAGATCACATACGCCGGATGCCGCTCATCCAGCGGACGAACCCGATCCGTATACGAAATAGGATGCTCTGCACGCGCGGCGATGCGCTCCGCCTGCACCGGATCATCCAACTCGATCCAATACACGGCGGTGCCGAGCACGGCACGATGCCTCGAAGTGGTCAGACCCACCGTCGCACCGGAATCGGAGACGATGTGGTTGATCCGATCGGTCGGATACATCGGATCCACCGGCACATAGGCGGCACCGGTCTTCGCGATCGCCCACACCGCCGACACCGACTCCACACTGCGCGCGATACCGATGGCGACCACATCGCCCGGACCCACACCACGCTCGATCAACTCCCTCGCCAGCCGCGAGGACGCCGAGTCCAGCTCGGCGTAGGTCAACTCGCGATCGTCGGCGGGATCTCCCGTCGGATTGAACCTGATCGCGACCTCAGTGGCGGCGGACTCGACCGCGGCGGTGAGTAACTGCCCGAAAAGCAAACTGCTCGACCTGCGGCGACGGCTACCTCGAGCAGATCGACGGGCGGTTTCCATTCGAGTGCATTCACCTCTCGCGTCAAGCCAGAACCCGGCCAAACCCCGATCAAGGTCGTGTTTTCCGGGGCCAGTACGGTCCGAGAGATCATATTAGGGACTGATCGGTAGCCACGCGCGACTGGATTGCCACGGCTGCCGCTGCGGCGGTCCGCTTCCCCTTGGTACTGCCATACTTTCGTCGAACGCCGCCCGGTCCCTCATGGAAGTGGCGCGTTGCCTGATGCCTGCCGTCAGATCGACGCAGGTTCTGTCATGTTGCGGGAGCACCCGAATCGGTGAACCAGTTCACAACCATCCACGCCGGGTGGCCTGCACCCCGGCCTGAAACCGGGTGCTCGCGCCGAGCCGCTCCAGCAGCCTGGCGGTGCGGCGCACCACGGTGCGCCGGGACATCCCGAGCCTGCGGGCGATGGTGTCGTCGGTGGCGCCGAGACCCATCAGGGTCAGGATCGCCCGGTCGCGTTCGTCCAACGCCTCCGCGGTCGGATTCACCGAGATGGGCGCGGCCAGTGCCCAGAGCACGTCAAAGGTCTTGATCAGCAGGTCCAGCGTGGATGAGCTGGTGATCCGCAGACCCATCGGGTCGGGTCTGCGTTCGTCGGCGTGCAACACCAGGCTGGCCCGTTCGTCGTCACTGATGATCAGCTTGAACGGCGGCTCGGGCAGCGTTCTGGCCTGGGCCCCACTGGCATTGGTGGACAGTGCGTGCCGCAGGCGCTCCGAGTCCTGGTAGACGGTGTCCTGATAGAGGGTCTGGTAGCGGATTCCTTCGCCGATCCTGGCCCGTTTGAGCTGGAACAACTGTCGCTCACGGTCCAGATCGCTGAGATAGGGTCCGCGTTCCACCAGCTTGACGCAGGCGCGCGCACCGGTCTGCATCTCCTCGAAATCCGCGAGCATCTCCAAGCGCTCGAACACCGGCACCACGGCGCCGTTGCCGCGTGGCGAGCGGCGCACCGAACGAAACGTCTCGCTCAGCCGCGCTGCGGCAGCATGCATCTGGTTGATCTCTTGTTGCCTGCGCCGCGCTTCGGCTTCGGACAACGATTCCGGCGCGTGCGCGTCCCATACCGGGTCGCCGTCGGGCGACTCGATGCGAACCGCGGCGCGCAATTCACACAACAGATCCAACGAGTCCGCGGCGAAGTCTACCGAAACGCCGAGGTACTGCGCGATATCGGCGAGACTCGATCGCGGATGGTGCACCAGCACGGCGTAGGTGCGGCCGTGCGGTGACCCAGGCTCGAAGATGTCGCCCAGCTCGGTCACGGCCCGAGCCTAACGACCGACCGGTGTCCGTGGGGCGGCTCGAGCAGACCGAATCTCGAAGCGCTCATCGTGCCGCCGCGGTGTGGACATCCCGCGGTGGATACCGGAGTGATCGTCGGAACAGCAAGCCCGGCAGCCGAACTCAGTGCGCGGACGGGCCCCATCCCAAGGGCACGCCCTTGGCGGCCAGGTAAGGCATGGGGTCGATCTTGGTGCCGCCCTGGTCCCAGATCTCCAGGTGCAGATGCGGACCGGTCGACTGGCCCCGGTTGCCGACGGTGGCGATCACGTCGCCCGCGTTCACCCGCTGGCCCGCGTGGACGAACATCTCGTTCACGTGACCGTAGACCGCGGTGGTGCCGTCGTCCTGCAGCACGCGCACCCACAGGCCGAACCCGGAGGCCGGGCCCGCCTCGATCACTGTGCCGTTGCTGACCGAGTGGATCGGCGAGCCGAGCGTGTCGGCGAAGTCCAGGCCGTAGTGCATGGCACCCCAACGGCTGCCGAATCCGGAGCTGATCTCGCCCCCCACCGGGCGCACCGCCGAGGGCGGAGCGACCTGCTGCTGCACGCCCCGGAGGGCCTCCTCGGCCTGAGCCAGCGGCCCGACGACCTCCGGCGGCAGGTTCGGGATGCCGAACGGAGCGGCCACCGGAGCGGCCACCGCGGTGGCGGCCTGGGTGGCGGCCGGAGCGAGCTCCGCCGCGGCCTCGACGACCGGCGCCTGCGCGGTCTTCAGCTCGGCAACCTGCGTGATGCCGGTGTCCTTCGCAGCGACCTGGGTGGCCACCTCGTCGTCGGCGTCGTGCGCACCAGGCAACTGCGGGGACGCGTAGGTGACCTGGGTGGCGGTGCCGATCAGCGCGCCTGTGGCAACCACGACGCTGGCGGCGAACTTCGCCCGGCCCGTCGATGACGGCTCGGCGCGGTGCCGCGTCGGCCGACCCGTGACACCATCGCCGATGAGGCTCATGACGGTAATAGAACTGGGGCCTACACGGTGCTGCGACAAAACTGCGTCCTTGCCTCGAAGAACAGGGGTCCATCCCGGATGCCATACTTGGCGACGACCGGTTTATAACGATCCGGTGAAGCCGAACTAGATAACGTTTTGGCGTCCGTTGTGACGGGAACTCTACCTCGTCGTGACCATTCCGCAACCTTGTGCGGAAAAGTTGCTGGTGAGCGCTGGGTCACACGTCCAAATGAGCGAGACTTGGACCGTGATCATCGACCAACTTGGCGTCCCGATCGTGCTGGCCCCGATGGCGGGCGGCCCCTCCACTCCCGAGCTCACCGCCGCGGTCGCCGAAGCGGGCGGTTTCGGCCAGCTGGCGGCCGGCTACCTGAGCGCCGACGACACCGCGGCGCGGATCGCGGCGACCCGCGCCGCGACCGCCGAGCCGTTCGGCGTCAACCTGTTCGTGCCGGGACCCGAGACGCCCGCCGCCGACCTCGCCGACTATCTCACCGAACTCGGCGCCGACCACGAGCTCGGGGACGCGAAGTTCGACACCGACGACTGGGACGCCAAGCTGGACCTGCTCGTCGCCGATCCGGTCGCGGCCGTCTCGTTCACCTTCGGCTGCCCGACCACCACGGAGATCGCCCGGTTGCATGCCGCCGGCTCCGAGGTGTGGGTGACGGTGACGTCGGCGGCCGAGGCGCGCGTCGCGGTCGAGGCGGGCGCCGACGTCCTCATCGCCCAGGGCGCGGAGGCGGGCGGGCACCGCGCCACCTTCGTTGACCGGCCGGCCGACGACGCGACCGATCCGCTCACACTCCTGGCCCTGGTGCAGATCTTGACCGCGGCCACCGATCGGCCGCTCGTGGCCACCGGCGGTCTCATCACGGGCGCAGGCATCGCCGCGGCGCTGGCGGCGGGCGCCGCCGCCGCACAGCTCGGCACCGTATTCCTGCGCTGCCCCGAGGCAGGCACCAATCAGGTGCACCGCGCCGTGCTCATTGAGGACAACCCCACAATGCTCACCCGCGCCTTCACCGGACGCCGAGCGCGCGGGTTGCGCAACCGATTCATGATCGAGCACACCGCGACCGCGCCTGCCGCCTACCCCGAGATCCACTACGCCACCGCCCCGCTGCGGGCGGCAGCACGGGCGGCAGGCAACTCGGACGAAGTGAACCTGTGGGCTGGGCAAACGCACGCCCTGGCACCGGAGTTACCCGCAGGTGAACTGGTGCGAACGCTGGCCGCCGATACGAAAAGCGCACTGGAGTCAGCACTTTCGCGCCGAATCCAGCCTTGTTGACAACGACTTTCGATTAGAATCGAGGGGCATCGCATCGACCGTCTATCCCTGGAGGAAAGCGCTATGTCCCTCGATGTCCCCACCGAACTACTCGAACGCGCCGAGCGCGGCGAGGTCGACGACGCCGACTTCGTCGAGGTCGTCCGCACTTCGCTGCCCTACGCTTGGGAAGTCGTCAGCCGGGTCGCCGGTGACTTGCAGTCCGGCACTGCCGAATTCGCCGACAACACGGTTCCTCCCCCGGACGAGGTCGCCCGCGGGCAGCTGCTGCGCGCCATGGCCTCGGACGCGATCCGCGGCGGGCTGGAACGCCATTTCGGAGTGAAGCTCGCCTTCCAGAATTGCCACCGGGTGGCCGCGTTCCCGATCTCCGCGGTCGGCGGCGAAACCTACACTACGTTCATCGGCACCAGGGCTCAGCTGCTCAACCAGAACCCGGAGCTGCGCAACTGCTGATCAGCAAACTCTTAGCACCCGGCGCGGCACACGGTTTCGGCCCGCGCCGGGTGTTCTCTTGTCAGCACCGCACCCCGCGCGTCGGCACCGGCTGCTGTCCGGCGCTTCGAGTAATGTGAACCGGCATGAGCAGCAACGATCTTCGGAATGAGATCGAGGACAGGCTGTCGCCGTGGCAGCAACAGCTCGGTGGGGACCGCGCGGCCTACACCAATCACGTGCTGCGCGTGCTAGCCATGTGCGATCTTCTGGCAGATGATCAGCAACCGTCACCGAGCAGCCGCGAGGAGTATCTGACAGCCGCCGCCCTGCACGACATCGGCATCTGGTCGGCGGGCACCTTCGACTACCTAGCGCCCTCCTGTGACCACGCACGGGCCTGGTTGGCGAGCATCGACCGGAGCGACCTGGCCGAGGTCGTTGTGCCGATGATCACCGAGCATCACAGGATCCGTGCCGCGGGTGCGCCGGACGACGCGGTCGAGATCTTCCGCCGCGCCGACGCGATCGACGTCGAGTTCGGTCTGCTCGGCCGGTTCGGCGTACCCAGGGCGACCTACCGCGACCTGGTGAAACGGTATCCAGACAACGGCTTCCACCGCGCGCTGGTGCGGCTGGCCGCGCGGCGACTGTGGACCAATCCCACGTCACCACTGCCGATGCTGAAGTGGTGACGTGGGGCGGTGTGCTCAGCCGAGCGTGGTGACGTCCAAGTCGCCCTCGGCGTACTGGGTGCGCAACCGCTTCTTGTCGAACTTGCCCACGCTGGTCTTCGGCACCTCCGCAATGAACGTCCAGCGTTCCGGCAGCTGCCATTTCGCGAACTTGCCGGCGAGGAACTCGCGCAGCTCTTCAGGCTTCGCCTCGGCCCCCTCCGCGAGCACGATCGCCACCAGCGGCCGCTCGTCCCACTTCTCGTCCGGTACGCCGATCACGGCCGCCTCGGCGACCGCGGGGTGCCCCATCACGGCGTTCTCCAGGTCCACCGACGAAATCCATTCGCCGCCCGACTTGATCACGTCCTTGGAGCGGTCCACCAGGGTGAGGTAGCCGTCCCGACTGATCTTGCCGACGTCGCCGGTGCGTAGCCAGCCGTTGTGGAACTTCTCCGCGTCCACCGGCACGCCGTCCGGCGAGTAGTAGGAGGCGGTGATCCAGGGGCCGCGTACTTCCACCTCACCGAGCGATTCACCGTCGGCGGGGACAACGCTGCCATCGTCGGCGACCAGGCGAGCCTGCACGCCGGCCGGGAACCGACCCTGGGTCACCCGGTAGGCCCACTTGTCCTCCTCGGTGAGTGCGCTTGCCGGCGGATGCGCGACGCTGCCCAGCGGCGAGGTCTCCGTCATGCCCCACGCGTGCAGGACCCGCACGCTGTGCTTGTCCTGGAAGGCGCGCATCATCGACGGCGGAACGGCCGAGCCGCCCACCACGACCGAGCGCAGGTGCGTGATGTCTTGCGGATTGGCCGCCAACCCCGCCAACACACCGCCCCAGATGGTGGGCACCGCAGCGGCGAAGGACGGCTTCTGCGCGGCCATACACTCGAGCAGCGGGCCCGGCTGCAGGAAGCGGTCCGGCAGGAGCAGGTTCGCCCCGGACATCAGCGCCGCGTACGGCAGGCCCCAGGCGTTCGCGTGGAACAACGGAACGATGACCAGGATGGTGTCGGTGCCGTGCAGGCCCATTCCGTTGTTCGCGGCGACCTGCATGGCGTGCAACCAGTTGGAGCGGTGCGAATACGCCACACCCTTCGGGTCTCCGGTGGTGCCGGAGGTGTAGCACATCGCCGCGGCGGACCGCTCGTCGATCACCGGGAAGTCGTAGGTATCCGGCTGCGCGCCGAGCAGTTCGGTGTAGGAGTGCACCTGGACACCAGCCGGCGCGGTGAGCGTCGTCGCGTCACCATTGACCACGATGACGTGGCGGACCGTCTTCATGTTCGGCAGCAGCTGGGTGAACATCGGCACCAACGTGCCGTCCACCAGCACGACTTGGTCTTCTGCGTGGTTGGTCACGTACGCGACCTGGTCCGGGAACAGCCGGATGTTCAGCGCATGCAGCACCGCACCCATCGCGGGCACCGCGACGTAGGCGACCAAGTGCTCGTTGTTGTTCCACATGAACGTACCGACCCGGTCGCCGACGCCGATCCCCAACCCGCGCAACGCGTTCGCCAGCCGCGCCGACTCGGCGCCGACCTCACGGTAGGTCATGGTGCGTACGCCGGTACCGGTCCAGGTGGACACGGTGGAATCACCGACAAACGTCGATGCGTAGCGCAGCAACGTGGCCAGCGACAACGGCTCGTCCTGCATGGTGCTCAACATCGGAACTCCTTTTTCTTCAGTGACTTCCCCTCAGAAAGCCAAGTCGGTGTCGGCAACCTTCGGCGTCTCCGACGTGATCCCGTAGGGCAACCCGACCCAGCGCATCACCTCGGGGTACCGAATCGGTGTACCGCTGGTGAGCACGGCGCACAGCGCGCGCTCGGGGTCGTCCCAGGCCACATCGTCGGTGACGCCGAGAGGTACGAAGGCACACCGGGTACCCGAGCTGAGATGCTCGGGCACGTGGCTCCATCGGACCAGGTCGGGAAGCGTGGACAGGTTCGGTACGCGCGCCGGCATGCTTTAGCACGCACTGACCATGAGCCACATCACATCGGCGATGCTACCCAACAGTAGGGCGCGGCGGGCAAGGCCTAGCTGGAATCCGGCCGGACGTGCGATCGCCATCAGTCTCCGCTGGTCAGCTCGGCTGCCCGGTCGGAGCGGTCCGGTCCGCCCCGCTGTGCGCCGGATACGCGTGGACCACGGCGGTATTCAGTTTCGGCACGACGTGGGTGAGCGTGTGCTCGGCGTCGTGCGCGACCCGATGGGCGTCCGCCAGCGTGATCGTCGGTGCGACGTCGAGTTCGACGTCGGCGTGCAGGCGATGCCCGATCCAGCGCATGCGCAGGCTGCGCACGCCCTGGACGTCCGGCTCGGCCGCGAGCGCCCGTTCGGCCACGCTGATCAATCCGGGCTCGACCGCGTCCATCAGCCTGCGCAGCACGTCCCGTGCCGCGGTCCGCAGTACCGCGAGGATCGCGACCGTGATCAGCAGGCCCACAATCGGGTCGGCCAACGGGAAGCCGAGCGCCACTCCCCCCGCGCCGAGCAGCACGGCCAGCGATGTGAGCCCGTCGGTCCGCGCGTGCAGTCCATCGGCGACCAGCGCGGCCGAGCCGATGTGGCGCCCGACCCTGATCCGGTAGAGGGCGACGGTCTCGTTGCCGAGGAACCCGATCACTCCCGCTGCGGCGACCCAGCCCAGATGCTCGATCGGCACCGGATCGATGAGTCTGCGCACCGCCTGATATCCGGCGGTCAACGCCGAGAGGGCGATCATGGCGACGACGAACAGCCCCGCCAGGTCCTCGGCCCTGCCGAATCCGTAGGTGTAGCGCCGGGTCGCGGCCCGGCGACCAAGGGCGAACGCGATCCACAGCGGGACGGCGGTCAGCGCGTCGGAGAAGTTGTGGATGGTGTCGGCCGCCAACGCCACCGACCCGGACGCGGCGACGACCAGCAGTTGCAGCGACGCGGTGATCCCGAGGACGACCAGGCTGATCTTGACCGCGCGGATGCCGATCGCGCTGGTCTCCAGCGCGTCGTCCACGCTGTCGGCGGCATCGTGGCTGTGCGGAACGAAGATCTCCCGCAGAACGCCGCGCAGACCTCTTGATTGCTGGTGCGCGTTGCGGTGTCCGGCATGCACATGGTGCCGGTGCCGGTGCGCGTGGCCGAGGTGGTGTTCGTGCAGGTGCACATCCGCTTCGCGCGGACTTTCCGCTCCGGCAGCATGTTTCGCGTGGCTCATCGGGCATCCGTCCCGTCCCGTCGAGGCAGTTCGTGGACCGCGCCGTCGCCGCGGTGATGCGGCGGGACACCGGGCCCGGCGTGCTCGGCGTTGTATACCGCGTCCATCACCAGCTGCCGAACATGCTCGTTCTCCAGGCTGTAGAAGATCGTCGTGCCCGATCGGCGGGTATTCACCAGCCGCGCCATCCGCAGTTTCGCCAGATGCTGCGACACCGAGGATGCGGGCTTGCCGACCTGTCCGGCCAAGTCGTTCACCGATAGTTCGCGGTCGACCAGGGCCCACAACACCTGCACACGGGTGGGATCGGCCAGCATCCTGAATACCTCGACAACCAGCCCGACCTGGTCTTCCGCGAGCAGAGGACGCATTTCCTGGTTATCTGCATTCATACGCAGATAATAGGGCAGGAAGCGCGTCGGACACCAGCATTCCCGGGCCGGTGTGGCGGCGGCGCCCCCTGCGTTGCCGCCGACACACCGGTCGCCCCCGGATCCGAACAGCTTTCTGTCTTAGTCGAGTGTGGCGCTTGTGCGCCAGTCGAGTGAACCGATATCACCCGAATGAGACAAACCTGATCGCACAGGCTCAGGTGCGGTTTCGGATCTCCTTAGGCGGCGGCGCGGTGACCAGCGCGAAACCTAGAGCGTCACATCGAAGTCACGCACATGCTGTGCACACAGCTGCACGTGCAGATCCAGCCGCCGAGCGCCCGGCAACGCGGCCGCATGCCCGGCGTGGACCGCTGAGCCGGAGGAAGGCAGGCTCCGGCAAGGCCGCGGTTACTGTGAGTCACGAGACAACGCACCGAGTGACCGCCGGAGTAGACGACATGCCAGTGGACCGAATGCTGCCCACCCCCGAGGCCAGGGATCTGCTCGAACTGACCCGCGACATTGCCGACAAGGTGCTGGAACCGCGGGTGGTCGACTGCGAGAAGACCGGGACTTTCCCCGACGGCGTCTTCCCCGCGCTCGGCGCGGCCGGGCTGCTCAGCCTGCCGTACCCGGAAGAGTTCGGCGGCGGCGACCAGCCCTACGAGGTGTACCTCCAGGTGCTCGAGGAACTGGCCGCCCGCTGGGCCGCCGTCGCGGTCGCGGTCAGCGTGCACAGCCTGTCGTGCCATCCGCTGTTCACTTTCGGTACCGACGAGCAGAAGCAGCGCTGGCTGCCCGGGATGCTCTCCGGCGAGACCATCGGCGCTTACAGCCTTTCCGAGCCACACGCCGGATCGGACGCGGCCGCGCTGCGCTGTCGGGCGACTCGCGTCGAGGGCGGTTTCCGAATCAACGGCGCCAAAGCCTGGATCACCAACGGCGGCCGCGCCGATTTCTACACCCTGTTCGCCCGCACCGGTGAAGGCTCGCGCGGCGTCTCCTGCTTCCTGGTCCCACGGGACGCCGATGGACTGAGCTTCGGCAAGCCTGAGGAGAAGATGGGCCTGCGTGCCGTGCCGACCACCACCGCCGCCTACGACGACGCGTTCCTGCCCGCCGAACGCTTGATCGGCGACGAAGGACAGGGACTTTCGATCGCGTTCAGCGCCTTGGACTCCGGCCGACTCGGCATCGCCGCGGTCGCCACCGGTCTGGCGCAACGCGCCCTGAACGAGGCCGTCGCCTACGCCAAGGAACGCGAGGCGTTCGGCCGCCACATCATCGACCACCAGGGCCTCGGCTTCGTACTCGCCGACATGGCCGCCGCCGTCGACTCCGCACGCGCCACGTATATCGACGCCGCACGGCGTCGTGACATGCGCCTGCCATACTCCCGCCAAGCCAGCGTGGCCAAACTCGTCGCCACCGACGCCGCGATGAAGGTCACCACCGACGCGGTCCAGGTGTTTGGTGGCTACGGCTACACCCAGGACTTCTCCGTCGAGCGCTACATGCGCGAAGCCAAGGTGATGCAGATATTCGAAGGGACCAACCAGATCCAACGCCTGGTCATCGCCCGTCAGCTCGCCGAGAACTGATAACCCGCAAGTGGCCGAAAATACCGATTTCCTGACCGCGGATGTCTTCGGACCTGCGGGTTCGCGTCTTACGCTCGAGGCATGACAACGCCGTCCATCATCATCATCGGAGCCGGTTTCGGCGGGCTCGGCATGGCACTGGAGCTGCGGCGGGCCGGACTGGACACGTTCACCATCCTGGAACGCGCCGAGGATCTCGGCGGCGTATGGCGCGAGAACACCTACCCCGGCGCGGCGTGTGACGTGCCGTCGCCGTTGTACTCCTGGTCCTACGAACCGAAGTCGGACTGGCCACGGCGTTTCTCCGAACAGCGCGACATCCAGGCGTATATGCGCGGCGTCGCCGCGAAGCACGGCCTGGAGCGGTTCATCCGCTTCGGCACCGAGGTGACCGACGCGGAGTTCGACGAGCGGACCGGCCGGTGGACCGTCGAAACGGCCGACGGGTCGCGGCTCACCGCCGACATCCTCATCCCGGCGGTCGGGCAGCTGTCGCGTCCTGCCCTGCCGAACATCCCGGGGATCGACACCTTCACCGGTCCCGCCTTCCACTCCGCCGAGTGGAACCACGAGGTCGACCTCACCGGAACACGCGTCGCCTGCATCGGGACCGGAGCCAGCGCGATCCAGTACATCCCGCGCATCCAGCCGAAGGTCGCGCATCTCACGCTGTTCCAGCGTTCGGCGGCCTGGGTGCTACCCAAGGCCGACATCGAGTACAACGCCGTGCACCATGCGCTGTTCAAGCACTTCCCGCCCAGCCGCCTCGCCGAGCGCTTCGCGATCTGGTCCTTCTTCGAGGTGATGGCGCTGGCGCTCACCGACATCCCTGCGGTGAAGACCCCCGTCATCGCACTGGCCGACCGGCACCGCGCCGCACAGGTGCCCGACGCCGAACTGCGCGCGAAGCTGACGCCCGACTACGCAGCCGGCTGCAAACGCGGCCTGTTCTCCAACGAATATCTCCCCGCGCTGGCGCAGCCGAACGTCACCGTGGAGACCACCGCGATCGAGGCGATCACGCCGACCGGAATCCGCACCGCCGACGGCGTCGAGCACGAGGTGGACGTCATCATCTACGGCACCGGATTCAAGGGCACCGAGTTCCTGGCACCGATGAACATCTACGGTCTCGGCGGGCGCAAGCTGGCCGACGTCTGGGGCAACGCGGGCGCGCGCGCCTACCTCGGCCTTTCCGTGCCGCACTTCCCGAACCTGTTCATGATGTACGGCCCGAACACCAACGTCGGCTCCGGCTCGATCATCTACATGCTCGAATCGCAGGCCCGCTACATTCGCCAGGTGGCGCGGTACCTCACCGACCGGCCCGGGCGCTATCTCACCGCCCGCGCCGCCACCGAGCAGCGCTGGGACGACTGGCTGCAGAAGCGGCTGAGAGATACGCCGTGGAACTTCTGCTCCAGCTGGTACCGGAACGCGGCGGGACGGATCACGAACAACTGGCCCGGCGCCACCGTGTTGTACCGCTGGAAGACAAGGACTTTCGACCCCACCGACTACGACGAGACAGCCGCGGCGCCCTAGCCTTCCGCACTCAGCCCCGCCTCAGCAAGCCGACAGTAAACTGGCATTGTCCGGGGTCGAGGCAACGGAAGAGGTACACGGTGTTGTGGCTACTGATGGTCGTCGTGATCGTGATGCTTGCCGCCTTGCTGGCGTGGCAGGCGCAGCGGAGCAAACAGCGCGCGGCGACCGAACTCGCCGACGCGCTCGCCGACGCACGGCAGGTGAACGAGCGGCTCGGCGGCCAGGTCTACACCCTCAGCGGGAGCAACGACGCGGCCGTGCAGGCGTTGGCCGACGGGTCCGAACGACATCTCGCGGCGGGATCGCAACTCGACCAGGCCCGCACCCCCACCCAGGCGCGGCTGGCGAAACAGACCGCGCTGGAAGGTCTTTACTACATCAGAGCCGCACGCACCGCCATGGGCATGGACCCGGGTCCCGCGGTCGCGGCGCTCGACGGGCAGGACACCGCAGGGCAGGTCAGCGAGAAGCGAGTCGTCCAGTACGAGGGCAGGAAGATCGCGGCCGCACCCGAGCCCTCGTCGGCGACGCCGAACTACTATCCCGGCGGCCGAGTCGCCGGACGACCGGTTCCCGCGGGCTGGTACTCCGAGCCCTGGTGGAAGCCGGCCCTGGTCGGCGGCGCCTGGGGCCTCGGCTCCGCGCTACTGTTCACGTCACTGTTCTCCGGGATGTCCGGAGTGGGATATGACGCGCAAGGGTTCGAGAGCGGATACGGGGAGGGGTACCAGGACGGGCTAGCGGCCGACGGCGGCGGCGGATCAGACACGGGGTATGACCAAGGTAGTGACTACTCCGGTGGCTATGACAGCGGCGGATACGACAGCGGCGGCTTCGACGGCGGCGGCGGCTTCGACGGCGGGTTCTGACTCGTCGGCACGCCCAGGAACTGCCACTTTCGACGGCACTGGAAAGCGATGCGGTCTCCCAGCCCTCGACCCGGTAGACTGCGCACGTCCCCGGTAGGCGCAACGCCCACCACGACCAGCCTTCGTAGCTCAGGGGATAGAGCACCGCTCTCCTAAAGCGGGTGTCGCAGGTTCGAATCCTGCCGAGGGCACAAACCTGCGACGCGTTTCCGCAGGACAGCAGGTTTTTCTGATCCGTGCATCGCTTCCGGATAGCCAAAACCGAAATGTGCAGGTCAAACGGTTACCCTGGTGCGAGCCCCCTAGGAAACACAAAACATGGGCAACCGGGCCGGCAACTCGCCGGAATTCAGGACCGGCCGACTTCGGAGCAACCCGCCTACCATTTCAACAGCGCGGCAAGCGCCTTCGCCTGCGCGGCAGCGATGCGCTCTCCTTCCGCACCACCGACGTATCGAACCTCGAAGGACGCCGTCAACCCGTCACACACGGTTGGACAGGTATCCCGACCGGACTCCGTCCGATCCGGCTGATGCATGGTCGCCACCTCCGCCCCGGTCGCCCATCGAGACCTGGCTCATCGGCACGTCCGACTCGGATATCACCGAGTCGACGGGATCGCTCTCGTTGCTCGCAGCCACGCGCAAGATTCTCGATCAGATCACACTCCAACTCGGGCATGCGCGCAGACGAGAGCCGATCCGCCGACGATGGCGACTGCGGTCAGCGCCGGTCTATTCGACCGGGGGTTGCGTCATTCATGACATAGCCGCGTGTTCGATCACCACTTGATGCGCACTCACAAGCAGGGTCTTCTTCTGTCCCGTGGCACGTTTGGCCGGGACGGGGTGGGCGATGAGTTTGGCGCGGTAGCCGTAGCAGGCTTTGCCGATGTTGAATCCTGCTTCGGTGTGGACGGCGGGTGAGCACGCTGGTGCTCGCCCAGGTTGGTTGTTGGCCAGGTACCACCAGATGCGGCCGAGGAGTGCGCTGCTTGCCTCCCACTTCGGCACGATCGCTGGCGTTGCGTCGACAGACACGACTGCACACCAGCGTGAGCGGCATTGCCCAGGACGTTCGTCCACATCTCCTTCAGTAATCTCGTGACCAAGAACCAAGCGAACTCGCGTCGGGTGAGCCCTTCGGCCCGGCCGGGATGTGGATACTCGACGAATTCGTCAGTGCCGCTGCCGAAATGGGGGCCGATCCGCACCGACTCCAAAACACCTGCGTGGTCACGCGATCGAAGGGGGCGGTGTGGCGGCCTTGTGTCTCGGTCTCGGTTCTATGCCTCCAGCGCTCTCGACCGCCACCGATCACGCGCTCAGCGGCTACTTACCGTGCGTTGATGTGGCGAGCCGCGCAGCGCATTGATCAAATCCCTTGGGCTGCCGAATATTCTGTCGAGAGCGACGGTGCCAACTGGTAACGATGGGCCATGACGAAGCTGGGTGTTGCTTTCCGTCCGCATAATCCTCCTCAACGGCTGCGCGCGGTGGTGCAGGTGGCCGATGTGACAGGGCTCGAGCAGCTGTGATCACTCTCGCTACGGATGGCGTTGATGTTTTCCTGTGCGGTGGTGGGTATTTCGGGTTTGGCGGACAACTCTGCGCGTACCCCGCATACTGAAGCTCCGGGAGCCGGCTAACGGACACACAAGATCCGAGTCTCATCTACGGAGCCCACATGCGCGTATCCCTGATCTTGCTGAAGGCGATCCCGCCGACCGCTGCCGCCGTGCTGCTCGCTTTTGCCGCGAGTCCACGCCTTGTAGACGCCTACCGGCTCCGTTTGCTCGCCACAGGCGACGACCCGGGTGATGTCCCGACGATCCGGATCCCCAACCGGGACCTCCATGGGGATCTACTGGAGAAGCTGTTCGCCCACAAGTCCGCAAGTCAACGTGGACAAACCCACGTGCGACGAACCTTCCTCTACTACAACAGGCCAGCAGACGAACACCAGGAATGCATCGACACCGACCACCCCCACTACGCGGAGCTGGCCAATGCGACGTTGCGTACCCTCTCCGTTCCACGCGAGGAGATCGTCGCCATGGCCCGCAGGTGCAGCCATCAGGTCCTGGAGGACCTCTGGCCCGTCGGCACCACAAGCCGCGTGCTGCGGCTTGCGGACCTTACCGTCCCGATCGCCTCGCGTCTCATGTTCGAACTGGTCTTCAGGGCCGCCCCGACGCAGGAACAGATCGCGCTGGTCGGCCGTTGCGCCACTGATACCGCGAAGAACTTCAAGGGACTTCGGAACTCGGGAAATATCTCCGCCAAGCTGGAGCTCCTCGACCTTTTGCGGGCCAAGGTGACCGAGGACGGAGGATGCCCTGGCATCTTCGGTCCCGACAGCACGCTCGACACGAACTCCAGGGCGAAACACCTGCAGGGGATGTTCTTCAGCAAGGGCGTCAACCAGCTCTCCGAATGCGTCTGCCATACCGTGCTCGCGGCATCCCGGCATCCACACGTGGTCGAGCGGATCCGTGGGGGCAACGCGCGCTACCTCGACCACGTCCTCACCGAAACCCTGCGGCTCTACCCCCAGCACGCCACGATCCAACACCTCGTGGTGGACGACGTCGCTTTGAGCCCGACGGTGACGATCCCGCGCGGGACTCAGCTCCTGGTGGACATCAGCCGCCACCAGCGAATGGGCCACACAGCACCAGACGCGTTCATCCCGGAGAGATGGGAACAGCCCAGCCGGGCCGAGGGCGGGTTCGTGGTCTTCGGCAAGGGGCAACGGAAATGTCCTGCCGAGCGGTTCTCCCGGACAGCTGCGGCTGTGATCGTGCAAGAACTGCTGAGCTCTTTTGCAGTACACGCACCAATCCGCCACACCCGGGCGCTGGAGGGCGGCGGCCTGTGCTGCCTGGTGCCGCTCGGCTCGGCCGCAACTCCCGGGATCGGGTTCAAGAAGAAGCTCGTGTGGACACGCGACCGCGCGGAGCGCGTTGCTTTCAGCGCGGCACAGTTGATCTATTTTTCCCTGGCAGCCCGAGCAGTGCAGCGCCTGCCACACGGCACCGACAGCAACAACGTTCCCCACCGCACATGCTCTCGCCGGCGAACCGAACGGTCGACCAGACGGGTGGAGTGAACTGCCGCAGACACGAATAGGAAGTATCGAGTGCTGCCAGGTGTCCGTGGTCGCGTGACAGGCGCGCGACTGCCGGTCCGACACCGCAGCGGTCAAGTTGTGACGCTCCCCGCAAGGATTCGGCGCACCTGCTCGAATCATCAGGTCGACCAGCTCAAACACAGGTGAAGCGTCCTGGAATCGGTATTCCGGACGTTCGGTGGGAGCGCCAAGCGTCGTAACGAGAGTTCCCGGCATAAAGTCAGTGCGGTGACCTGCGGATTTCCCGCTCAGTGTCAGTAGGTTTCCCACCTGATGTCGGGGGCCGTCGCGTCACTCCGCCGCTGAGCTGGGCAAATGTGAGTGATGCGTCCGGGTAGAGCGGAGTCTACGGAAGATCCTGCGGGTGAATGCCCGCTCGAACTCTCATCGGCGCTGACCTGCGTGTTCTCGGCTGACCGCCGACAACCGATTGAGCGGATCAGGGGGCGCGGATGTCCGACGGCGTGTTCGGCGATGTGCATTGGTGATAGCCACCTACAATAGGCGCTGGCCGAAGTCGTTGCGGGACCGATCTCGTGGAGGCGTCATGAGCAGAGCTCTGATCATCGTCGACGTACAGAACGACTTCTGTGAGGGCGGTTCCGTGGCCGTCGCAGGCGGAGCCGCGCTGGCCGAACGGATCAGCGAATATCTGCGCGCCAGCGACTACACCGCGATCACCGCCACCCGCGACTACCACATCGACCCCGGTGCGCACTTCTCCGACAACCCGAACTTCGTCGACACGTGGCCGCCGCATTGCCGAATCGACACCCCCGGCGCCGACTTCCACCCGAACCTGGACACCGCGCCGATCGACGAGGTCTTCTTCAAAGGCGCCTACGCCGCCGCCTACTCCGGGTTCGAGGGCGCCACCGAGGACGGCACGGCCCTCGCGGACTGGTTGCGCACCAAGGGAATCAACACCGTCGACGTCTGCGGCATCGCCACCGACCACTGCGTTCGCGCCACCGCCATGGATGCCCGCACCGCAGGGTTCGACACCCGGGTGCTCCTGGACCTGTCCGCCGGCGTCTCCCCCGCCAGCATCGAACGGGCCCTGGACGAACTCCAGGCGGCGGGCGTGGAGATCGCCGAAAACATCGACAGCTGACGGATACCCTCATCGGGCCGTCATGTGCGGGCCCGTAGTCGGGCCTGGCGGCCCGCCCCACGCGCCCGCGGGCTGACTCGCATTGTCCCGAACACCAGAGGGCCGATGAGCAAGAATCTGCTTTGGACCAGAAGTTCTACCATTGAACGACATCGGCCTGGCAGCAGCGCTGGCTCGTATCGCGCCGACCACTAACCTTCTGATCTGTAGTCCCGGAATCGGTGCGAGCGGTTGTGCTGGCCTGCGCGATCCGCGAACGCGTCGAAACTGCGCGCTACCGCTTCACGCCAGTCACGGTAGCTGGCTGGTGCCAACGTGATCGGCGTCGATCGCTGGCAGCCTTCGGCAACCTTTTCAGCGTTCCTTGCCGATGTCCTCGGCGTCGACTTCCAGGTCTCGAAGATCCGCAACCTGAGCAGTCTGAGCATCGCAATGAGCGCGAAGTCGAACCGGTTGACGGAATCGCGCGCCGCAGTGATCAGCGCTTCGAACTGTAGGTGCGAAAGTCCGAGTGTCGGTGATTCGTTCGGTACTCGGGATCGGCGGACGTACTCGGCCGGCGAGTGGTCCTTCACGCCGTCGATGACGCATGTGCGGTAGAACCCGGTCACTACCACGGTACGGCGGGCAACGGTGGAGGGGTTCGAACCGGCGTGTCTCCTGCATCCACCGCACGTACCGTTCGAGCTCGGCGCGCACCGCTAACAGCGGCAGGAGATGACGTTCGGTGCACCAGGTGAAGTACAAGATCCGCAATGGATACGGGAGCTGCCGGTGAACCGGGCCAGGTAGGCCGCACTGGCCAGCCGCAGTACGAGATCGTCACCGGCGAAGGTAATGTCGATATCCGATGAAGTACTCATGCTTCACGATGCCTGGAACGCCAACCGAATTCGCTCGGGTCGCGGCACTTCCGGACGTTTCGGTCGAGCGCTCGTAGGTCATCGGCTGGGACGTAGTCGCGCTTCGGCGACGGAGTTTCAGAGATACGTATGCCGGACACCGGTCAGCTTGCTCTGCTCTGCACGCCGTCGAGGACCTGTCCTGCATCTAGGATGTTCTTGTAGGTCGAGCTGGCAAATTGTCTGTGCCTCAGGCTGATTGAGAGCTGTGCGCCGAGGACGCGCCATCACCGTGGGTGCGGCGCGCGAGGTTCGATCGCCCCGGGACGAGCGATGCGGCTGTCTCGGATGGAAAGGGGTGCCGTGGAACCCTACGAAGATGAGACGTTGCGCGGGTTGACCGAGGTGGTGTTGGGCGAACTGGCTGCGGGCGGGGTGCAGCGTGGCGGGCCGGTGCCTGCTGGTGGTCCGGCGGCTGTGAAGGTTTGTGTGACCGGTCGGGCCGGTTCGGTGCTGCCACAGGTTGGGATCGGCGCGGAGGTCACGCTGTGGGAGCTGACGCGTGCGTTGGTGCTCGGGTCGGCAGACCCGGCCGAGGCGTGGTGTGTCGGGCACTTGCATTGCGCACCGTTGCCGGTGGCTGTCGCGGCCGATCTTGCCGCGTCCGCGCTGAACCCTTCGATGGATTCGTGGGATCAGGCTCCGGCGGCGTCGGTGATCGAGGCCGAGGTGGTGGCGGCGTTGGCCGCGCTGATCTACCCGGGGGCAGCGGCACCGGATGCGGTGATCACCAGCGGGGCAACGGAATCCAATCTGGTGGCGGTCCTGCTGGCCAGGGAGACTGCGCGCGCATCGGGGGGGAGCGCGGTACAAGTGGTGTGGGGTGACAACGCGCATCACAGTGTGGCGCGGGCGGCCTGGCTGCTGGGCTTGCCCGAGCCGATCACGGTCGATTGTCCGACGGGGGTGCTGGCACCCGCCGAGGTGGGTCGGGTCCTCCGCGGGCATCGGCGGTGGCCGGTGTTGGTGGTCGCGACCGCCGGTACCACCGATGCGGGATTGATCTGCTGTGGCTCGAGGCAACTTTGCTGCATCCACAAACCAGCGGCGACGATCTCGCACCGCTGTTGGACCTCGTCGCCGACCTCGCCGGTTGAGGGGCGGATATGCTGACCCCCGGCAACGACCGCACGGCACTGTGGACCTCCGCCGAGCGTTACCTCGGTGCCGGCACCCGCAACTACAGCCGCTACAGCGCCGAGATGCCGGTGTCGGCCGACTACCACCCCCAGGGCAGCGCCCCTGGATTTCAACTCCCGACATTCTGGGTCGACTTCGTACACGGTGAATATCGCCGCACCTCGGCCTCGTCACCGCTGCATGACATCTACTCCCGCAACGACCGCTTGCTGCTGCCGGTCCATCCCGACACGTTGGCGTTACCGCACCTGCCGGGCCGTGACCTACTCCTCACCATGGCTGCCGGGCCGATGCTCGACGTGATGCCGCTGGCGAACGCCCGCACCGTCCTCGTGCTCGGCGCCGACGGCGTCCCCACCGCACCGCATTTTCTGAAACTGCACTTCCCACAACGGATCTCCCGCTTCCAACGGACCTTGAACGCACCCGACCTCGGCCACGAGCTGTGGACCACGACGCAGCTGCACACTGCGGGCCTGCCCGTTCTCCGGGACCTCGGCGGCGGCTTGTTCGGCAGTGACCCCGACACCGCCTGGGGCTACCTCGTCCGGGATTCACTCGTCCGCGACGGGCACGATTTCGACTACACAGTGCCGCTGTTCGCGTTGTACGGCAACGATATTCGGTCACTCGGCCGCCAGCCGTTGCTGCACCGTTTGGTGATTCGGGCCGGTGTCGAACCCGCGGTATTCCTGGCCGAGCACATCATCGAGCCAATGATCGCGTTCTGGGTACGGGCCGTGTTCTCCACCGGCTGCCTGCCCGAATTGCACGGCCAGAACACGCTACTCAGCTTCACCCGCGACGGTCGCCACAGCCGAATCGCCTACCGCGACGGAGGGATCTACACCCTCGCCCCGCTACGCCACAGGTTCGAGCACTCCGCCGACCTGCCCCCGATGGACGTCGTGCCACGCGATGTCGCGGTCGATTGCGCTCACCTGATGAGCCTGGTCTACGACAGCTTCATGGGCCACCACGCCCTCACACGCTTGAACACATTGGCCACCGACCTGTTCGGCTTCGATCCCGACCTGCTGCCATCGCTCGCACGCAAAACATTCGCAGACAACGACGGAACTCAACTCGCCCTTCCCCACACCGTGTACTACTACGACGACACCTGCCCACCCGACCAAGGCTGGCGCCTCGCCGACACCGGACAAACACCGACCTGGCGATAACACTCGGCACACACCCGCTGCCCGGCGCGACCTATCCGCTATTCGGCATTTCAGTGCATTGCGGGGGGCTGAACTGTTGGCCAGCGTTGTTCGCGGGTCCCAGCCGCACGACTCGATATTGTGGTTCGCGCGAGCCACCGCTCGAGGTCGGCGGTCCCCGGAGCCGTGCTGGACCCTGGGCCGGTGGTGGCTGCCGTTCCGCATGCCACGGCGGCGGCGAGGCATTTCGCCGGCGGCCAGCCGGCGAGCAGGCCATGAACGAAACCGACGTTGAAGCAGTCACCGGCGCCGGTGGTATCCAGAGCCGAAATCGGTGGTGCGGCAGCGTCGTAACGTTCGCCGTTGTGTGTTGCGGTGGCTCCGGCGCTGCCGAGTTTGATCACCACGGTCGGCACAAGTTCGTTCAGCCGCGATATCGCATCGTCCATGGTCGGTGCCCTGGTCAGCCGCAGTGCTTCCTCGGCGTTGGGCGCGAAGATATCGGTGGAAGCCAGCGCGGCCCGCACTCCGGGGGTGTCGACATCGACGGCGACGTCTTGGCAGTCCATCATCACGGTGGTGCCGAGATGGCGGGCGAGTTTCAGCGCGTCCACGGTGTCGGTGTCGTAGCGTAGTTGCGGCACCATCAGGACACGCGGTCGGTATTGCCTCAGCAGCGACGGGAGCGGTTGCGGGTAGCTCGGGTCCTGAAAACTGACCATCGCACGGTCCTCGGGTGTGGACAGGGCGACGGTCAGGCTGCGCAGCGGGGTCGGCTGATGCCGGAAGGCGCTCTCGTCCAATCCTTCTGCGCGTGCCGCGTGGAGGACATGGGTGCTGAAGGGGTCGGTGCCGAAGTCGGTCGCCCACACAACATCGTGCCCGAGCCGATACGCGGCCATCGCCAAGGTGTAGGCGCCACCGGGCATCATTGTGAACCCATCAGCGAAGACCTCTCGGCCAGGTCGGAGGGGCTCGGGTAGCCCGTGGAAGATCAGATCCACGAAATAGGCGCCCACCACGAGAATTTCTCGCCCATCCGGCTCGTCTGTGCCCATCCGATGAGCGTACCGGGGGTGAGGTGCCGGATGTGGGAGGTCGAGACGGTCGCGGCGGCACAGGGATTCATGTTTGCGGGTGTTAGCTTTGGGTTGGTGATGAGGATTCTGGTCACCGATCTGGACGGTACGTTGCTGGGCGGGGAAATCGCCGACCGGCGTCGGCTGTGTGCGGTTTTGGCCCGCCATCCCGAGGTGATGGTGGTTTTTGCTACCGGCCGCGGCGTGGCGTCGGTCGCCGATGTGCTGCGTGACCCGCTGGTGCCGAGACCGCGCTGGATCATCGCCGACGTCGGTGCCACCGTGGTCGACGGCATCGACCTGCGGCCGGTCGGGGACATTCAGGCCACCATTCGTACCGGATGGCCCGGGACACAACAAGTTCGGCAAGCGTTGAGCCGCTTCGGGCAACTGACGTACCAGCGGGTGGCGCAGGACGGGCGCTGCTCGTATCACCTGGCATCGGGCCAGCTGACCGACGAACTCACTACCGCTGTCCATTCGCTCGGGTGCCGGTGGCTGTACTCGGCGGACCGCTACTTCGACGTCATGCCGCCGAACGCATCGAAGGGCGAAGCCGTGGCGGCGCTGGCCGAAAAGTTCTGTTGGCCAGTGGATTCCATCCTAGTGGCCGGTGATTCGCTCAACGATGCATCGCTGTTCGAACTGGGCGCACACGGCGTGATAGTCGGCGCCGCCGAGCCCGCGCTATACCGGGCGGTTCCCCTCGACGCGCGTATCCATCGCTCCGAGCGTCCGGGCGCGGGCGGGATACTCACAGCACTGCACGCGCTGGGGTGGGTCGTACCGGACAACGGCACCGAGGACCGGCACTGCCTGATAGTCGGCTATCACCGACCACCGGTGCCCCGGGGTGAGCGACGATCACCGTCCAGCCCCAACGGGATTCTGCCCAGCCTGACCGCCCTGTTCGCTCAGGGGTTGCCGGGCATCTGGGTCGCCACTCAGGTCGGCGAGGACGGTGTCGACGCACGCGAGCACGAGGTCCCGTTGTCACTGCTGCCGGTGACCGCCGATGAATGGAGTGGCTACTTCCATCGCGCATGCAAGGACACACTGTGGCCGATCCTCATGTCCGAGCCGCACCGCATGCGCTTCGATACCGCAGCCTGGGCCCACTATCGTGTGATCAACCAGCGATACGCCGAGCGTATCGGCGAGCGAGCAGCATTAGGCGCGACCGTCTGGCTACACGACTACAACCTATGGCTCGTCCCCGGCCTGCTTCACCGGGTCCGGCCCGATCTGCGCATCGGACTGTTCCACCACACTCCGTTTCCGCCGCCGGAGGTGTTCGCCGCCCTGCCCACGGCAGACGAAATTCGTTCCTCGCTCATACAGTTGGACTGGGCTGGATTTCACACCAATACCTTTGCCGACAACTTTCGACAAACCCTGGTTGGCCAGCCCACTTTGCCGGCCTTGGGTGTCCATCCGCTGGGTATCGACCGTCAAGCCATCGAAGCACTCGCCCGCAGTCGCGCCTCGCGCATACGCCCCAGCCGACACGCGTTGGTGCTCTCCGTCGAACGTCTCGATTACACCAAAGCCCCTGTACACAAGGTCGACGCCATAGCGGCGTTGCTGGAGCACCGCCCGGACCTGCACAGCCGATTGGTGTTCCGGCTCGTCTGCCCACCACCAGAACCAGGCATCTCCGCCTACGACACCACTCGCCGCGCTCTCGAGCGACGCACCACCGAGATCAACGATGCCTGGCGTATCGGCAGTTGGCAACCGATCGACTACATCCCGCACAACCTGCCGCTCCCCGAGGTGATCGACCACTACCTGGCCGCGGACGTGTTCTGGGTGACATCCCTGCAGGACGGCATGAACCTGACCGCAAAGGAATTCGTCGCCGCCCAGTCGGCAGTGACCGGACCCGGCTCCCGGCCCGGGGTGCTGGTGCTGTCCCGCTACGCCGGCGCCGCAACAGAACTCGGCGACGCCGCCCTACTCACCGACCCGCATTCCCCCGAAGACCTCACCGCCACACTCGCCCGCGCACTGTCCCTCGACCACACCGAGCGCCGCACTCGCGCGAAACGTCTGGCCCACCTCTTGGGCCACGACCGCCCCATCGACTGGGCAACCCGCATCATCGACGCCATCCGCGTCCGCACCCCCGACCCGGCCGCAGTGCCGATCACATGACAGCCGTCCTGATCGCGCAACTCGGCATATTCGGACATCGCGAAACACGCGGAAATCGGCTACTTACCGAGCGTTCCGACGTGTCCGAACCCGCAGGCCAGCTGACGCGGCACAGAACCGCGAGGCCTTCCACCCAAAACCCGAAACAAGCTCACAGGACACAGAGCCGCGTTAGCCGCCCGCGCAGCCGGTTAGGTGACCGCGCGGGCACTGTCGGTCAGGAGCGCAGATCGCGCTGGTTGAAGCGCAGGAATCCGGCACCAACCAGCACGGCGCTGGCTGCGAGAAGGATTGCGGCGTCGGCCCATTGGATCCCGTGGCGCAGGGGTTCGCCACCGATGTAGTAGTGGAATGGTGAGAGATATTTCAGCCAGTCGGCACCGATCACACCGGCGAGGTTGCCGGCGATGTAGGTGAGCACCCCGATCCGGAACGCGATCCCGAGGACTTCAAGCAGGTGGGAACCAACCAACGATTGCGAGAAGCCGCGGAGAAGCTGGCCCTGACCCTGTCAGCGGGCGGCGGGCGGCGGGCGGCGGGATGCAACGCTCGACCGCGCGGGTGCTGACGGCGCTGCTCTACACCGAGCAGGACACCATGACCTCCGCCGACCTGTGCGCGGAGTTGTCGATCAGTTCCGGGCGCGGTATCGACCGCGATCAAACACCTCACGACCGCACGACCGCAGAATCCGCCGACCTTCGGCGTGCGCCCGCTGAGCGACCCCGCTCGTAGTAGGTGACCATCTGACGCCAATAACCGAGCTGCAGAAGCATCTGGATCGCGGTTGCCGTCACCGCTTGCGCCGGGCGTCGATTCCACGCGGCAACCACCGCCGTGATTCCCGCCACGGCGCCGGGCGCATTGACGGCCATTGCCGCGTCTCGTGGCCGCTCGTCCAGCCACAGCTCCTCACCCAGTATCGCCTTGCTGGGTAGCGAAGACGTCAAGAGCCACAGTGCATTCGAGCCAGGAGTGTTCGAGCGATGGTGTGAGCCAGGGACCGGCAGAAGAGGCAAGCGGTCCGCGCGAGTTGTGTGCCCACGCCATGATCCAGGAGCGCGACAGTGACTCTCAGCAAGAATTGTGCCGTTCACTTCGCGCACCCGCGTGGCATTCGCGGCGCGGTCGCCGGCGTGGTCATGGCGCACCGACGTGACTACACCAGCCGTGGCAAGTGGGCAATGGGCAAACTCGAGCCCGCGCCGGATGCGCATGTACTCGAACTCGGTTATGGCCCCGGTGTCACACTCGCCGAGCTGTGCAGGCTGGCGCCGGACGGCCGCGTGGTAGGCGTGGATCTGTCACCGGTCATGTTGCGCCAGGCCACGCGCCGCACCCGAACTTTCGTCTCGACCGGGCTGCTGGACCTGAGGCACGCAGACGCCGCCGATCTCGATCCCGAATTACGGGACTTCGACCTGATTTACGGCATCAATGTCTGGCAGTACTGGGACGACGGCGCAACTGTCATCAAAGATCTGGCCACTCGGCTGAGGCCCGGCGGCAGATTGTCCTTGGCCTATGAACAACCGCCGGGATCCACTGTGACATGCGGTCGCGCCATTGTGCAGATGGTGGAGCAGTTCGCCGCCACGCCCCTGGTCCACGTCCAGTCCACATGGATGCCCGGCCACCCCGCGGTCCTGGTTTCGGCATCCAGATCCCTCAGATGAGGTTCAGCGCGACAGCGATGGTGCCCAGCGTCGCCATGATCGAGGTCACCCCGACGTGCATCCCGATCGAGAGCCGGATGTCCTTCTCCCGCCAGGCGAACCAGAATCCCGGGAACATGAAGATCACCCGCGACACGAACACCCAGGGCGACCAGAAGTGGTACAGCGAGAACAGGACCGCACTGACCACAGGGGCCCAGCCACGAAGGTGGGCGATGCGGGGCAGCAGGAAACCGCGGAAGTACAGCTCCTCGATGAGCGGCAGGGAGATTCCGGTCAGGGGCAGGCAGACCAACATCGTGGTGAGCATGACCGAGTACGAGTAGCCGTCGAGGAACTTAGTGGCGCTGCCGGCATCGTCGTTGTACGGCACCCGGGTGAAGAAGTTCTCGAGGAAGAAGGTATTCAACGGGGCAGTCGCGAAGCTCAGCACCATCATCCACACGATGAGGGGGATGACCATCGCCGCCAGCTTCCCGCGCGAAAGCGGCCGACCGGTGTAGTGCAGCACGCCACGCAGCGAGAAGCGGCCATTGTGCCTGCGACCCAACCACAGCAGCCCTGACAGGATCGGTATCAGCACCAGGCACAAGGCGATCGCCCAGCCCAATAGGGACGGATAGCCGATGGCCTCGACAACTGGTTCACCGATGAGCAGGTAGGCGGCGACAATCAGTACACCGGGGACCAAATGCAACACGATGGACAGCGGCAGCGAATGACGATCACCCAGCAACCGCTGGACGAATCGGTTCGGACGAGCGTCTTCGAAGGCACGCATGACAGAACTCCCCTCAGCCGAGGCAGGATCGGACGACTGTGGCCCTGCTCGACGCTCGCGTTCCTTGCCCTGGCCTTCCGCCACGCCATCCTCGACGCCACCGCGGGAGTCGTTGCCGCAACCGGCGAGTGCGCCGACACCCAGCGCGCCTTTCAACACCGTCCGGCGCCAGGTGCGTCTCGCACCGGATGTCCCGTTTGTCGTGCTTATCATGCTGCGATTCCTTATCCAGAGAGCTGGAACCCCGGACGCCGTCGGGGCCGCGGTGATCTTGTGTGCCATCCAGGCCATGACGGGGCCAGGCCGAATTGCGGGCCGTGGGCCCGGTTATTCGCCGGACGAATCCGCTGGAGCCTGAGGCTGGGCCGCCAAGGTCTCGCGGACAGCCTGAGCGATGGCGCGGAAGTCTTTGCGCACGATGTGGGAGTGGTTGCTCGCGACCTTCGCACTCACCTTGACGTTCGGGTTGTGGGCGAGGGCCGGGTCGAGGGAGGTGCGCACCCGTTCCATCTCTCCGTCCTCGCTCCCGAGGCTGTTACCCGTGGCCACGACGAATCGCGTCGGACAGGCCAGGCGGCTGAGGACCGGATCGCCGGCGGCGGCGTACTCGTTGGCGTCGATGCCGACCTCGGCATGCTGGGCGGCACTCATCCGCCCGGCCAGGCCCAGCGGTCGGGCCAACGGCAGCAGAAACCGCATCTTGTGGAACTGCTGACGGATGCGGTCCCGGCCCTCTTCGCCGGTCAAGCCATACGGAAAGGCGTCCACGATCACCGATCCCAAGGCGCGGTCGGGATTCCGGTCGGCCCAGTTCCAGGCCAGGATTCCGCCGTAGGACCAGCCCACGAGCAGCGGCCGGTCCACCCCGCGGGCCGCCAGGACTGCATCGAGATCACGCAGGCACGCTTCGAAGGAGTAGTCCGCCGACTGCTTGGACTTGCCGCGGGCCCGCGTGTCGTAGCTGATGTGCCGGTAGCCGCTGCCGAGATCGGCGATCGTCGGCCGCCAGTGCTTCTGGTCTGCGTATGCCCCATTCAGGTAGACAACGGGAATGCCGGGTCCGCCGGTGTCGGTCACGGCCAGTGCCGTGTCATCCACCGACACCATGCCGGTCCAGGTCGAGTTGGTCGAGGATGTGCTGTTCTTCGTCATGCCAATCACTATCAGCGCCTGGCCTGACACGACCCTGATACTGCGCTGTCATGACCGCTGTTATGACGTTTCACCCGGTCAGGCATGTCAGAGGTTCAGCGAGCCAGCGTCGAAGCGGCCAACTCGCGCCAATTCGCCTGCGCCCCTTCCCACATCGCCGCAGCGAACTGCGTGCGCCGAGGCGGTGCGTGCCCGTTTCGGACGCCGCATGGAAAGCCTCGACCCGGAATTCACGGGCATCCTCGAGATTCTCGGCAAGATAACCGAGCAGATCCTGCGCCATCGCGCGACCGATTGCCCGCTCGGCGCCGCTGTGAATTACCGACTGCCGTCGAGGACGCGCTCGAAGTGAGAGAGGTATTCGAGCAGATCCCCGATTTCGACCAGCGGTATGCCCGCCCCCGCCAGGGTCCGGACCTGCACCAACCGCAGCAGCTCTGCGGAACGGTATCGGCGACAGCCCGAACTGTCGGCCTCGGGCTCCTCGACCAGGCCGTACTGGTGGTAGAGCCGCACTGTCGCTGTCGTGACGCCGGCGAACGCCCCTGCCTCATCGATCGTGAAACCGCCCCGAAGGTTGGGAGGCGATTTGCGCGGCAGTCCCCTTTCCGACAGAACGTTCGCTACGTCGACCATGCCTCCCCCTACTCAGTGTCGCCGACTACCAGTAGATAGCATCACCGAGTAGCGGTCACGCAAGCTTCCCGGAACGCGGCACGGAGCAGGGTGACCACGTTCTACTCTGTGATACAGTCTAGTGGTAGTCAGCGACACTGAATAGTGCGCTTCATTCAAAGGAGGCTGCCACGGACAACTTGACGGAGATGCTGAAAGGCACGCTCGAAGGCTGCGTCCTCGAGATCATCGACACCGAGGAGACCTACGGCTACGCCATCACGCGCAGACTGAATGAACTCGGCTTCGGCGACGTCATCGAGGGGACGGTCTACGCCATCCTGCTGCGCTTGGAGAAGAACGGCCTGGTCGATGTTTCGAAACGACGTTCCGAAGTCGGCCCGCCGCGAAAGTTCTACGCGCTCAACGACACTGGACGCAAAGAACTCGCGTCCTTCTGGACGAAATGGGAATACGTGTCATCACGTATCAACGAGCTCAAGGGAAGTGAGAAATGAACTTCTGGGAGACAATCACAGGCAGCGATCTCACCAGGGAATACAAAGCCTTGGAAGCTCGAGCCAAGGCCCTCCCGACCGAGTATCAAGCAGCGTGGGAAGAGATCAAGATCCGCCTCTCCCCCTACTCGGGCCTCACCGGCCGCAACCTGATGCCGATCCTCGATGGCGCCTTGGGGCTGCTCGAGGAAACAGCGTCGGATGGCTCGAGTGTCCAAGAGGCACTCGGCAATGACATCAAGGGCTTCTGCGCGGCGATCGCCGGCGAAGAAGGATGCAAGGACTATCGCGACAAGTGGCGCGAGCAGCTGAACAAGAACGTGGCAAACAAACTGGACCGGCTAGGAGGATAACGTGGGCATCCGCGACATCATCGAAGGCAAGAAGGAGTGGCGGGCGCACATGGCGCGGGTCAAGGCACTCCCATCCGACTACCAGATCGTCTACAAGGAGATTCAAAAATACCTTTTCAAGATCGGGCCGGTCGATCTGGTCGACGGGACCTTGCTCTCGGGCATGCTCGACTTCTTCGAAGAAGGGGTCGCCTCCGGCAAAGGAGTCATCGAACTCATCGGCAATGACGTCGCAGCTTTCTGCGACGACCTGGTAAAAGACTCAAAAACCTACGCCGAAATCTATCAGGACTCCATCAGCGAGGAAATCGGCAAGGGAATGAAATAATCTGCTGCCGCCAGGTCGGCTTGAACATCGCCGACTGGGCGGTTGGCAGGCAACCGAGCGCGACGAATGTTCGAGCGGCAGGGTGGGGAGATCGAGACGGCGCCCTCTACTGCTTGCCTCGATTCAGGGCGAATTCGGCTTCAACCACCAACCGGCCAGTAAGAAGATGCTGGTCGGCACGGTTCTCATGTGCATGGAGCCCCGCCGAGGGCACCTAGCTGTGACGTTGTTTCCACAGGTCAGCAGGTTTTCCTGACCTGCGCATCGCTCTCGGATCACCAACAAAAACCGATATATGCAGGTCAAACCGTTGCCCTGGTTCGAGCCCTCAGGAAACGCAGAACATGGGCAACCAGGCCGGCAACTCGCGGGATTTCAGGGCCGGCCGTCAGCCCGTCACACACCACGTCCACACACCATGGGACAGGCATCCCGGCCCGGCGAAGGGCCAATATTTCGACGCCTACCCGATGATCGACATCTACTCCCGCTACCTTGTCAGCGATCACGTCCGCATTCACGAATCCGGTGTCCTGACAACGGAATCGATGAACGAGATCTTCGGCGTCCGCGCCAACCCATGAGGAGACATCCATTCGCTCCGGGCCGACCGCGGTGTTCCGTCAGCACGAATCGTCATGCGGAACGAGCAAATCTGATCCGTGGGTTCGGTCGGCAAAGGTACTGTGAGAAGGCATCTTTCACCGATGCTAACCAGGAGCGGCAGATACCGACGACAGGGGATCCACAATGACGAAGTCCAGGATCGGCGCGGTTCTCGGCGCGGTCGCCCTCCTCGCCGCTATCGGTGTGTCCGCGAGCGGGACCGCCGCGGCCACAATGACCTGTGAGGAAGCTCGCGCCAACCTGAACAGAGCACAAGCGGACCTGCAGTACGCTCGCAGCCATCTCAATAACGAGGGAATCGGGCGGGCCGAGGCCGCGGTCGCCGGTGCGGAAACAGCCAAGACGTCCGCCTGCCGGTAGACCTCGGGAGACCTCGCCCCGGGAGGCAGCGGTCGCGAAGTAGCGGCACGTCGGTAACCAATAAAGGTCCATCGCAAGGTTGAGTCATGGCGGCGCAGCTCGAGTCCCTGATCGGAAAGCCGGAGCGTTTTGCCACCTCGAGCCGCCGCTACGGCCAGTTCCGAAATAGCGGCGGCACCATCATTACCTGTGCGAACTGACAATCAATCACACCGTATCCATCCGCTGGCTGCAGCCATTGCGCTGGAACAGCTTTCGCGTCTGGACGAGTACCTCGATGGGCGTCAGCGTATCGCCGAATACATTGCCGAAAAACTGGATGGACTGCCAGGTCTCGCGGTGCCGTGGGCCGAACCAGACGTTCGGTCGTCCTGGTACGGGTTGGCCATGCACTACGACACGGATTCCTTCGATGATGTGCCGGTCGAACGCTTCCACGCGGCGATCCAGGCCGAAGGCTGCTCCGAGATCGACCGTCCCGGCTCGACCTGCCCACTCAACCTCCTGCCACTGTTTCAGGATCCTGGCCCGTTGTTCCCGGCATTCAGCGGCAGACTGACCTACGCGCCTGGCGACTATCCGCGGGCTGAAGAGATTCACTACGCCACGCTCAAACTGCCTGTCTGGCATCAAGCAGAAGAGCTGCCGCTTGTCGATCGCTACATCGAAGCCATCTGCAAAGTCACCGAGCACGACACCGAGTTGAAAGGATAGGGATTGATGATCGAAACCACGCTGTCGGAGAAGCTGGCCAGTGCGGCCGTACGCGATGAGGTGCAACAGCTCGTCGTCGGCGCCGTGGTTGCGCACGAAGGCAAGGTGCTGCTGTTGCAACGACCCGCTGACGATTTCATGGGCGGCATCTGGGAGCTGCCGAGCGGCAAGGTCGCTTCGGGCGAAGCCCTCGATCAAGCGCTCGTCCGTGAGGTGAAGGAAGAAACCGGGCTGGAGATCGCGCGCATCCGAAACTACCTTGGCGAGTTCGACTACCAATCAGGCAGCGGCAAGAAGAGCCGACAGTTCAACTTCACGGTAGACGTGGTCGATCCCGAACCGGTCAAGCTGACCGAACACGACGTATACACCTGGACCAGCCTGTCCGAAGATCCGCCAGTGACGGAGGCTGTGAAGAACGTGTTGGCGATCTACAAGGAGATCTGAACACTCCCGCAGGATATCATTTGCACGGAGCTAGAGGCATACCCCCTATTCACCGCATATTCTGCGGCGAATAAGGGGTACGACCACCGCATGGCGGACAGATACCGCAGGTACATCTGGCAGGACCCCGACTGGCCTGACCTGAGGTACGACGCCGCCCGCCTCGCCCGGCTCGATAGCCGAAGTCGCACATCAACACGGACACCTCCTCGGCAGGCTCGCCGATACCGACGATACGGTCCAGGAGCAAGCCAGCCTGGCCGCCCTCACCGTGGACGTGGTCAAGACCAGCGAGATCGAAGGCGATCTGCTCGACGCCGCATCGGTCCGTTCTTCCATCGCGCGTCACCTCGGCGTGGACATAGGCGCGGTCGTTCCGGCCGACCGGCACGCGGACGGCGTGGAGGCGCACTCAAAAGGGCACACTCGACGTGACCCAATGGCTTCTCTGGTTCCTCGACGCGCCGCAGCGCGCCACTGCCGATGCCGACGACACCATCGACACGGTCCTGGCAAAGGCTCGGTTCTGGCGCCACTGGGTACAAACCGCGGTGAACGCCCGCCACATCACCATGCTCAACCGTCTACTGGACGGGGTCAGCGGCAAGCTCACCACCCGCGAGTGGGCGGTCATCACGAAATGCTCGCAGGACACCGCACTCCGGGACATCAACGAAGTGGTCGACCTGGGCGCCCTACAGCGGTCGGGCTCCGGCGGCCGCAGCACGTCCTACGAGCTGGTTCGGCCATGATGCCCGAAAACGGAGCCTCCCGACTGAGCCCGGCCTCGATGCCCTGTGCTGATCCCGCGTCGACTTTTCCGGCGCGAGATCAGCGTCTTTCCGGTTGCGGTGCAACAATGAACCGGACATTGATGGTGTCTCCGACCGGACCACCACGAACCGGATCGAGCAACGCGGCTTCTGATCTATAAATATGGCGGCCGCTGTCGTGCTTGGAAGGGTGATCGATGTGTCGCTGACTGCTGGTGGCCAGCTCGCCGACAGCATCCAACACTTCCGGCGGCGTGCCGGTCTCAATCAACATGCCGCAGCGGAACTCGCCGGGTTGAGCGTCGGCGGACTGCGCGATATCGAACAGGGCCGAGTAGTCCGCCCGCGCGCTTCCACGCTGCGCAGGCTAGCCGATGCGTTCGGGCTGTCCCGTTACGAGTTCGATGATCTGGTACGCCAGGCAAACAATGAACACCGCCAAGCGGGCCGGCTGAGGGTCGAGATACTGGGATCACTGCGAGTATCGGTCGACGGCAGACTGATCGATCCGGGGTCGGAGGCCCAGCACGTACTGTTGGGATTGCTCGCGCTGACACCGAATGTTTCCGTGACTCGCGGCGCATTGCTCGATGCGCTCTGGGATGTGCGGCCGGCCTACGGCACATCGAACCTGCTGCAGTCGCGGGTCTCCCGACTTCGGCGGCGCCTGCAGCCGAGCATCGCCGACGATTACCGATCACAGCCGATTCCGGTGACTCGCAGCGGCTACCAGCTCTCCGTGACCGAGTATCAGCACGATCTGCTGGTATTCCGTCGGCTCGTCACCCGCGCGCGGCAGACCCGCGACGACAGGGACCTCAGTGCGGCGTGCGGTCTGTTCGCCGAAGCCATCGCGCTGTGGCGCGGCGATCCGCTCGACGGCATCGTCGCGTTGCAGACGCACCCGATCGTGTTGGCACTCATCCGCGAATACCGAGCGGTTGTGGTCGAATATGCCTCCGTTGCCGCGGATTTGGGGTCGTACCAGGAAGTACTTCCGCTATTGCAGCAGGTGGCCGACGCCGATCCCCTGCACGAAACCATTCATGCGGCGTTGATGATCGCGCTCGCGGGTAGTGGGCAACAGGCTGCCGCGCTCAATGTCTTCGACACCCTGCGGCGGCGCTTGGCATCGGAACTCGGCGCCGATCCCAGGCCCGAACTCACTGCCGCCTATCAGCGTGTGTTACGGCAGGAAGTAGGCCAGCCCGAGTTCACGCCGGTAAGCGCGCATCACCAATTGCCGCCGAATATCGCCGATTTCATCGGCCGAAAGGCGGAGCTTCAGCAACTGTTGAACGGATCCTCCGCCGACAACGCCGACACCTCGGCACCCGTCTTCGTGATCGAGGGGATGGCTGGCATCGGGAAGACGCGGCTCGCAGTGCATGCCGCGCACCGGCTGCGGAGGGAAGGCCGTTACGGTGACGGCCAGCTATACATGGACCTACAGGGGCATGCCGCTCAGTCACCCGCGGACCCCTCGTCGGTCCTGGCAACGTTCCTTCGGCAGCTGGGAGTGCCCAGCGAACAGATCCCGCCCGGCTCGGCCGAGCGAGCGGCCATGTACCGGGATCGGTTGTACGGCAAAAACACCTTGATAATTCTGGACAACGCCGGGTTCGAAGACCAAGTGCTGCCGCTCTTGCCTGCCGGTCCTACCAGTCTGGTACTGATCACCAGCAGGCGAACATTGGCATTGGACGGCGCCAGAACACTGCTCCTGTCGACATTCACACCTGCCGAGGCGGAGGAGATGTTGATACTGGCGGTCGGCGCGAAGCGGGTGCAGGCCGAACCGGACGCCACCCGCAGCTTGGTGGAGCTGTGCGGCCGTCTCCCGCTGGCATTGGCGATTGCCGC